>JAWOMO010000042.1:0-6015 GCA_033852435.1 Nitrospira sp.
AATAAGATGGCTCTCGCATGAAACTGCTCGTGACGGGAGGGGCGGGGTTCATCGGCTCGCACTTGGTTCGCCGGCTGGTCGTCCAGAGCGGACACGAAGTGGTGAATCTGGATGCCCTCAAGTATTCGGGTAATCTCGCCAATGTGAAGGATCTTGAAGGACGACCGGGCTACGTCTTTGTGCAGGGTGATATAGGGGATCAACCGCTCGTTGAACGGCTATTGCGTGAACACCGTGTTGAAGGGATTATCAATTGCGCAGCTGAAACCCACGTCGATCGTTCGATCCTCGATCCCGGGAGTTTCGCTCGTACGGATGTCGTCGGAACCGGTGTCTTGCTTGAGGAAGCTCGTCGTGCTGGCCTGCAGCGATTCTTACAAGTGAGTACCGATGAGGTCTATGGCAGTGTCGAAACTGGGATGTCTACCGAAGAAGACCGGCTCGCTCCGCGCAGCCCCTATTCAGCCAGCAAGGCCGGAGGAGATCTCTTAGCCCTCAGCTACTGGACGACCTTTCGCTTCCCGGTTCTGGTGACCAGAGGCAGCAATACCTACGGGCCCAATCAATACCCAGAGAAATTCATTCCGCTGTTCGTGAGCAATGCGATCGACGATCAGCCCTTGCCGCTATACGGTGATGGACGCCAACGTCGTGACTGGCTGGCGGTGCAAGACCACTGTGCCGCGATCGAGCACGTGTTTGCTCATGGTGAACCAGGACAGGTTTACAACGTTGGCGGCGGCAATGAGCGGGAAAATGTTGTGGTAGCCGAGCAATTGCTTGGTTGCCTGGGAAAACCGAAGACCTTAATACGTTTCGTGCAGGACCGCCCTGGACATGACAGGCGTTATGCGGTGGATTGTAGCAAGTTGCGTCGGATAGGCTGGCAGCCTACGATCCCATTTGAACAGGGTCTCAAGGCCACGGTGGAGTGGTATCAACGGAATGAACTCTGGTGGCGCACAATCAAATCAGGAGAGTTCATGCAATATTACGAAGAGCAATATCGTCGGCGTCTCGAGCAGGGTAAGGCGTGCGGATCTTAATCACGGGAGCACAGGGGCAGTTAGGGAAGGCACTGCAGGAAGCTCTGACAGGAGAAGAGCTGATTCTGAAGGATCTGCCGGATTTTGATCTGACCGATCCTGCTTGCGAAGAGCAGATTCGAACCGACCGTCCTGATGTCATCCTCCACGTTGGCGCCTATACGAATGTGGATGGGGCTGAGCGCGAGCCCGATCGCGCCAGGGCCGTGAATGTGCAAGGCACGACCTACGTAGCCCGTGCCGCGGAGGACCTTCAAGCCAGGTTGTTCTACGTCTCGACAGATTATGTTTTTGATGGCGGGAAAACGAGTCCTTACATAGAAGATGACGCTCCTCATCCCCTCAATCAATACGGGCTGTCGAAGTACGAGGGCGAACTTGTGGCCTTGAAACTGTGCCGGAACACATTGGTGGTGAGGACCGCCTGGCTCTATGGCCATGCAGGGCAGAATTTCGTCAAGACCATCATGCGGCTCGCAAATGAAAAGCCCACGCTTGATGTCGTCGCGGACCAGCGCGGCTGCCCCACGAATGCCGATGATTTGGCTCAGGCGATGAAGAAACTTCTAGTGATCGACGTGCGGGGCATCCGTCATGTGACCAATGGCGGCGACTGCACCTGGCACGAGTTTGCCGAAGCCATAGTCCGGCAAATGGGACTATCCACTGTCGTACGGCCAATCACTACGGATCAAGCGGGGCGGTTGGCAAAAAGGCCTGCCTATTCGGTTCTGTCGAACGAGCGCTTGGCTACGCTGTGTGAGCCGCTTCCCCATTGGCAGGATGCACTTGCCAGGTTTATGAAACGGATGCCGCATCTTGCTCCGGCCACGAATTAGTGGTCCGGGTTGTTTACGTTGCACACTCAGCTCCACTGCCGATAGCAATTTTTAGTTGCATGGCTGTGCCGATTCAGTAAGATGGCCTTATCACAGATCTAAAGAGATGTTACTAGTCGCTTAGACGACTCCTATACAGTCGCATGGCCTCTCCCAGAAAACGGCGATCGAAGAAAGTATCGGCCTCCGCATTGGAGCGGATTCGTCTCTTCGCCACGGATGTGGATGGAGTTCTGACTGATGCCGGAATGTATTATGCGGAGTCCGGCGATGAGTGGAAGAAATTCAATACGCGGGATGGGATGGGGATCAAACTCCTGCAGAAATCCGGGATTATCACGGCCATTGTGACGCAAGAACGAACCAAGTTGGTTGCGAGACGCGCAGAGAGGCTCACGATACCAGAAGTGCACCAAGGCGTGATGGACAAGCTGTCCCTGGTTCGTGAGATGGCCGCACGCCATGGACTTTCGCTAGAACAGGTGGCTTATATCGGGGATGACGTCAACGATCTTGAGGCTTTGAAGGCGGTCGGATTCTCCGCAACGCCTGCTGACGGGATGCCGCAAGTTGCTGCCGTCGTGGACTACGTCTGTTCGAAGAAGGGGGGAGAAGGCGCGGTTCGGGAAATAATCGAGATGATTCTGGAAGCTCGGGGTTCGAGGTTCGAAGTTCCAGGTTCCGAGAAACGCTTGTAGAGGTGGGGTAGGCAGGAGACTCACGTTATGGGTTCACTCAGACGTAGAACGAAGAATTTCGGACTGAATAACCATCTGTATCCGGTCATCATCGCCGGCGGGAGCGGAACCAGGTTTTGGCCGCTAAGCCGGCAGCTGTTCCCGAAGCAATTGCTGCGGATCATTGGGGACGAAACCCTGATCCAGCAAACCATGCGGCGGGTGGTAAGCGGTGCGTCTCCCGATCGGGTCATGATTTCGACGAATCCGGGCCAGGCGGAATCCATTCGTGTGCAGCTGAGCGAGTGGAAGGACGCGCTGAAAGACAATTTTGTGCTTGAACCGGAAGGGCGGAACACGGCTCCGGCTATTGCGCTAGTGGCGCTTGAACTCGTGCATAGGGACCCCGATGCCGTCATGCTTGTGGTGCCTGCCGACCATGTTGTCAAGGGCCAGCGTGAGTTCGATGCGGCGGTTTCTCTGGCGGCGAACCTTGCCAATGAAGGCTTGTTGGTCACGTTCGGGATCAAGCCGATTCGCCCTGAAACAGGCTATGGCTATATCAAGCCGGATCGGAAGACCCTGTTGGTCAAAAAGGGGAAGTTAAAGGGGCATCCGGTCGGCCGATTTGTAGAAAAGCCGAATGCCGCCAAAGCGGCGCAATACCTCAAAGCAGGCGACTACTATTGGAACGCCGGCATGTTCGTGTGGCGCGCCGCAACAATTCTCGAAGAGATGCGCCGACATCAACCGGCACTCTCTCGTGGAATCGATAAGATCGGTCAGCTGATCGAGCAGGGAGCATCCAGGACAGCCATCGACGAAGAGTATCGAAAGCTGCCGTCGGTCTCGATCGATACAGGCGTCATGGAGCAATCCACGAAAGCCGCCGTTGTGCCGGTCACCTTTCGTTGGTCCGATGTCGGAAGCTGGGGCAGCTTGGATGAAGTGGCTGCCAAAGATAAGTCGGGCAACGTCGTGGGCGGCCGCGTGGTCGATATCGACAGTCAACGCTCGATTATCTATGGCGATCGCCGGATGGTCGCCACGATCGGCTTGACGGACATGGTGGTGGTTGATACCCCCGATGCCACGCTCGTCTGTCCGAAGTCTCGCGCCCAAGATGTCAAAAAGGTTGTGGAAATTCTCAAGAAACAGGGGGCCCCGGAACACCTGGAGCATCTCACCGTTCACCGGCCGTGGGGTTCCTATACCGTTCTTGAAGAAGGCCCCGGCTACAAGGTCAAGCGTGTGACTGTCAAGCCTGGCGGACGGCTCTCCCTACAGCTGCACCACCAACGCAGCGAGCACTGGGTCGTGATTACCGGAACGGCTCGTGTGACGAGAGGGGAAGAGGTGTTCGATCTGCAGGTTGGCCAGAGTACCGCGATTCCGGTAGAAACCGCACACCGTTTAGAAAATCCTGGTGAGGAAATCTTGCACATTATTGAGGTGCAGAACGGCCCCTATTTGGGCGAAGACGACATCGTCCGCTTCAAAGACGATTACGGGCGGACGGCCCATCGGTAGGACTAAGCTAGGACGAACAATGGCTCTCTTTCGAGAATACGATCTCCGCGGTATCGTCGGGAATGAATTAACGGAATCGATTGCCGAACAAGTCGGTCGCGCCTATTGCACGTATGTCAAAGACCGCGGCTTGAAGACGATCTCCGTCGGGCGGGATGGCCGCCTCAGTTCTCCGGCACTGTTCAAATCCCTTATCAAAGGCCTTCTTGACGGCGGATTGAACGTGATCGATATCGGGATTTGTCCTTCCCCGCTGCTGTACTTTTCCCTCTTCCAGCTTCCGGTCCAGGGCGGAATCATGATTACAGGAAGCCACAACGCGGCGGAGTATAACGGCTTCAAGATTTGTGTCGGGAAGGAAGCCATCCACGGAGGAGCGATTCAAGATTTGCGGCAGGTGATGGAGGCAGGGAATTTCGTCTCAGGCCGGGGGACACTGTCGGAACACCCGATCATTCCCGACTATCTGGCTTACCTCAAGAAGAGCTTTGCAGGACTGGATGCCAAGCGGTTGCATGTGGTCATCGATTGCGGCAACGGCGTGGCGGCATTGGTGGCGAAAGAAGCCTTGGAGTTGTTGGGCTGTCGCGTTACGGGACTGTATTGCGAGCTGGACGGACGATTCCCGAACCATCATCCTGACCCGACAGTCCTCGAGAATCTCGATGATTTGGTTCACGCCGTCACACAACACAAAGCCGATGTCGGGATCGGTTACGACGGCGATGCGGATCGGATCGGGGCCATCGATGAGCGGGGGGAGGTGTTATGGGGAGACCGGCTCATGGTGGTGTATTCCCGCGATATCCTGGCCGCAAAGCCCGGCAGCACGATTATCTCCGAAGTGAAAGCCTCCCAATCTCTGTATGACGACATCGCCAAACAGGGCGGCAAGCCGATCATGTGGAAAACCGGCCATTCTTTGATTAAGGCCAAAATGAAGAGTGAGAAGGCGGTCTTGGCCGGGGAGATGTCCGGGCATATGTTTTTTGCCGATCGCTACTTCGGGTATGACGACGCGATCTACGCATCCTGCCGATTGGTCGAGGTTCTTGCAAAGACTGGTAAGTCGCTCTCGTCGTTGGTGGCCGATCTGCCTGTCACGTCTGTGACGCCGGAGATTCGGGTCGATACGCCGGATGCCATCAAGTTTGATTTAGTGAAGAAAATCCAGGAACGGCTGACTTCCTGCGCGCAATCCCGGCAGCCGATTGGTACCCAGAAGTTTGTGGTGCGCGACGTGGTCACCATCGACGGGGTTCGTGCGATCTTCGAGGATGGGTGGGGGCTGATCCGTGCCTCGAATACCCAACCGGCATTGGTCTTGCGTTTTGAAGCCTCATCACCTGACAGGCTTGCCGCCATCAGGGCCGTTATTGAAGGGGAACTCGCCGAAGTCACACGTATCTTAGGTCTCTAGCCATTCCCTCCCCGCCGATCCAGAGGGTCCACTTCCACCATGAAGTTGTTCATAGGGTTTCTCGCTGCGACGACTGCTATTGTTCTGAGTGGCCAGTGCGTTGCGGCGCAGGTTTCCAATCCTGCTGCTAATCAATCCGTCCAAGTTGGTGAGAAACTGACGTACGAAATCTCCTGGCTGAATATCCTGGCGGGAACAGCCGTGATGGAAGTGGCGGACGCAGGTAGTTCAGGGGAGTCCGATAATGCCAGGTTGATCACCACGGCTCAATCTCGGCCCGCGATCACCAAGTTCTTCCCCGTCGACAATCGTGTGGAGTCCGAATTCGACCTCCACGCCTTGCTCCCGCAACACATGACCTTTCGACGGCGGGAGGGAAAGAAGAAGGAGGATATCGAATACACGTTCCACCATCGTGAGGGGACCGTGACCGCGACCAGAGGTGGAACAACCGAGACCCTCCCGATTCAACCCGGCACCCAAGACCTTATCTCTTGCCTCTA
>JAWOMO010000096.1:0-22012 GCA_033852435.1 Nitrospira sp.
GGCCAGTTCAGCATCGGCGGCGGCTTCAGCACATTGGATAAGCTGGTCGCCATCGCCGACATCACGGAGGGAAACCTTGGCGGCAACGGGTGGATGGGACGCATTCGGGGCCAACTCGGGCAGAACCGGACGCTCGGATTGATTACGTTCCGTAATCCCTATCTGAATGACTCGTTAACCTCCATGCAGGTGGATGTGTACCGCAGCATGACCAATTACATTAGCTATTTTGAGAAAAAGACCGGCGCCAGCCTGACGTTTGGACGCTGGCTGTCCGAATATGTCTCCGGCAGCTTCAGTTTAGTGGATGAGCAGCTGAACTACAGCGATCCAAATAACAACTGCGGTAGTAATCCAGGCCTGATCATCTGTCGGCAGCTGGGAGATCAAACCACGACCGGATTCAGAACATCAATCGCACGCGACACGCGGGATTATTATGTTGATCCTCGAACGGGGTGGAGAACGAGTGCCGCGTTTGACTGGGGGACTCCATACCTCGGCGGGACCAATAACTTCTATAAATATAATCTCGATGTGATCAAATACACGCCGCTTCCGTACGATACTCGTTTCTCCGTTCACGCTCGCTTCGGAGAGGCAAACTCGATCGACGGTCATCCGGTTCCCCTCACCGAACTCTTCTTCGTCGGCGGCATTAATACGATGCGCGGGTTCCAATTCGGCCGTGCAGGGCCGGTCGACCCGAGCACACACACGCTCCTCGGCGCGCAAAAGCAGCTGATCTTCAACAATGACTTTATCTTCCCGATCTCTTCCGAAGCGAAGTTGAACGGCGTGATTTTCTTCGACTATGGGAAAGGGTTTGCGGATAATGAATCTATCTCGTTCAATCTTCGAAAGGCTGCCGGCCTCGAAGGCCGATGGATTTCGCCCTTCGGTCCATTGCGGGCAGCCTACGGGATCAATCTTGATCCGCGCGAGGGTGAACGCAAAGGCGTGTTCGAGTTCACGATCGGGTCGCTGTTTTAGCGGCTGTTGGAGAAGAGGGGGGTTCGTGATTCCGCCGCAAACGCTAGGCAAGATCTTCTGGCTGTCGATCGGGTTGGCTTTCTGGCTCGGCAGTGCCATGGGATGTGCCGGTGGGGCCGCCAAGGTTGAGGGGAAGATCGGCCTTGTCGATCCGGCGCGCCTTCTCAATGAGGCCAATGCCGGCAAGAAAACCAAGGACTCGCTGGCCGCCTTCTCCAAGAACCGTCAGGCCTTGCTCGAGATCGAGGAGAAAGAGCTGCGTCGCATGGAGGAGGATTTCTTCAAGCAGGCCAGCATACTGAGTCCCGCGGCAAAGAGTGAACGGGAGCAAGCATTCAGGCGCCGCATGACGGAGTATCAGCAGAAAGCCGGAGAGTTGAATCGAGAGATCCAAGAGAAACAGAAGGAAGCCTTCGACGGGTTTCGTGATAAGGTGGAAGTCATCGTCGCCAAAGTGGCGAAGCGCCACGGCTTGGAAGTGGTGATTGACAAGAGCAAAGGCGGTCCCGCTATTTTTGGCGAGGAAGCCCTCGACATTACGAATCAAGTTCTCGAAGAGTTCAATCGCGAGTATCCATGAGAGTGAGATCTGAGCGGGCGCTATCCGGAGGAGGGAACCGATGAGAGCAAACAAACTCGTGACCCTAATCACAGTCGGGATGGTCTGGAGTGCGATGTTGTCAGCAGCGTTTGCAGCCGACCCATCGAAAGTGGTGATCATGGACCAGCAACTTGTGATCGAGAAGTCGAAGGCCGGGAAACGGGCATTGGAGGAGTTGAAAGCGTATGCGGCAACCAGACAGAAGATCATCAATGCCGACGACCAGGAATTGAAGGAATTGGAACAGGCCGCTCAGGACAGCAAGTTGAGCGAGACGGCCAAACAGGAGAAGCAAGTGCAGTTCCAGGCCAAATTGGAAGCCTACCAGCGCCGCTTGGCGGACTTTAATCGTGAGATCCAAGAGAAACAGCGCGAAACGGTGGCTGAATATTCGAAAAAAGTCCGGGACGCGGCCCAAGTTGTTGCGCAACGAGAAGGGGCGATTGCCATTATTGATAAGGGGAACGATGCGGTCATCAAGATCGTCATCTATCATCAGCCGGGCTTGGATATGACCGAGCAGGTGGTGAAGGAGTTCGACCGTCAGAATAAGTAGCCGCACGTGCTGTCCCGCCCCATAGACCAATGAGGAGGTTTTGCTGATGTCAGTCATGGAACAAGCCGATATTCAGGCGCTCTTGCCCCATCGGTACCCCTTTCTGCTGGTCGACCGGGTCTTGGAATTGGATCCCGATCGGCGGATCGTGGGAATCAAGAACGTCACCGTCAACGAGCCGTTTTTCCAGGGACATTTCCCGGGGCGACCGGTGATGCCGGGCGTCCTGATTCTTGAAGCGATGGCTCAGGTCGGAGGGCTGCTGGCGTTCAAGTCTATGGGCGAGGCGAAGAGGCCGGTCGTGTATTTGACCGGTGTCGATGGGGCGAAGTTTCGCAAGCCGGTCGTGCCCGGCGATCGCCTGCGTTTCGAGGTCGATGTCGTGAAGAAACGGGCGCCCTTCTGGAAAATGCAGGGGAAGGCATTTGTCGAAAATGAGCTCGTGTGCGAAGCGGAAGTCACCGCGATGGTGACCGAAGAGAAGGCTTAAGCGCGACGATCGTTAACCGTCAATTGATGGCCACCACGCCGAGCCCAGCGAACCGTCTCTGCTGTGTCTGCGTGTGACGAGCAGCCTGTCACGATTGACACTATCTCCGGAGGTTCAGCGTGCAGATTCATCCTCATGCCCTCGTTCATTCTGCGGCGCAGCTGGCCGATGACGTGGTGGTCGGTCCCTTCTGCGTCGTGGGGGAACACGTGACGCTTGGAAAGGGGACGCGACTGCTCTCACACGTGACGGTCGAAGGATGGACGCAAATCGGCGAACGGTGCGAACTCCACCCCTTTGTCTCAATCGGGGGGCCGCCTCAGCATTTGGGATATAAAGGTGAGCCGACCAAGGTGATCATCGGCGACGACAATATTTTTCGCGAGTACGTGACTGTCAATCGGGCGACCGTGCAGGGCGGAGGGATCACGTCAATCGGGAACAAGAATTTTCTCATGGCCTATGTGCACGTGGCGCATGACTGCCGTCTGGGCAGCCATCTGATCATGGCGAACGCGGCCAGTTTAGCCGGGCATATCACGATCGGGGATCACGCCATCATCGGGGGGCTGACCGGAATCCATCAGTACGTGCGCGTTGGCGCCTATTCGATGGTCGGGGGGTGTTGTGCGTTGGGCCAGGATCTTCCGCCGTTCATGAGGGCGGCAGGCGGTTACCGGGCCCGGATGTATGGCTTGAATTCCGTCGGGCTGCGCCGTCATGGATTCTCAAGCGATCGGGTCGCGGTGTTGAAACGGGCCTATGACATTCTCTTTCGATCGGGACATCGAACAGCCGAAGCCGCAAGGCTGGCCAAGGCGGAATTCGGCGATCAACCGGATGTGATGGCCGTGGTGGCGTTTCTTGAGGGGACGAAGCGTGGTATTTGTCGGTCGGTGGCCAAGGAGCAGGAAGACGAGGAGTAGAGCCTGTGACGCTAGCCCCCCAGGTCCGCAACGGTGAACGACTCGGCCTGATCGCCGGAAACGGCCGTTTCCCGATTATCTTTGCCGAGAACGCGCGGAAACTCGGGTATCTGGTTTCGGCCGTCGCGCACGAAGGCGAGACGGATCCCGACTTGGCGAACCACGTCGATCGTATCCATTGGATCAAGATCGGCCAGCTCAACAAGCTGATCAAGGCCTTCAAGGAGGATGAGGTGCACCAGGCCGTTATGTTGGGCGGCATCAAGAAGACGCATGTGTTTACGACCGTGCGCCCGGACTTTCGCACGCTGGCGCTGGCCACGCGCCTTGCTCTCTGGAAAGACGATGACATTCTCCGGGAGTTTGCCAAGGAACTCGAGCGGGAAGGGATCAGTATTTGCGAATCGACCTTCGGCCTTGAAGGCATTCTTGCAGAGGAGGGGACGTTGACGGCTCGCGTACCGAGTCAGAAGGAATGGGAGGATATCCGCTACGGGTGGGAAGTGGCGCATGACATTGGGCGGCTCGATATCGGCCAATGCGTCGTCATCAAGGATCGTGTCGTGGTGGCGGTTGAAGCCGTCGAAGGAACGGATGAGGCCATCAAGCGGGGCGGTCAACTTGCGAAGGAAGGTGCCGTGGTCGTAAAGCGGTGCAAGCCGCAGCAAGATCTGCGATTCGATCTGCCCGCCGTCGGCCCCAGGACGATTGAGGTGATGAAATCGGTAAAGGCCTCGGTACTTGCCGTAGAGGCTGGTCGGACGATTTTGTTGGATCGCGACCTCATGCTTGAAAAGGCCCGCTCCGCTGGCGTTGCGGTCGTCGGGCTTGTCAAGCCTGACGCGACGGGGGGGACTACCGCACCGTGACAGCCTTGAAAGCCGGCGTCATCGGTGTAGGGCATCTCGGGCAGCACCATGCCCGTCTGTATGCTTCTCTGCCCGGAGCGCAGCTTGTCGCAGTCACTGATCAGTCGATGGATCGGGCCCAACTGATCGCCGACCGGCACGGGGTCCGTGCGATCCGCAGCCTCGACGAACTCCTTCCGTTCGTCGAGGTGGTGAGCGTCGCGGTCCCTACTTCTGCGCATTACGCTGTCGCGAAGACCTGTCTTTTGGCCGGTAAGCACGTGCTCGTCGAAAAACCCATCGCCGTAACCTCCGCGCAAGGCCACGAACTGGTTCAACTCGCGCGGCAGCAAGGCCGCTGTTTGCAGGTCGGGCATAGTGAGCGGTTTAACCCGGTGATGCAGGTGATGCGGCCCCACATCGGACGGCCTGTGTTTATTGAATGTCACCGTCTCAGCAGTTTCAGCGAGCGAGGTACCGATGTGGATGTCGTGCTCGATCTCATGATCCACGATCTCGACCTGGTGTTATCGTTCAATCCAGGTCCGGTGGAAGATATTCAAGCCGCGGGCGTTCCGGTTCTGTCATCCACGATCGATATCGCCAATGCCCGCATTCAATTCAAGAGCGGATGCGTCGCGAATTTGACGGCCAGCCGCGTGTCCATGAACAAAATGCGGAGATTGCGCATATTCCAACAGGACAAGTACATCTCGATCGACTTTCAAACGCGACAGGGCGTGATCTGCCGGCGCGATGCCAAAGCCGGTCAACGCCCGGCCGTCGACGTCGAGCAGCTGCAAGGCGGCGAAGAAGAACCCCTGAAGCTTCAACTCGAATCATTTCTGCATGCGGCCAGCACCGGGACGCGACCAGTCGTTTCCGGGGAGGACGGCGCCGCGGCGCTCGACGTTGCGCAGCAGGTACTTCAGGCGATCACGGCGTTTGTGGCGCGGCAGGAACAGGTCTCCTCATCGTGAGTCGATCATGCCACGAATCCTGATCGTCACAGGTGAAGCCTCAGGCGATTTGCACGGCGCCAATTTGGCAAGGGCGATCTGGGCTATCGATCCGAAGGCTGAATTGGTCGGGATCGGCGGAGCGGCGATGCGGGCGGCTGGCGTCATCCTGGTTCCTGGGGTCCCTCACTTGGATGTGATGGGGTTGATCGGTCTGTCTGGTATTCGTGCGATGGTCCAGCGGATCCGCGCCATCCGACGAGTGCTCAAGAGCGAGGCCTGGGATCTCATCGTCCTGATCGACAACCCCGGGCTGAACTTTCATTTTGCGCGCGTGGCAAAAGCTGCCGGCCGACGTGTCCTCTATTACATCGCCCCGCAGATTTGGGCCTGGCGGCCCCGCCGGATCAAATGGATTCAGCGCCGTGTGGATCATGTGGTGGTCATTCTTCCCTTTGAATCGGAGATCTATCGACGCGCCGGTGTACGCTGCACCTTTGTCGGCCATCCCCTCCTTGATGCCGTGGCGCCTCAGTATGATCGACAAGGGCTACGCCGAAAGTTTGATCTGGAAGAGTCTGCTCCGGTCGTTGGCCTCTTGCCCGGCAGCCGGGTTGCTGAAGTCACCATGCTGCTCCCGGTGCTATTGGAGACGGCGGCGAAACTGGCAGCCATTGAGCCGAAAACGCGGTTTATCCTGGCGCAGGCCTCTTCAATAAATGATAATCTGCTCCAAGGATTGCTCCATCAGAGTTCCGTCCCGGTTCGCGTCGTCCGGGATCAGGCCAGCGAAGTGATGGCTGTCGCGGATGTCTTGCTGATCGCGTCCGGCACGGCCACCTTGCAGGCCGCGGTGGTGGGAACTCCCATGGTCCTGTTGTACAAAACTACCCTGCTGACCTATCGGCTGGCTCGCTGGTTGATCAGAGTGAAATGGATCGGGCTCGTGAATCTTGTCGCCGGACATTCCGTTGTGCCTGAGGTCATTCAAGATGAGGCGACGGCTGATCGCTTGAGCCAGGAGGTGCATCACCTTCTGACCGATTCCAACGCGTATAATGCGATGAAACAAGAACTGCAACAAGTTAGACAATCGCTTGGAGGCCCGGGGGCTTCTCGTCGTGCCGCCCAGGTTGTGTTAGCGGAATGTCAAGTCTAGATCGTTTCATACGGCTCCTTCGATACCTTCGGCCCTATCGGGTTCGCCTCATCGCGGCCTTTCTCTGCTCGGGGCTGGTTGCGGCCTTCTCCGGAGCCTATGCCTGGCTGGTCAAACCGGTGCTCGACGAAATCTTCATCAATAAGAACGAAGCGTTGCTGTTGGCGCTTCCCCTCGCGCTTTTTGTTGTGTCCGTGCTCAAAAGCGCCTTCAACTACGGCCAAAATTACCTGATGAATTATGTCGGTAATCAGGTGATCACGGACGTTCGCCAAGAGTTGTTCGGCAAACTCATTCGATTGCCGGTCAAATATCACGATGTGAATGCCTCGGGTCGTCTGGTATCCCGCGTGGTGAATGACGTGTCACTGATGGCGAACGCGGTCGCCGGCGTGTTGAAAGACCTCTTCCAGCAAGGCCTCACTTTTCTCGCCATGATGGGGGTCATTTTCTACCAGAATTGGAAATTGGCTGGCTTGTCGATTATTGTCATTCCGTTAGCGGTGGTGACGATGGTGCGAATGGGGAAGCGTCTTCGGGGGTTGGCCACCAGCGGACAAGAGCGTATGGGCGATATGGCGTCCACATTGCAGGAAACCCTCTCCGGCATCCGCATGGTAAAGGCTTACGGGAGGGAAGAAGCCGAAGCGGAGCGATTTCGAACAAGCAACCGGGCGTTTCTCGAGACCACGATGAAGGCGATTCAGGTGTCGTCGCTCGGGTCGTCTCACATGGAAGTGATCGGAGTGGTCGGTGTGGCGGCCATCATCTGGTACGGCGGGTATCTTGTGATCCATGGAGACATGACGCCAGGGGCGTTCTTTTCGTTCTTAACGGCCATGTTCATGGCCTATACGCCATTACGCCGGTTGTCCGGCTCGAACAACACGATCCAGCAGGCGCTTGCGGCAGCCGAGCGCGTATTCAGCGTCCTCGACCTTGAGACCGAACAGGCCGCTGATCACGGCCGGCTCACCCTGCCACCGGTCGCACGATCGGTGGTCTATCAAGATGTGACCTTTCTCTATGAAAGCCAGACAGTCCCGGCACTGTCCGACATCGATCTGACGATCCGGGCCGGTGAGATGGTTGCCATTGTCGGCAGCAGCGGCAGCGGGAAGACGACACTGGTGAATCTGCTCCCTCGGTTCTACGAGCCCACTACGGGGCAGATTCTGATCGACGGGGTTGATATCCAGTCCTGTACGTTGGCATCCCTGCGCGCGCAGATCGGTATTGTCTCCCAGGATGTCGTGCTGTTCGATGACACGGTCAGCAATAACATCGCATTCGGACGACGGGATGCCACCGAGGAAGCAATTATACAAGCGGCCAGACTGGCCTATGCGCACGATTTTATCGAGCGGCTTCCGCAAGGTTATCAAACAGTGGTAGGGGAGAAGGGTGTGAAGCTTTCCGGGGGTGAGCGTCAGCGCTTGGCGATTGCCCGCGCCATTCTCCGCGATCCTCCCTTGCTCATCCTCGATGAGGCGACGTCGGCGCTGGATACCGAATCCGAGCGGGTTGTTCAGTTGGCGTTGAGTAATTTGATGCAGAACCGAACTACAGTCGTGATCGCCCATCGCCTGTCGACGATACAGCGGGCCGATCGGATCGTGGTCATGGATCGTGGCGCGATTGTCGAGACCGGAACCCATGACGAGCTGCTTCTTCGCGGCGGGCAGTATAAGCGGCTCCACGCCATGCAGTTTCAGGATATGCCCAATGGGTAAGCCGCTTCTGAAGCCGGTGGAAACCTGGCTCAAACTCTCGCTACTTCCTCCGATCGGCGCCGCCGTAATTCGAGCATTGGGTCGATCGATGCGCATCGAGACGCGCGGCCAGGAACATGTTGATGCGCTCTATCGGAGCGGTAAGAACATCATCCTGTCGTTCTGGCATGCCCAGCAACTCATGATTCCGCTCGGCTACCGAGGCCCCGGATCTCATGTGCTCATCAGCCAGCACCAGGATGGAGAAATCATCGCCCGGATCATTGCCGCGTTTGGCCACCACGCGGTGCGTGGATCGAGCACGAGAGGGGGAGCGGCCGCACTGCGAGAGCTCATCCGGCTCGGTCGATCCGGCAAGGACGTGGTCGTGACGCCGGACGGGCCGAAGGGGCCGGCGCAGGTGGCGAAGATGGGAGTGATCCAGTTGGCGCGTGCTTCCGGTCTCCCGATCGTACCATTGGCCTTCGGCTGCTCAAAAAAAAACACTTCGCGAGTTGGGATCGATTTATGGTCCCCTTTCCTTGGTCCCGCGGCCTCTTTCTGTGGGGGGCTCCGATCTACGTGCCTCGGGAACTAGACGAATCAGCGCTCGAAGTGAAGCGGTTAGAACTTGAGACGGTCTTGAATCGCATGACTGCGGAGGCTGATCGCGAGGTGAATAGCGAGGCGTGACGCCAGGAGCCTCAGGAGGTGGGGCACATGGCCTCACGACTCACGCCTCACCCACAACGCTATGTGGCATCTCTTCTATAACGCGTTGCTCCTGATCACCGCTCCGATCATTCTGGTCATCTTGCTTGCCAAACAACGGTGCCGCCGCGGTTTCTCTCAACGATTTGGGTTTCGTGCCCCCGCGATCTGTGCCGATCACCGGCCGCTGATCTGGGTTCATGCGGTGTCGCTCGGTGAGGCGGTGGCGGTCTCGCCGTTGGTCAAGGAACTGCACCGGCGTCACCCAGACTATCGGTTTGTCGTCTCGACTGTGACGGAAACGGGGCGAGAAGCGGTCGAGGAGCGGTTGGCCGGTGTGGCCGAGCATCTTTATGCCCCACTCGACTTCCCGTGGGTCGTGTCTCGGCTGGTCAACCAATTGCGGCCGGTGCTCTATCTCTTCGTCGAAACAGAGTTGTGGCCGAATTTGTTGCGAGAGCTTCGCCTCCTCGGGGTTCCGACCGTCATGGTGAACGGGCGTTTGTCCACCAGATCATTTTCTCGCCAACAATGGAGACCTGTCCGGTCGTTTTATCGAACGATGTTGCAGGGACTGAGTCTGTGTCTGATGCAATCGGATCGCGATGTTGAACGGATCATTGCGCTTGGCGCGGAGGCGCGGTCCGTGCGGCGCACAGGAAATATTAAGTTCGATCAGCCGATGCCTCCCTCTGTAGAATCGGAATCCATCAGGTCAAGCCTTCGATTGCAGGAGGGAGAGCGGCTGTTCGTCGCAGGAAGTACACACCCGGGTGAAGAGGAAGCCCTCGTCGATTGCTATCGGAGTCTGGTGGCGCAAGTGCCTTCTGCCATTATGCTGCTGGCTCCGCGGCATATCGAACGGGTCGATCAAGTCGAAACGATGATTCGTGCACGCGGAGTGCCAGTCCAACGTCGAAGCCTGATAAGTCAGGCCCAATCTACAGCTCCAGTTGGACCGCGTGTGATCATCCTTGATTCGCGCGGTGAACTGGCCTCACTGTATCGGGAGGCTGTGGTGGCCTATGTCGGAGGCACGCTCATTCCGGTCGGGGGACATAACTTGCTCGAGCCGGCGGTCTGGGCCAAGCCGGTTCTCTTCGGCCCATACACCGACCATTGTGCTGAGATCGCGTCTCTCCTTCTCGATGCAGGAGGTGGTCGACTGGTAAGCGATGCGGGAGATCTGACCCGTGAAGTCATTCAACTATTCGAGCATCAAGAGGAGTGCGCGAAGATGGGCCGGTCGGCCCGCCTCGTTGTTGAACAGAATCAAGGAGCCTTGCGGTCGACAGTGGAGGCGATCGAAACTCTGCTGACACTACACCGAAGCGGTACCGAAAGCGCTCATCAGGGAAACCGGGTTCCCCTCACAGCAGGACGATAGAGATGTTATTCGCTCCTGGGTCGCGGGTCCGATGGTGGTTCCTCTGGGCGGCGATTCCCTATGGAATTGTCGCTGGACTCCGAGCCCGCTGTTATCAGTGGGGATTATTTGCACAGAAGAAGCTGCCTGTTTCCGTCATCAGTATCGGAAACCTGACGCTTGGCGGGACGGGAAAGACTCCCCTTGTGATCCGGTTGGCCGAGTGGCTGCTAGCAGAGGGGAGGCGTATCGCGATTCTCAGTCGAGGATACAAACGGACCAGCCATGACAAGATGCTTCTCGTTTCGAATGGCATGCAGCTGCTGGCAGGGCCACAGGAAGCCGGCGATGAACCATTCGTGATCGCAACACGGTGTCCGAAGGCAGTGGTCGCAGTCGGCACCGATCGGTACGAACTTGGCCGATGGGTCTTGAGTCAATTCCCTCTGGATTGCATCCTGCTCGACGACGGCTTTCAGCATTTGAGTCTTCACCGCGATGTGAATCTGTTGCTGGTGGATGCGACCGATGTGAACGGACTGGAGGCGGTGGTGCCGGCCGGCCGTTTGCGCGAGCCGATCACTTCCGCCGCGCGAGCGACGTTGATCGTCGTGACGAGGGCTGATGTGGCGACGCAAGCCGCACAGGTGGTTCAGCGGTTGCGCAAGGCTATTGGTCTCCTGCCTGATCCGGTGCAAGTTGTCTTTCGGGCTCAAGGGTTGATGTCGCTTACCGCCGGTGAAGTCCGTCCTCTCTCGTGGTGTCAGGGAAAGAGAGCCATGCTGTGCAGTGGGGTCGGCCATGGGGCTTCGTTTCGTGCCACGGCTGAAGGGATGGGTCTCTGCCTGCTGGATGAGGTTCGATATCCCGATCACCATCTCTACACGCCGGCAGACATTGAACTGGTGCGTGCCAGAGCCAAGGAGCTGAATGCCGATCTGATCGTCACCACTGAAAAAGATGCCGGCAAAATGGTACCGTTGTTGACCGCGTATGATGAGAACTGGTGGGCCATACGCTTGGACACAGAGGTAACAGTGGGAGCAGACCGGCTTCGGCAAGTGATTCTGAATGCATCGTCGCCCATGCGGACGGAGGTTTGTGCGTAGGCAAGCCGCAAAACATATCCTGGTTCGAGGGCCCAACTGGCTTGGTGATGCGGTCATGTGCGAACCGGCGCTGCGGGGGCTGAGGAGGATTGCGCCAGAGGCCAGGATTTCACTCTTGGTGAAGCCGTTGGTTGCCGAATTGTTCAAGGTCCATCCGGCGATCGATCAGGTGCTTGTTTATGATGATAAAGGGCGTCATGCGGGATGGCTGGGAAAATGGACACTTGCGAGGGACCTCAGACGCGGCGGTTTCGATCTCGCGGTGCTGTTTCAGAACGCATTTGAGGCGGCGTTGTTGGCCTATGCGGCGGGAGTCCCGCGGCGCTATGGGTATGCGACGGATGGGCGGAGCGTCTTTCTCACAGAACCAGTGGCCGTCCCGGATCGCCATGCTCCCCTGCATCAGGTCGAATACTATTGGAATCTGCTCAAGCCGATGGGTCTGACAGGAGATCCGTCCGTGCCCGAGCTCTGTCTCGCTCACGATGAGATGCAGGCCATGGCCGTTCGCCTTGAGCAGGCAGGGATCGGCGAGAAGGATATGGTCATTGGTCTCAATCCTGGTTCGACATACGGTGGTGCCAAGCGATGGTTACCGGAGCGATTTGCTGAGGTGACGAACCGATTGTGCCAGACGCTCGCTCAATCTCAAGGGAAACGAGTATCGGCGATGATTCTCGGCGCCAAGGGGGAAGAACTGCTCGGACGTGAAATTGCCGGGCGTTTGTCGTTGCCCTCGGTGGTCATGTCCGGATCGACCACGATTCGCGAGCTCATGGCCGCCACCAAACGCTGTGCCTTGCTGCTGACCAACGACACAGGGCCCATGCATATCGCGGCAGCATTGCGGGTGCCGGTTGTGGCGATCTTTGGTCCAACCGATTGGCGGACGACATCACCGTATGGGGCGGAGCAGACAATCGTACGGCAGCCGGTCGAATGCGCACCCTGCCTCTTGCGCGAATGTCCAATCGATCACCGTTGTATGACACGGGTCTCCTCGGATGAGGTCTATGAAGCGGCGGTGAAACGGTTGACCGGCTTAGGCGTGAAGGGGGAGGGATTAGGGGAAGCCCCGCCTCCCGCCTTTCGCCTGACGCTTGATGGGGTTCTCGACGGCTTCACCGTTTTCCTCGATAGGGACGGCACATTGAACTACGATCCAGGCTATCTCAAGTCGGCAGCAGAATTGAGTCTTCTACCGGGAGTCGCCAAGGCGTTGGCTCGACTCAAGGCGGCCGGCGCAAAGCTGGTGGTCGTCACGAATCAGTCGGGAGTCGGCCGCGGCCTGTTCACCTTGAAGGACTTGGAGACGATTCATGCGAGGCTGCAGGGGTTGCTGGAACAGGAAGGCGCCGTGCTCGATGCGATTTATTTTTGTCCCCACCATCCGGATGACGGGTGCCTCTGTCGCAAGCCGGGACGCGCGATGATTGATCGAGCCGTGGCGGAATTGCAGCTTGACCTTCGACGATCGTATTACGTCGGGGATCACCTGCGGGACATGCAGCTGGCCAGAATCGTGGGGGCGAAGCCGATCCTTGTGACAACAGGAGCCGTGGACGCGGAGGCGCTCGATCGCTTGGGCGAGGAGCAGGGAGTACCGGACAAGGTGGCAGGTTCCATGGACGAGGCAGCCGAGTGGATTCTCACTGATGCCTTAAAGAGCCTTCAGCCCTCAGCAGTCAGCCTTCAGCATGGGGCGGGATTGTGCGAATAAGAGCGAACAGCTGATTGCTGACACCTCGAGATTCTATCATGTCGGACTACAGACACATCCTCTTTATCAAGCCGAGTTCCCTCGGTGATATAGTACATGCCATGCCAACCCTGGCCGCCTTGCGTCGGGCTCATCCTGCCGCCAAGGTGACGTGGCTGGTGAAGCGTCAATGGGCTGGTATTGTGGAACGGATCGACGGCGTCGATCGTGTCTGGCCGGTCGATTCCGGGTTGAAGGGGTGGTTGTCAGAGGTGGCGGCACTGCGAGCCGAGCGGTTCGACGTCTCCGTCGATCTGCAAGGACTGTTTCGGAGTGCCGTTATGGGGTGGCTGAGTGGCGCCCCTCATCGGGTTGGCTTTGCCAATGCGCGTGAAGGCAGTCCCTGGTGGTATAACCAGCCTGTACCGGTTCCGACGGCAGAGATGCATGCCGTCGACCGCTATTTGTTGGTGGCAAAAGCGATGAGCGCTGAGCCTTCTGGCCAGGCACAATTCCGCTTTCGAATTCCCCAACCCGATCGCGATGAGGTCGCTCGTCTTTTGAGTCACACCGGGGTCGGGCCAGGGACGAATTGGGTGGCGATGAACGTGTCCGCCAGATGGCCGACAAAACGGTGGCCCGCCGCATCGTTTGCCTCCGTCGCGGATCAATTAAATGAAGGGGGCTATGGGCCGGTGCTGTTCATCGGTGGGCGTGAAGACCGGCCAGTCATTAACGTTGTCAGCGGGATGATGAAGACGAAAGCGATCGATTTCTCCGGTGTTCCGGCGGTCGGGCTGTTGCCTGCGCTACTCAGCCAAGCAGCCCTCCTGATTACCAACGACTCTGGGCCGATGCACATTGCCGCCGCTGTGGCGACACCGGTCCTCGCGTTGTTCGGGCCGACAAGTCACGTGAGGACAGGCCCGTACGGAGGGGGTCATCGTGTGTTGACCAACGAGGTTCCCTGTCGCCCCTGCTTCAGTCGCTCCTGCCGTAACCAGGTTCATCTGGAATGCCTGACCAAGATCATGCCGGAGCAGGCCGTGATTGCCGCAAAGGCCCAGCTCGCTGCTCGCATGGTTCCCCGATGAATATTTTGCTCGCCAGGCCAGACGGAATTGGCGATGAAATCCTTTGCCTGCCGGTGGCCACCGCGCTGCGTCAGCTTATGCCGAATGCGCGGGTCATGTTCTTGTCGAGTCGCTATGCCGCGCCGGTGTTGGAGCACCACCCCGATATTGACGATATCTGGACGGTAACAGGCAACGAATCCCTGCGCGATTTGGTCGGACTCTTCAATCGGGGGATCGATGCTGTAATATTTCTCAAGCCCTTTCGAAGGCTGATGTGGGCGGCATTTTTGGCGAGAGTGCCTTTGCGGGTGGCGACTGGTTATCGGTGGTACAGTGTGCTTGCGAATCGTCGCATTTATGAGCATCGGAAAGATTTCTCGAAGCATGAAGCGGCTTACAATGTTGGAATGCTTGCGGGACTGGGATTGCCACCGGGCCAGATGACTCCGCCGGCTCTCGTGATCACTGAAACAGAGCGTCATCAGGCGGAGTCCCGCTTGAGCGGACTGCCAAAGCCGTGGGTGGTGCTCCATCCCGGCGGATTTGCGGCGAGACGATGGCGGATCGAACAGTACCGCGTCCTCGCCGATTTATTGGACCGACAGGGCCTAGGGGTCGTGCTGACTGGAACTCAGCCTGAAGGGGATCAATTTGCCGAACAACTCCTCACGACTTCGCCACTCGGGAGTTCTATCGCAAACCTCATGGGTCTGCTTTCGGTCCGTGAGCTGATGGCGGTCATCGCCGTGAGTCAAGCCGTGGTGTCCGGTTCGACTGGCCCGGCGCACATTGCGGCGGGATTTGGAGTGCCGAATGTGAGCTTGTTCGACCCACGTCGGAACCAATTGCCGATCCGGTGGCAGCCGCTGGGAAAGGGAGTCGTGCTTCGACCGGAGGTGCCGACCTGCGAAAAGTGTATTTATGAAGCCTGCCCCTATTGGGATTGTCTGGATCGGCTGACGGTAGAAACAGTGGCTCAGCACATCATCCAGGTCGTTTCAAACCCTTCTCCTTTGCGAGTGGTCCATGTCTAAGGTCTCTGTCTACGTGATCGCCTACAACGATGAACCGAATATGCGTGCCTGTCTTGAGTCCGTGGCCGGCTGGGGTGACGAGTTGATCGTCGTCGATTCGCATAGCACGGACAAGACAGCAGGGATCGCGCGCGAGTTCAGCGATAAAATCCATCAAGTCGATTTCCAAGGATTCGGGCATCTTCGAAATCAAGCTCTGTCATTCTGCTCGAATGAGTGGGTGTTTAGTTTGGATAGCGACGAGCGAATGACGCCGGAGCTGCGCGAAGAAATTGACCGACTGTTGAAAGATGGGCCTGATGCCGACGCCTATTTTCTTCCACGGAAAAACTATTTCTTAGGGCGATGGATCAAGCATTGCGGATGGTATCCCGACTATCGACAGCCGCAGCTGTTTCGAAGGAGCCGCTTTCGTTATCGCCAAGAACTTGTTCACGAGAGTTTCGAATGTAATGGACGAGTCGGCCATCTCACGCAACCGGTGCTCCAGTATCCCTTTCGGGACATCGATCACTATGTGGCGAAACAGGATCGCTACTCGGATTTGATGGCCCGTCGCATGGTAGAGCAGGGCCGGCGGTTTTCCTCCCATCAACTGATCACCCATCCGCTCGGTGCGTTCTTGAGGATGTATGTGCTGCGGGCTGGCTTCCTCGACGGGATGCCGGGCTTGATTCTCTCGGGGCTCTATGCCTATTACACTTTCATAAAGTACGCCAAGTTCTGGGAAAGGAGTGGGAGGCAGTCTTGAGGGTTAGCGGGTTTACCTTTTGCCGCAACGCGGTGAAATACGACTATCCTGTCGCGGAATCCATTCGATCCATCCTGCCGATCTGCGACGAATTCATTGTGAATGTCGGTCTCTGCGAAGATGGCACGCTGGAGCTGATTCGCTCGATTGGGGACCCGAAGATCAAGATCGTGGAGTCGATCTGGGATGAGACGCTGCGAAAAGATGGATTGATCTACGCCCAACAGACCAACATTGCGTTGTCACATTGTACAGGGGATTGGGCGTTCTACATTCAGGCTGACGAAGTTGTGCACGAAGACGATTTGCCGGTCATCCAAGAGGCGATGCGCCGCCATCTTGGCAATCCCGAGGTGAAAGGGCTCTTGTGCCGGTATCTTCATTTTATTGCGGACTATTGGTCCACGAATCCCTGGTTTTATCACAAGGCTGTCCGCATCATTCGGAACAACGGCGAGGTGGAGTCCTGTGGCGATGCCGTGGGGTTTCACGTTAAGGCAACGCGGCAGTATCTCCAGAGCGGTCCCAAGGAATGGCTTCCGTACTCTGGTGCCCGCATCTTTCATTATGGGTGGGTGAAAGATCCTAAAACCATGCTGGCAAAGGTAAAAGAACAGATTGCCACGTATCATGGGGATACGCCACCGGTTGCGCAGGCCAAGTTGTACCAGCAAGAAGCGTTTCAATACGACGATTATGCGGTGCTGAAGGAATTTCGAGGTGGGCATCCATCGGTGATGGGGACCCGAATCGCTGCGACACGCCGATGGGGGGCGAGGCGAAACCGCTGGCTCAATTGGCGGTTTTATCGCGAAGTTGCCCGTCGGGGATTTCGCGGGTAGGCGCCGGAGGCTGTAGGATGACTCCTGCAGCGGAGGTTCAATTTGTGAATGTGTCCGTCAGAAAGCCAACGCTGGCATGCGTGGTCATCACGAAGAATGAGGAACGGAATATCGCCGATTGTCTGGCGTCCGTACGATGGGCCGATGACATCATCGTGGTCGATGCGGAAAGCCACGATCGGACCGTAGATCTGGCTCGGGAGGGCGGAGCCAGGGTATTCGTGCGGCCCTGGCCAGGCTTCGGTCCGCAGAAAAATTTTGGGATGGCTCAGGCGTCGTCTGAGTGGGTCTTGATCATCGATGCCGACGAACGGGTTCCTGAGGCCCTTCGAACGGAGATCCTCTCGCGCATTCATCATTGGGAAGAAGGTGCTCCAGTTGCCTATGAAATCCCGCGGAGAAACTTTTTTTACGGCGGCTGGGTGCGCCATGCGGGTGTTTATCCTGACTATCAGATTCGTCTCTTTCGCAGGGGAAGCGCTCACTATAATGACGTGCTGGTGCATGAAAATCTGATGGTACATGGCTCCCGGGGAAGGCTGTCGGAGCCCTTCGAGCACTTGACTGAGCGGTGCATACAGGATCACTTCAAGAAGTTCGGGCTCTACACTACGCTTGCGGCGCAGGAAAAGGGGAAGACCGTTCATGCAGTGCACACGCAAGATCTCTTGTTTCGGCCGTTGGTCGTCTTCCTGAAGAGTTATGCCCTGAAACAGGGCTTCCGTGATGGGGTTCGCGGTCTCATCGTCTGTGTCTTCGCCAGCATGTATACCTTTGTGAAGTATGCCAAGCTGTGGGATTTAACCAGGCAAGTTGCTTCCCATGCGGGGAAGCGATAGTGGATACAGGATTTGTGGGTGCATAAATTTGGAGCGAAACGAGTGGCGGAGTCTGATGTGTTACCGTCCTGAGGCTCGCAATCGACAGAGGCCAGCAATGATTCGCATTGACGATATTGGGCGGTTGCTGCAATTCGTGATGTGAGTTGCCAGGAGCACAGAAGGGACGAGGATGAGAATTGGTTTTGACGCGAATCCGATGGTGGGCGATAAGGGTGGGGTGGGATGGCATACTTACCATCTACTCCGCACGATGCTGGCACGGCAAGAAGACATCGACTTTTTCGCCTATGCCAAACCTGGCACGGAGCAGCCTGATTCAGTGAGGACTTGGCAGGGCGTGAAGCACCTCCAGTGGGTGAACTCGAGCCGATGGAGGATGGCGAAGAGAGGCTCAACCGATCAATTGGATCTCTATCACGGGACCAATTTTCGGATGCAGACCGTCGGGCGCTTTGGTGGAGTTGTGACCGTGCACGATCTCTGGCTGGACCGCCACCCCGAGTACTCGAAAAAGTTGTTGGGACAAGGGTTATCGACTTTCAAGATGAGACAAACCGTGGTGCGAGCCATGAAAATCATCACGGTGTCCGAATTCTCAGCAAGAGAACTCATGGAGCTCTATAGGCTGAAGCGCGAGCATATTAGGGTGATTCCCAACGGAGTATCTGACGATTTCTCCCCACGCCGGGACGAGCAGGCGATGGCTGAATTGCGGAAACAGATTGGTCTGAAGGCCGAGCACTTTGTCCTATTTATCGGAGGAGCAGACCCACGCAAGAATCACCAGACATTTCTTGCAGCTGCTGAGCTGGTGCGGAAGGAACTGGGTTCAAGAATGTTGGTGCTTGTTGGTTCGCCCGTTCATCCGTTTGGAAATTATGAGGAAACGGCTCGAAGGCGCAGCTTGACGGAGAAAGTGCTCTGCCCAGGTCGGTTGTCCACGAATGATTTGCAGTTGTTGTATTCATCCGCTGATCTGTTTGTCTTCCCCTCATTGTACGAAGGGTTTGGGATGCCCGTGTTGGAAGCGATGGCCTGTGGGGCACCGGTGCTCACGTCCAATTCGACCGCATGTGCGGAAGTGGCAGGCGATGCGGCGGTCTTGGCAGATCCTCAAGATGCGCGTGCGCTCGGAGAGGCGATGATCCGTGTGCTGGATGATGAATCGCTGCGTGACGCCTTGAAGGCCAAAGGTTTCGCTCGCGCCAAGCAGTTCTCCTGGGATCATGCCGCGACCAAGACCATCGCATTGTACAGGGAGTTGTGTGGTTAGACTACCGTCAAGGAGTCGAAGCTTGGCAGGTCGAAAGACGTTACGACTCCGGAGACGTTCAAGAATTCTTATCATGCGCAACATCCTCATCATCAAGCTCCGCTATATCGGTGACGTCTTGTTGACGACACCAACCCTGCGAGCCATCAAAGTTGCCCAACCGGAGGTCCGAATCACGATGATGGTGAATCGCGGGACTGAAGACGTGCTGTGTGGAAACCCGGACATGGACGAGATCATGGTTCTCGACAAAGGATCTCTGGCAGCACAGGGGCGGCTCATCGCCGAGATTCGCCGTCGGCGATTCGACACGGTGATTGACTTGACTGATGGAGACCGGTCTGCATTTCTGAGTTGGATAAGCGGGGCACCGGTTCGGATTGGATTCAACGACGAACATCGCTGGCGAGGAAGGTGCTACACGCAAGTGGTTCAGTCTCTGCCCGGTGTGCGGCACCGGATTGAGCGGGACATGGAGGTTCTGAAACTCCTGAACATCGAACCAGGATCAAAAGTCCCTCAGCTACGGTTGACGGTGGAAGATGAGAATAGTGCGGATCAATTGTTAGAGCAGTTCGGTATTCAGCGATCACAGTCGATTGTGGTGCTGCAACCTGGAGCACGATATTGGTTTAAGGCCTGGCCCCCCGAGCGGTTCGCCGAGCTCGCCGATCGTCTCGCGTTCGAGCATGGTTGCCAGGTGCTGATCGGGGGCACTCAACAGGAAATTAATCTCGCGCAACAGATTTGCCAGAAAGCCAAGAGTAGCCCTGCCATCATGGCAGGGCGTACAACCATTAGACAGTTTGCGGCCATTACCAAAAGGTCAGCGCTGTTCGTTGGAAGCGACAGCGGCGCCATGCACATCGCCTCTGCGGTAGGTACTCCCGTGGTAGCGCTGTTTGGTCCTTCGAATCCACATGAGTGGGGCCCTCGTGGAGGTCCAGCGGATGTCATTTATATGGGATTGGATTGTCGCTTCTGTTTCCATCCGACCTGTGGACGGGGCGAAGGCAATTGCATGAGGTTGATAACTATCGATCAGGTCTATGCTTCGGCCAAACGCATGCTGGACAAGAAGGAGTGTGCGAATGGAGGCGTGTAGTCCAATTGTCAGCGTGGTCATTCCGATTTTTAACGGGGCGCCGTTCGTCACGAAGGCGGTGGAGAGTGTTCTGCTGCAAGGCGTCAAGGGTGTGGAAATTATCGTCGTGGACGACGGATCGACGGATGGGACGCAGGCGGTACTGAGGGAGTTGACGACCACCACCGGGATTAGTTGGTTCCAGCAAGACCATGGCGGTCCGGCGCGATCTCGCAATCGAGGCATCAGTGAGGCCGCTGGGGAATTTATCGCATTACTGGATTGCGATGATGTGTGGCTGCCCGGAAAGCTCGAAGCCCAACTCAGTATTATGCGTGCCCGACCCAATGTGGGACTGGTGCATACGGACTATGAAGTGGTGGACGAGCAAGGAAAGGTTGAGGAGCGAGTACAGGCAAGGCACAGTAGGGAGCCATTGGTTCGTGCGTTTGTCGGTGGGCACACAGCGCTACCGTCGACCCTCTTGATCAGGAAAACAGATCTTGAGAAGGTCGGAGTGCTTGACCCGCAACTTTACGGGTCCGAGGATGCCGATCTCACAATCCGGCTCTATGCCGTCACGGCGTTTGAGTGCGTGGATCGAGTGTTAGTGCGCAAGCTTCAGCGAGGACACGGGTATCGCGACATGGCGTTCGATGAGGCGATGCATCGAGAGAAGGTGCTCTCCAGTCGGCAGCGATTCCTCGAGCGGTTGGAGCAGCGCACTGCGTTGACGGTCGAACAGCGAGCCGCGTTGGATCGAGAGTGGGCCAACCACTTTCTTCTGAGTGGCTTGGCGGCGGAACGAATCGGGCGGAAGGCCGAGGCTAGGAAGTATTATCGCAGCGCCATCCGCAAAGCTCCTTTTCGCCTCCGCGGCTATACGCGATATCTTAGGACGCTTCAATAAATGGGCATCATCCTGGATATCGGGTGCGGCACGCACAAACAGCCTGGGACAGGGGGCATCGATTGTCGGAAGATTCCAGGCGTCGATGTTGTGTGCGACTTCGAGCGAGGATTGCCGTTCAATGACGGCAGCATCGGTGGCGCCTATTCAATCCACTCAATCGAGCACATGCGCGATTTGATCACGTTCATGGAAGAACTCTATCGTGCGTGTGCACCGGGGGCCCAGGTATTAGTCAAAACGCCGTACGATGCATCACGAAAGGCGTTCGTCGATCCGACGCATGTGGGGTTCATGACCGAGGAGAGCTTCGAGTACTTCAAGTCGCCAAATTATTATGGGCTCAAGACAAACTTTCATAGGGTGTCGCTAGAATATAGCATGCACAAGCCGTTCAAGTTTTTCCCTCCCTACTTCCAGAAGCGGTGCCGTCGTTATCTGTGGAACGCGTGTGAGGAGATGACCGTGATTCTGGAGGCTGTCAAGCCGTGAGCGTCGTCGAGAGTCGACCTACTGTCAGTATCGTCGTGCCAATCCATAATGGTGAACGATATGTGCAGGAGGCGCTTGACAGCGTCTTTGCTCAAACATTCCGTGATTTCGACGTGGTGTGTGTCGACGATGGCTCCACCGACCGGTCCCTCGAACTGTTAGAGCCATATCGTTCGCGTCTCTTGGTGATCTCACAAACGAATGCTGGTCAGTGTACCGCAAGAAATCGAGGTGTCCATGCTTCGACCGGTCGGTATCTCGCGTTTCTGGATCAGGACGATCGATGGTACCCGCACAAGCTCGCGGAGCAGGTGGCTTTGCTGGAAACTCGCAATGAAGTTGTTTTGACGTATTGCAACTCGGACCGGATGGATTCTGAAGGGCGAGTGCTGGAGGTGGGGGCTACGAAAGCAGAACAACCTAGGGCAAAGGAATCTCTCCTTGGGCGGCTGATTGGAGAGGGCTTGGTTCTGCCCTCGTCGATGCTTGTTCGGCGGGACGTGTTCCAACGAGTGGGGGGATTCGACCCCCAGCTGCGTGGGTTCGAAGATTTTGACCTCTGTGCCAGGCTCAAGCAGT
>JAWOMO010000141.1:0-5495 GCA_033852435.1 Nitrospira sp.
TTGGATCGGTGTGCAACAAGTCCGTGGATTGCTGCTTCAGGCGCAACACCTGTATCCGCGGAATCGCCATCTCCCGGTTCTGCAACAGGTCGTCACGACACAGGCCGGGACCCTGCCACCCCCATCGGCGGGAGTTACCGCGCCGGCACCGCCGCGTCCTTCTTTGCTGGTCCCGCCGCAGACTCTGCTCCCGGGATCGGCGAATGCCACGACCAGTGCCAACGCCTTACGAGCACCGGTCCCGGTGCCGCCACAGACTCTGATCCCAGGATCGGCCAACGCCGGATCCAGTGCCAACGCATTACGAACACCGGCGCCCCCGCCACAGTTCTCACGCCCTCTGCCTCCCACACTGCAGCAGGTCCATCCACCCCATGTCGCCCAACCGAGCCCGCCCGTGCTTCGTGCACCCTATTCGGTGCCCCGCCAAGGCCCGTCCATGAGTCCCCAACATTTTGGTGGGCGTGGAGGCGGACATTTTGGAGGAGGCGGACACGGTGGCGGTGGACATGGCGGCCGCTAGCCATTCGAGCCGGATCTTTTCCTCTTCTCCCTCGCCATTCTCACACGAGCAACTGCTGGCACCCTTTCATTCTCCCTCCTGGAGTTCCCCATCGCCTCATTGATATGATGGGAACGATTGGAGGTCGCCATGGCTACCGCCGCGTCTCCGCCTGTTGTGAAGTCGCACGATGTCAATTGGGCTGTCGTGGGCATCATCGGCCTCCTGATCATCACCGCGCTTGCCATCCTTCCGCTCACCCTGACCATCATTCATAGCCGCGAAGCCGATGCCCTCGTCATCGACCTGGCGGGACGGCAACGCATGTTGCTGGAGCGTCATATGAAAGAAGTGCTGCTGGCTTCCCAGGGTGTGGACGCGCAGTACAAGGTCACTCGCACCGCGCTGAAAGAGCGGGTACAGACGTTGATCCACGGGGGCTCGACTGTTGTCCAGGTGGGTCGCAGTGGAACGGTGGTGGTCCCTGCTGCTCCGACCGACGAGATTCGAGTAAAACTGCTCGAGCAGTGGACGCTCATGGAGGCGTTGTTTACCAACGCCGATGCCTTCCTCCAAACTGCAGGGATCGGTACCCAGAACGGCATGACGAGGGATGTACTGCTCAGGGACCATGCCGCGCTGTTGACTATCGCGAACGACGCCGTGACGCTCTTAACCCAACATTCGGAACAGAACGTCCAGACCCTCATTGGCTGGGAACTTGTGGTGGTGCTCATGGTGGTGTCGGTGGCGACGTTGGGCACCTGGCGCTTTCTGCGGGCGGAGCAGGCGTTGAAACAGAGCCAGGCGATGACCGTCCAGGCCCTGCATCAGCGTGACGCGATCAAGTCCTCGTTGTTGTCTTCCGTCTCGCATGAACTCCGCACGCCGTTGACCGCGATTAAAACGATGCTGTTCAGCCTTCGCCGCAACGGTGCCTCGCTCCCGCCAGCTGTACGCTACGAATTTCTTACGGGCATTGAACGGGAACTGGATTATTTGAACGGTCTGGTCGGCAATCTCCTGGATATGTCGCGCCTCGAGGCCGGGACGCTGACGCCTCGCCGGGAGTGGCAGATCGTCGATGAGCTGGTGGAAGGCGCGATCCGACGGGTCGAGCCGTTGCTGGCCGGCCGGCCTCTTCACGTGTTAGTGGCTCCGGATCTTCCGCCGGTCTCTGTCGACGGGGTGCAAATTCAACAGGTGTTCGTAAATCTTCTCGACAACGCCATCAAGTTTTCGCCACCGGAATCCCCGATTCGGCTTACCGCGGCACTCGCAGAACACTTTCTCGAAGTACGGGTCTCCAATACCGGCGAAGGGGTGCCTCCCGGCGAGCTGGACCGGATCTTCGAGCGATTCTACCGCGTGCAATCCGGACGATCGTCCGGCAGCCCCGGAACCGGTCTCGGGTTGGCGATCTGCAAGGGCATCGTCGAGGCCCATGGCGGTTCCATCTTCGCTGAGTCGGTTCCCGGTCACGAGACCACGATCCTGTTTCGGATTCCCCTCGCCGCCTCGCCGCTCGCCGGTCACCGCATTGCATCCGAACCCGCCACCGTGCAGGGGGCGTCGTGACGCAGGGCGCGCGCATTCTCGTCGTGGACGATGAGCCGCAGATCCGGCGGTCGCTTCAAGTGAATCTCGAGCAAAACGGCTATGCGGTCGAGACGGTGGAGACTGGGGAAGGCGCGCTCCGTTCCTTTCTCAACCGGCGTCCCGACGTGGTCATCCTGGATCTCATCATGCCTGGGATGGACGGAGTGGAGGTAGTGCGCCGGATTCGCGAATCCTCGACGGTGCCGATCATCGTGCTCTCGGCAATGGGCGAGGAAGCCCGCAAAGTCGAAGCCCTCGAACTTGGAGCGGACGATTATATGACGAAACCCTTCGGCATGGATGAATTGTTGGCCCGCATCCGCTCCTTGTTGCGGAGAGCCGCCGGGGCTCATAGTGCACAACCGGTGTTTATCGCCGGCGACCTCTGCGTGAATTTTGACCGGCGCGAGGTCACGCTGGGTCAGAATCCGGTTAAACTGACGCCGACCGAGTACGACTTACTCAAATATATGATCGAACATGCCGGCAAAGTGCTCACGCATCGCATGCTACTGCAGGAGGTCTGGGGACAGGCCTACGTGGACCAGGCCCAGTATCTGCGCGTGTTTATCGGACAACTGAGAAAAAAACTCGAACGGGACCCTACTCGTCCGCGCTTCATTTTGACCGATTCCGGTGTCGGGTATCGCTTCAGTATCGACGGTGATGCCCCGTCGGTTGCCTAATCGCTGTCCGCCTTCAATCCCCGATCCCCCTCTCGCCAATTCGCGTGGAATCCCGACGGTGGCAAAACTTTACGCATTCTTTATGCGGTTCTCCCCTTCCCCATATCGAGTCCTTATTCTCTCGGGCTGTATGCTGTCTCCGCGATAGATCGATGAGGATCCTTTGCGGAAAGGAGCGGCACCATGAGCCAATCCAATCCATCCAACAATCGACTCCCGGTTGTCATCGTTCTCCTCTGTTCGGGCATGCTTCTGATCGGCAGCGCGGCAGCTGCGTTTGCCTCACCCGATCCTGTCGAGATCGCGTTCGAAACGACGTCCCCCTACTACCAACCTCAGATTGCGGTCGTGCCGGCAGGCACCCCTGTTCGGTGGGTCAATGCAACGGGATCTCCTCATAGCGTCCGCCACGATGGGTGTCTGACGGACGAGTCCTGCGCTTTTCAATCGATCGCAGTCCCCCCGGACAGCAGCTTCCTCATCGCTCCCTTGCCGCCCGGTCGCTACGGCTATCATTGCGAGTTGCATCCCATCATGCGGGGTACGCTCGTTGTCGTGGATCCACACGCGCGGGGCGAGGGGATGATCTCGGCCCTGGAACCAACCAGGTGAACGATGGTGCTGAACGAACAGCCGGTCTCAATGTCACAGAAGGAGAGTGAACCGACCGTGCCGCCGGCTCACTGCCCGCGCTGTCAGGGGTTCCTCGTGCCGGTCAAGTATGGGGAATGGGGCAGGATGACGGGCACACAAACGACCCGCGCGTGGAGCTGCGTACAATGTGGCGGAATCATTGATCCTATAATCCTGGCGAATCGCCGTAGCTGCAGGACCCAGGCCGTGAGCGCGCACGTTGACCGATAACCATTTCACCTCCAATCCAAAAGTCCGAGAGGAGAAAGGAGGATCCCATGTCGAGCGAGGGCCGCCCTGGGAATCACCACGTCGAGTACGCACAACGGGAATCCGCTATCATGGATCTCCTTCGTGCATCGGGCAAATTGACGGTTGAGGAGATCGCTGTACAGATGCCGGACCTCAGTTGGAGTCAGCTCTTTCTTGCTGTGGACGTGCTGAGTCGCACAGGGAAGATCGTTCTGTGGCGAGAGGGTTTCACCTATACCGTGGAGATGGCGAAACCATCTCCGGCTCTGGTTGGAGCGCTTGATGGGACGACGGCTTCTGATCATCGATGATAATTCCATGATCTGTGAAGCCTTGAAAGATCGCCTTGAGGCCATGGGCTACTCCGTCATCGTCGCTCACGACGGAAGAACGGGGTTGGCGCTCATGGCCCTTGAGGCGAAGCAGGCTCCTATCAGGGGTGTGCTGCTGGACCTGCAAATGCCCGTTATGGACGGTATGGAAGTGCTCAGGGAACTACGGGTTCTCTATGCGCAAGTGCCGGTCGTGATGATGACCGCTGAGCAAGATCGCAGCTTTCGTGAAGAAGCGCTCGGCCTGGGGGCCAGGCAGTATATCTTGAAGCCGGTCGATGGGAGCCTGCTGAGACAAATCTGCGAGCAACACTTTCCCTTGACTGAGGATGATGGAGAAGATTTCCTTGAGTGAAAGGGACCCACTGGGGGATGGGTGGAGTGAGCAGGGTTGGCGTTGTGCACCGTGACAGGACCCACCTCCTTACATTGACCTTTTCTTCATTACTTCGATACACTTCTTCATGCCTTTCTTTCACTTCCGCACCGCCCCTCTGACTCTCGTCACGACACACCTCGCCCTTGTACTTTCTTTCTGGCCCTCTGCGCTTTTTGCCGCTGATGCGCCGACACCTCCCGCCACGCAAATCTTTCGCGCCTCCGATTGGAAAGGCGGAACGGATGTGGCCTTCGAGGACTGCAAGGCCAATTCTGGCGAATACACGTTGTGGGTCTATGCAAAGGGGACCAGCTGCGGCGTGCCGCGCGAGAACGCGGATCGCGTGGTGATGTTTCGCCAACCTCTTCCGGGTGTCTCACCGATTCGCACGACCTCACAGTTGCCTGCGGGGACCTATGCGGCATGGGCCTATGGCAGCGGAGATCCCGGCCATCCCTGGATCAATCTCTGCGCCAAGACCTGTGTGAAGGGAGAACTGCCGCCCGCGCCCGGTTGGGTTTCGCTCGGTGCCATTGAAGTGCGGGAGATGCATCAACTCCTGCTGAAGACCTGGGAACAGCCGGACGGCCATCAGCTGGCCGTGCATGCGATCGTGTTATCGACCTCCAATACCCAGCCGGACTGGCATCCCTAATTCTATTCCCGATCAAAGAGACTCTTCAGTCGCGCCATGCCCGCTTCTTTGACTGCCTCACGATTACCTTTGGCTTTGCCCAGTTGTTCGCGCAGTTGATGGGCCTCGGCATAATCTGGCTTCAACTGAATCGAACGCGTGAGCGCCTGTTCCGCGGCGGAGACATCGCCTTGTGCCATCCGGACGAGGCCAAGGTCCGCAAACGTTTCGGCATCATCGGGCTTGAGTTCCGTCGCGCGCTCGAGCGCGATAGCCGCCGCGGCCAGATCGTACCGCCCCATATAGGCCCGGCCCAGCCAATAGAAGGCGTGATGATCGTCGCGACCTAAGCGAATGCTGCTTTGTAACGCCTGGACCGCCTCCGCATAGTCGTGATGGTCGAGTAACACCTGGCCAAGTCCCCGGTAGGGATCCGGCCAATCTGGTTTGAGATGAATTGCGGCGCGATAGGTTTCCA
>JAWOMO010000171.1:0-10911 GCA_033852435.1 Nitrospira sp.
CCGTAGCGTGCTCGCGAAATCGAGCCGGCTGGAGTCCGCATGGTCCTGGTAAGCCGCAGGTCGGCGAGCCGATTGCGGTCATTTTGTGCTCAACGCTACCTCACTCCAGCTCATTCCAGCCTCTTCCAGCCAAAGTCCGAGATTAGGCTAAACATTGGCTGGAGTCGGCCTGAGTAAGTCTGTGGGAGGTGGAACAGGGTCCCGAAAACTGTTTCCTAATTCGTGGGTCCGATAGTCAGATCTGAGAGATATTTTGGTGTTGAACCGCTAATTTTGAGCCCCGACGAAGGCCTACCTCAGGACACCCAGAGGTATACCAACGCCGGTAGTAGCTGCCCCGTCTACGGGTGATGACCGTTGCTGCACCTCTGTATTATGGCAACTCTTGCACCACCAATTACGCAAACATACACCCCATTCAGGTTAGCAACCCGTGCGGTTATTTTCCGCCTACGCCGATGTGCGTATGTACCGTACCGTACAACCTTTGAGGAATTGGAAGACCTCTGGCCCGGGATTAGGCTAATACAAAACCCCGGAGGCCTGTTCCAACGGCACACATAAAGCCCGGGCTAAGACGTCCACTAAACCGGAGGAGCTACAATGCGCACGCCAGATTCATGCAATGCGCTCGAATCCCGTGTAGCACAGCGCCGGACAGTGCACTATCAAATTCAATTTGCTTATCCCGATTACGCTGGGGAAGGCATGACGTTAGACGTTTCAGAAAGAGGGCTATGCATGATAACCAACCGAGAGATCGCCCCGGGCGTTCAGTTATATGCCCGCCTATTGCTCGCAGACGGCTCTTACATTGACTTCCCAACTGCCACTGTCAAGTGGTGTCAGAATGGACAAATCGGTCTCGAGGTGTCTGAGGTGGAGCAACACGATGCACGGCGTTTATCAGAACTGCTTCACTATCTTGTAGACCAAACAGAGATGAGCATCTCCGAATAGTCACAAGGGTGTTAGGCATCAGCGAAAGGAGGCTCCCGTGAAATACTTACCAACTCTATTAGGTACATTCATGTTGGTATGGGCGGTAAGCTGCGCTCCGCATCCTTATACTGTTTGCCGTGGGGAGGCTTATTGTACGCCGGCATTAACTCACGAAGAAGCAATGCAGGCCTCGCAGTTAAAGAAGTCATGGGATGACGAGAAGTTGTATGTGCGACCAATCGGACGATGAAAGACGGTAGGGGGAGGTCATAATCCCACGCGATCAGCTTCTCGACGGTCTTGACACAGTCGATGAAGGGATCGGCCAGGGCATAGATCAGTATGGATCAGTGGGCTTCAACATGGTCGGTGTTCTTTAACGGATCGGTATTGGCTCGGCTTGGCCCGCCGCCCCACATCATGTCCGCCCTCGATAGTGAGACCATCAAAGCCCTGCACAGCACCATCGTATCGTTTACTTCGTCCTCGTATCTGTCCTAATACACACGCACACCTGATCGACTAGGTCCCTTGTTGCAAATTCACGAACCTATCAATCCTGAATAGCTGCGCCCTCTCGTCCCCACCATTCGCTGCCGTTCCGTGCGTCAGCAATCGTTCACGGTCGGCACTGTCTCAAGAACGGCCAGTCTTGTCTAAAGCCCGTCCAGCCGTTGTTGCCCCCGTGCCAGGGGTGGCGTCGGTCACCGATCATCGCGCACATTCAAAATGCGACGGTCAATTTTCCTGGCAGCGCTCGATCCACCGCCTTTCCGACGGACTTTGGTAAATGAAGCATGGGTGTTCTACTCACTAGATCAACCCGCGCAGCCAGTATGCAAGAAGACCAACATACTCATACACAGCCTCGTTGCTGGCTTGTAAGTTTCCAGCACTAGGAACAAGCCCGGAGAGACTCCATAGATCGGTTGACATTTTGGAATAGTAATCACAAGGGATGGGCGTCACGGTGAATTTTGCCTTTCGGAAAGCAGCGGTGGATCGCGGCAGGTGTATCGCGGAATCAACCAATACAATTCTATTATTTGAACCGAGCAGTTGCTTGATAGCATCAGCCCGTTCATGGGTGGCTGTGCCCTGGTAGTTCGCAATGATCGTTACCGTTACCTGGGGAATACTGGGTGGACTCATCCTCTCTCTGACTAGAGACAGGAACACCGAAGCAATTCGTACCGAGAACATCGACGTCCCCTCACCCGTATCAATCTCTGAAAAACCAACGGCACCTCTCGCCGCTGAATTGGCATACCTCGACAAAATGAATGTTAGGGATGTGTTTGTCGAACCCATGACGCTTGGTCGCAAGGGAGTTGTTGGCGAACTAAAGAACGGAGGGGATCGCGTCGTATCTGATGTCGAGATTACGATTTACTGTCTCGACAAGAATGGACGCACGATCTTCGAGAAGTTATACCACCCGGTAAATACGTCGGATGTTTCTCTCACAAGTTCACCTCTCCCCCTGAAGCCAGGATACAGCCGTCGGTTCGAAGCGATTATTAACGATGCGCCTTCCGAATGGAGCAGCAAGGTTGAGGTAAAGGTCACGAAGATAGAATTTACTGAACAACCATAGCGTGAGTTGACCTGACAGGCACGATATCGTGTGAGAATTGGAAATGACACAATGGGAATAACAACCAATTCTCGCGAGAATTACATCATTTCAAAAGTCGGCCCTTGCGCCGTTGTTAGCCCACTCCTAGAATTGAGCCATCCCCTGAGGCTCCCATGCCCTTCACGATTCGACAGTTCCGCTGCCTTCTGCATCTAGCCTGCTGTTTGAGTTTCGGGTTACTGCTGACACTTCTCTTGCTGAGTAATGGACCAGTGTATGCGGAGTGGGTGCAGATTGGGATATCCGAGTCTGGAATGACCGTATATGTCGATCCAGACACCATTCGTCGCAAAGGGGATCTCGTGAAGATGTGGACTTTGTACGACTACAAAACAATACAAACCGAGACGGGCGACCCGTTTTTGTCTAGCAGAGGACAACACGAATACGACTGCGTGGAAGAGCACGTTCGGGTGATAACGTTCACGACTTTCTCTGGCAATATGGGAAGCGGTAAAGCGGTGTTTACGAAATCAGACGAAGGCAAGTGGCAACCAGTTCCACCTCGCAGTATTTATCAACGCCAATGGAAAATCGCGTGCAACAACCAGTGATCGCGCAGGAGATGATCGACCAACGCCCCAAACGCGAAACCATGACCATCAAAGAGGTGACCCTACAAGCGAAAGGATGAACAGATGCAGCCTAGGTACCGAGCATTTTCGCTCAAGGTGTACCGTGCGAGACGGCCTAGATCTATTGGACTGCGGCGGTCCCCCTTTTATACTTATTGGCGAGGGGTCCCCAACCTATCGTTATGTTGAGCCTTTCCCATCTTCTCCGATCAGGTCCAGGCCTTTAATTTATGGGAATATAGCTTGCTCCTATTCCCTATTCAGATAAGGCGAGACGGAATAATCGCATGGCTTTAGAAACTTGTGAAGGCAGACGTAGTGATCGCGCCAACCTTCCGAGCTTCCGACCAGCAAGCGTGATCGAGCGAGAAAGGAGAAAAAATGGCCGGATTTGTCCTGCGAAAGGCTAACAGGTTCAAGAAATTAGTGCCGGTGCGGTATCTAGGGGACGGGATTGCCGGTGAAGGAATCATCGAAGATCTTTCCCTGAGCGGGAGCTACATTAATGGGAATGCACCAGTGTCCGTCGGGATGGCGCTCGCACTGCAAATCTTTGTGCCGGGAGTCTCTGATCCATTGCTGATTGAGGCCACCACCGTGAAGTGGGTCAAAGGGCGTGATTTCGGGGTGGAGTTCGCCACGCCTCAGTCGAAAGAGGCCGAGCGAATCAAGACGGTCGTCTCCGCGCTGGTGAAAGAAGGCTGGTCAGGATGGCGGTTGGTTTCGCTGAGCTCGACTATCGAACAGGCAGAATAAGTTTTGACACAGGACAGCTATGTGCCTGGATACAGTGGGTGCAGAAAAACTCCTTGCAGCGACAGTGCAGGTGCGGCTCATCCTAACGGTTTCTCTCCCCGCAACCACCATAGCGAGTCGATTCACAATTATCCATGCCATTCCTCCTCTGTCATTCTATCCTCCTACCCTCCACATAAACCGTTCACACACACGGGTCCCATACGCGCTACCCTCTCTGCGAGGTGGATGGTCCCCCAGGCTATCCCCCCCTATCAACTCACCGGTCTCGCCCTCTCACTCCACCGGCCTGGTCGCGTCACCACTCCGAGAGCAGCCACTGCACAAATCAGGGTGAGGAACATCACGCAGCCTAGGAGCAGAACCGCCCCCTTGATTTCCGTCATCATGTGGGTATTACCTCCCTATCCTGTCACCAATTACTGAATCTGCCGCCTCTTTTCTCGGATCGGTCCAAGCAGCCAAGACGTATATCCGTACCTTCCTCTTACAGTCAATATCCTTACCAAGGCTATCCCCCCCACTAGCTTCTCCGATCCTTTCGGTCACCCCTTGTCGCTGAACAAATTAACACCCTTGATACGGCGGGTTAATCCCTTTGCAATCTTCATGGCCTATCTTCTGTCGCGGCCTGGGTAGCCTATAGGTCGAAGGCTCTTGTCAGAGCAAGGGAGGAGCACATGTTGCAACAAGTCACAACTATAGGTGATCAGATTCTCGAAGTGGTGAAGGCGCATCCAGACTGTACGTTGGAGGAGGTCATCCACCAGTTGCCGGAATGGGATTGGCTTGAGGTATTTCTCGAAGTGGACCGTCTGAATCGCAAGAACCGTTTGCGGTTGAGCCAGAGTAGCTTAGGATTGACGACCACATTACGCCTTCCCTAAACGGCGTGCAGAGTCCCTTTTCAATAGTTCATCCGAATTACCCCATCGTGGCCAAAATGTTATGTGCATTCCCCCCCGGTGGGGGACCACTACTTGATGATTTTTAAATCGAAAGCCTTTTTACCGCGCGTCTAACCGCTTGGGACCCAAGGTACCCGGTTCGGCGTAAGACGATAGGAACAAGCCTATCCCCCGTCCGTTGCTCTCTTTTAGCTCATCGGAAATAATTGGTACCGGTACCCCGAACTGGCCCCCCGGCCCGAATTGCGCAAGGGTATCCCCCGGTATCCTGGTGCTTTGTACTATGAAATTTTGGGTACGAAACGGGTACGAAGGGTACGGACAGAACGAGTATTCTCGTCCTCTCCTGTCCGCATATCCCCTCTATTTATACCTAAACTACCTCACTACTTTACGTATCACAAGAACTCATAAGCCGCCGATTGCCTGCTCGCGCACCCGAAGGGAGACCCGGATTTTCGATCCAAAATAATATTTAATCCGGTTCACCGTCACCAAACCAAGCTTGCTCGTACCGGCGGCTCACCAGGCGAAGCCTCTCCTCATTGTCGCCACCGGATAAACACCTCTAGCGTTCCCCTATCTTCCAGTCTGTGCTTCGGTTGACCCGCCGACTATTTATTGCCTTATCGTAATGGCCGTCGGCGGATAGACAGCTTCGGTGTTTCTTCAACTACGAATACCAAGCTTGCTCGACTCGGAGCCCCTCTCGTTGTTCTTGCCGACGGGATAAACACCTCCAGTTCTTTTTTCCTCCCTCAATCCTCCCTCTCCAGTTCCTTTGCCGTCACACCGAGAGGCCCCAACACCGCCAGTGCGGCTTTGCGCACCAGCGTGACGTAGGCCTCTGCATCATATGCGATCGTGCCGTCGCAACCTGCCACAGCCCGTACGCGGTCATCGGGAAGGGCCGCGTGGCTATCGCTGATCACATAGTGAATCGTTTCTCCCGGCTGCAACGACACCCCCCGGCGCTGCAGTTCCTTCGCCGCAATGCTCGTCCGCGTGGCATGACGGTATTGTTCAGGTGCCTGCGTCAGCGTTTTGCCGATTGCCACCTCCTCGATCGAGGCTCGCCCTTCACGGAGGTAGCGGCAATATTCGGCGATGATCTCCTGCACATGCGGAATCATCGCCTCTAACTCGGTAATCGAGCGTCCTTGGCTCAGTTTCTGCAACATGTCGGTCTGTGCCCGTTTCACAATGAGCGGGGCATCCGACCGCCGCACTTCGAGCCCCCGCACTTTCATTCTGCCGTCATCGAATACGCCGACGAATTGATTGTGCACGGGCATGCGCGGGTTGACCCGTGATGGCAAAAAGCCGATCCAGTGATACAGTCCTTCCACGGCAATCGGCAGCCCAGTTTGCACGCTGATCGCCGACGCTAAGTTGTCATAGTCCTCACGGACGGCTCCCTGTTTCTGCAGCCACAGCGAATCGACAATTGCGTGCAAAAAACGGAACCCCTGCGCTTCCGCAATTTCTTTCGCGCGCAAAAGGACCTCGCGGCTATAGGCCGTGACCGCCTCATGCGCCTCGATCTTCCCGAACCGTGCATTCTTGTAGCCGAGATAGCCGAACGACACGACCAGCAGCCATTTCAACGCCGTCTGTCGTTGATCGATCACGTGCCGTACCATGACATTCGTGATGGTCTTCAGTTGTTGCTTGTACCGCGCGCGCTTTTCCAGAAGAGGCGCCAGCGTTTGTGGAACCAAGCCTTGCCTCTTTCGGCAGGTATGGTGATAAATTTCCGGCACGCGCGCGGAAGGATCCTCTTCGCAACAGAGACAGTTGACCGTCTCCGGCGACACATTGAACTGCGTCATGATGGTGGGATACATGGAGGCGAAATCAAGTTCGCCGACCTGCTCATGATAGCCGGAGAGCGGCGCATAGGTGAGGCCCCCCTGATCTGTCTCCAACAGTTCAAAAGCGGTTTTGAAGGCCTCCGCCTGCTGCTTGCGATAGGGAATCAGAATTCCGCTCTGATGGGCGCGTTCCAATTGCATCGAGGTAATGCCGGTCCCGGTCGTCGTGCGCGCCATCTGCTGAATCGGCACTTTCGCCACCCGCGCCTGCTCGAACAGGCCAGCCAGTCCGGTCTCCGCAAGCGCAAAGGAATTATGACGATCGAGATGGAGCCGTCCATAGAGTGTTCGCGCCCCGGCTTGGGCCAACACGCGTCCATAGGAGAAATAGGACCTGGCTGATCGGACCGCAACCGGCTGCACGGTGTCGCGATTGAGTTCCAGCGGCATGCCCAGCGACTGCGCAAGATGTATCAGCCGCGGCAGAATGTAGGAGTCTCCCCAGTCGGTCAGCAGCACATCCGGATCGTACCGGCGCAGGAGTCCGTTTACCGTCTGCACAAATTCGGCGGCGTCCTCCCCTTCCAGATACCGCTCCCTTTCTTCGACTCGAACAAGGAGATGAAAGACGCCGCCATGATTGGGATTGGGCGACGCTCCCTCTACCATCAGTTCCATAATGGACAACGGCGGCACGCGATAGTCCGTCGCCCAAGGGGAATCGCACGCATGAATAGCCCGAATGATGGCATCGCCGGTGACATCGGCTTCACAACGGCAAAGGGGAAACAGACGGCGATCGTAGAAATACAATTGTGGCAATGCGACATCAGCCTGATAGAAACGAAGGCGGGGAAGCGACTTCATGACGAGCATGACGGCGTCATGAAACTGTGTCGGATGGACGATGGCGACTTCACACACCAACATCGTATCGGTATCCCATAATTCCCGGCGCGGGACCATACGAGAATGATGGGCGATGTGACGTCGCGTCAGGAGGTGAATGGCATGCGTACAGTCTGTATGAGATCCGACGAGATAAAAGGCCGGTGCATAGGGATCAATCAGGCGATGGCGAACGCCATTGTCAGCGAGAAGCCAGACGGCCATGCCGACATAAACGGGATAGGTATCAAGGAGCCACCCCGTGAGATGGTGGGACAGAGCCATGAGAATCGCAATCGGCTATCGCACGAGACAACGCGTGAAGGTGTTTCTGATGTTCCAACAGCATCGAGAGCAGCATCACCTCGAAAGGCATATCGCGGGCCAGGTAGGCGCCGGCGGCCGAGTGCCGGCGAGCGGCAGCAAACAAGTCGTCCAATGCCTGCTGATCTTCGGCCCGAAGCGCGCGCCGATACCGCCGCCAACTCGCGATCTCCTGCTGGACCAACTGCGTAAAGGTGGTGAGGGTCCGCCCCATAGCGCTATCGATACTCCAGCACTGAACGCGCAACTTCCCACGATTGGCCGGCCTGACGACCCTCTTCTTCCAGCTTCACTAATCCCTGCTCCTCATGCACACGGATCACTCGATCGGCCTGTCCCCGTAACTGATCAAGGCAACGCCGGCTTGTGCGTGTCAGAATCGGAGCCGGCGGGCACAAACAGAGGAGCGTATAGCCTTGCTGCGTCAAATGCTTGACCCCCTCCATCATGCGGCCAAAGAGCCGTAGCGCCTCTTGTTCCGGCACCGCCTGGTCATAGAAGGTGTCGAACAAACCGGACAAGATCGCAATGCGCGCCTGGTATCGATCGAGCGCTGCCGCCAGACAGTCGGAGACCAATCGCTCCATCTGATGACAGGTAAACGCACGGGCGACGTGGATCATCGTCAACACCTTACGGGGTTGTTGACGATGGGCCCTGGCCAATCGCCCGATCACGAAGGGGTCGAAGGTATTGGCACCGTCGAGATAGAGCACCGACTCCCCTGCCAGCACCCGCTCCGTTGCTGCATAGAGGCCCAACCGAAAAACCAACGGATGCCCATAGAGGAGGAGCAACCGGTCATCCGGGTGAAAGGGCACCTCGGCATGGCGGAGCGCCAGAAACCAATCCCCTACCGCGTCACGCTCCACGCGTGAAGCCGGTTCTTGGCTCCGGCGATCAGAAAACGGCAACCTGGCTGTCTCGGCAACTGCTCGCATGGCACACCTCTCTGTTATCCGCAGCACCCACCGGCAAAGACTTGTCGTTGCCGATAGGCATTCCAACAGGTTTCGCACAACTCCAACGTCGAATGGGTCATCCCGTCCACACATTCGATCCGCTGCCGCACCGTCACACCGCAATCGGAACAGGCTCCCGTCATCCGCTTCTCAGTGTCTGGTTGTATCAACATGGTCCACCACCTTGGTGTTCGGCCGAACCCGCCTATTGCAGACGGCCGACATAAATTCACTTCCCTGCCATGGGCTCATCAGATTCTTCCAAAACCGCTCTGTCAGTGAACCCGCTTTCGCCTGCTGCAATTCCCACTGCATGTCCCGCAACCGTCCGCTCAACGCACCGATTGTCCGCTCCAGGTCCATCAACTGTTCTTTGGTCGCCACATTCCGCTCTATCATCATTGCTTCCCTCCTTCTATAGATTCCCCCGCCTGTAAAGGCGGGGACCTCCCGCTGGATTAGATTGCGCAATGTCGAATGACCCCGACCAATACACCCTCGATGTGAAACGCATCCGATGGCTGCACGATGATCGGCTGCATCGCCGCATTCGCCGGATGCAGTTCAATATGTGCCGGCTTCTTGAAATAGGTCTTGATCGTCGCTTCATGGTTGACCAGCGCCACGACGGTTTGTCCGTTCTGTGCCGTCTCCTGCTTGCGCACCACGACGAGATCGCCCGGCAGAATCCCGTCGTCCTTCATCGACTCCCCTTTCACCCGCAACGCAAAGGTATTCCCGCCCCGCAACATACTGGGCGGCACATCGACCAGTTCGGACTGTTGCACCGGTTCGATCGGCGAACCAGCCGCGACCATCCCCGCCATCGGAATTTCCGGCGACCGACCCAGTTGATCGATCGCCACTTTCACCATGCCGGGAATCCGCCGCATTCCCGCTTCGTATCGCGCAACCGATACACGCGTCGTGCGCAACGCATCGGCCAATTGCTGCTGCGTGAGTCCAAGTTGCTCGCGAATACGTTTGAGATCGGTTGGCTTCATAATGTAACCAATGGTTACACACTGGGCAATACCTTGTCAAGCCCTGCGTTTGGTCTCCTTATATCCTTATAATGGTAAGGAAACGGCTGTTGCGGCGCGGAGTCTGTGTATAACTTCAAACGAAACGGCAAGCCGGACAAGGCAATGCGAATCTGACATCACGAAACATCGCTGCCAGCATGAGAATAACCATTTATCCGCTTTTTCCAGGAAGAACCACAAGATATGGGGGGAAGACACAGCACTTACCCAATGCCTAAAAAATAGGCAATCAGGTCTCTGCTAGGCTGAAATGCACCGGTATTTTCATGAGCCCCATCGTTACGCACAGGGTTATCCACAGAAGCTGGGGAAGAGCAGAACAACCAATCAAGCAGGCACAAAACATGGCGTCAAACGGCACTTGGTCTCTGTCATGGCGACACACGCCCGACTAAATGCACCGCCCCTGCCTTGATCGCAGCGACGACCGGAGAGCCCATTTCAATCCCGAGATCCTCTTTGGCCCCTCGCGTGATCAGCGCCCTCAACGGAAATCCGCAATCGACCGTCACCTTTACCAAGACGCCCTGAGGCGATATCTCCGTCACGCGGCCGGCCAGATGATTGCGCGCGCTGGTGACTCCGCTCCCCGCTTGCTCAAGCAAGACATCTTCGGCGCGAATACACACGTAGACAGAAGAACCGTTGAGGTCTTGGCCTAAGCCTTTCAATGTCGTGCCATTCACGCGGACGGTGGCCAATCCGTTCTCATTCCCTGTCACCTGTCCCTGCACGACCGTCTCAATGCCGACGATCTGCGCGACCTCTGCGTTCACCGGTCGAGAAAAGACGTCTTGCGGCGAACCAGTTTGAAGAATCTTCCCGCCCTGCATCACCGCAATGGCATCGCCCAACGTCAAGGCTTCCGCCCAATCGTGCGTGACAATTATGGAAGGCACCGCGAGTTGCTTGAGCAGTTCCCGGAGTTCTCCTCGAAGTTGCAGCCGAGTGGGGACATCCAACGCCGACAGCGGTTCATCCAACAAGAGCAACTGCGGCCGCGGTGCGACAGCCCTTGCCAGGGCCACCCGCTGTTGTTGACCGCCCGATAACTCCC
>JAWOMO010000054.1:0-7456 GCA_033852435.1 Nitrospira sp.
TCCAACTCACCACAACCAGTGACTGAAGCCACCATCATGCCAACCGCCAGGAACATGAAACTTTTCTCTTGAGAGAAATCAATCAGCCGGCGGAGCACGGTCGGTCTTGAAAGAAAGGTATGATGTAAATAGTGCGGCATCGTTACCAGCGATTATATGGGGTTCCGTTTGTGCCGACCAACTCCGACCCTGAAAAGACGTCGATGACCCCCCCCTCTTTTGCATCCGTCATCTCCTGCCATGTTGTCTCGGATTGCGTAAAGGGATCTTTCGGGATGGCCCGGAGGTACCCTGCACTCACTAAGGTCTGTAGCGATGGGGGATATTTCCCCTGGTCGGCTCTGTGCTGATCGAGCACGTCCCGGAAAGCGAATAAATCCTGGCGCAACGCCGCCTCCTTCGCCTTTATGACCGACGCTTGATAGGTCGGAGCAGCGATGGTGGCCAGAATCCCAACAATCGACACAACAATCATGAGCTCAAGCAGCGTGAAGCCCTGTGTGCCGCGAAATGTGAACTTACCAGTCGCGATATTTGGTTCCATCCAAGGCGGTTTCCTGGCTCGTGGTCATCACGTCGTACACATCCTCGCCGCACCAACTCGTCGTATTCGGCGGATCCTTATAGCAACGTAGTTGCCAAACCGGCTTTCCCGTCGTCGGATCGACCTTTCCGGTCAACGGATCGAGGGGAAGGGTCCGAAGGTACCGCCTGGTCGTGGTCCCTCGCACCGTGGATTCCTCGCTCGTGAGCTTCACACCTAACAACATATCCAGTGACTTGGGATAGCCATAGATACTCGTGACGTCTTTGCAGGTCAGCTTGTTCTTGACACACAAAGGACCGACCAAAGCATCACCGTCACGGCTCCATTCCAGTTTGAACGTATCGATGGCTGCCCGTATCACCCTCAAATGTTGCCGCACCTCAATTTCGTGCGATCGCATGGAAGACACGCGGCTTAGGGGGAGCGCAACCGAGGCCAAAATCATGACGATCGACAGCGTGACCAGCAACTCAAGGAGCGTGACACCCGCCTCTTTCACCGCACCCTCACGATTCCTTTCACATCACGCGATGGGCTTGCCATGGCCTCTCCACTTCTGTCCATCAAGGCAACACGAACAGGAGAGACGCCGGGGGCCTTGGCAACAAACCTGGCTGTGACCGTCCGGCCGCCGCTCGCCGCACGCGGAGCCGATGGGGCGACTCGAAACGCCACGACCGCTTCGATTGATTCGGAAGACTGGCCCTCCGATTGGTCGAGTTGAATCAACTCGCTGTCCACCAACGACTTCAGATCGAGTATGCTTGGATCATACTGGAGGCGAAACACGCCTTCTTTGTCGGGCCGCAGTCGCTCGTCAATGATTGCCAGTTTGAATTCCTTCCCCACTTCGACAACAGACTCATCGGGTTTGATCGATGCGACCGGGCCAGAGGACCACATCTTCGCCAAGGATGCGGGCTGCCCTTTTTTAATTACTCCTCCTGATCCCACACCCGTCGACTGAGCCAAAGCTGTCTTTGTTCCTTTGCCATTGACCATTGACATCGTCTTGTTGTGGGGGGTGAACATGGTCCTCGTTGAATAGGTGGACTCCGTCCCCGACCAGAACGCTTGTTTGCTCAAACCCGGCGGTGTCATGGCTTGAACGATATGTGGCGTGATCGTCAGGATCACTTCTGTCCTCACTCTTTGAGTTTGAAAGGAGCTGAGGAGATTCCCGATTACAGGAAGGTCTCCAATCCACGGGATCGTCGTCCTGATTCGCTGGTCTGATTCTTGGATTAACCCTCCCAAGATGATGGTTTCGCCATCCCGAACATTAAGCATCGTTTCCGCAGTCCGGTTGCCAAACGTGAATTGAGTGATCGGTGGATTGGCCTGCAATGTCACCTGCTGGCCAAGACTGACGACATCGATCTTCATCTTGAGCGAAAGCTCATTGCCCAGATGTATGGAAGGCTCAACGGTCAATTTGACCCCGGTATCACGGAATTCGATCGACGTCACCGTTGAGGTCGTTGGAACAGCGCCTGTTGCGGCCTGTCCAGGCAGGACGTTCGTGGTCGACAAGAGAATCGGCTGCTTGTTCCCAACGTTGATTTCAGCCTTCTTGTTATTGACGACGCGTATCTTGGGGGCTGCGAGCGTCTTGGCGTCGGTAATCTGTTTAAAGAAATCTAACTGAACGTTGGTTGGGAGGTTAAGAACGTAACTGTCCGGACCAAGACTCGTAAGTTGGCGCCACGTGAACTGCTGGCCAACGGTTCCGGCTATCACGGCCGCAGATCCAGGAGGCACGATGGCTCCCGCCACTGATTTGGGATAGGTCAAGCCGTAGGTCTGATTCGTGGTTCTATCAACCTCTAAAACCTCGACATCAAATAACACTTCTGAATCCAATCGATCATTGGCCAGAATGATCTTCTCAGCCATCTCAATTTTTTCCGGCTGGTCGCGAATGACGATTGTGTTCAGCTGCTCATTCGCATGCATGCGTTTTGAGTCAAGCATGCTTTTCAGCAGCACCAACATATCCTTCGCTTTGGCGTTGGACAAATAGAAGGTTCGGATCATTTGATCCTGATACTGTTCTTGCTTCTGCTTGGTGTTCGGACTGACGATCATCACGCCCGGAGCCACGAGTCGCGAGAACAAATTGTTGCTGTTCAGAATCAAGGTGAGGGCATCATCGAATGGCGTATCCTCGATCACGATCGTGACCGGATCGTTTCGAACCTCTTTATCGAAAATCAGGTTGACCCCTCCGGCCTTCCCAATGCCCTCCAATACTTCCTTGAGGCCTGCATTACGGAACCGCAAGGTGATGGGCTGCCTTCGTTGATCTTCCCGGGCTCGAGCCTGTTGATCCTCCGTTAATTTTGCGATACTTTCCAAAGGATCAGGAAACGAAGGATCGAGTTCAGCCGCTTTGGCGAAACCTTCCATTGCTTCGTCGACCCGCCCGAGTTGAGCCAAGCGTTCGGCCTCCCGATGCTGTTCCCTGGCCTCCTTGAGACGTAACGCTTCTGTCAACCCAGATTGATACTCTGGATTCGATGGGGCGATTGTTAACGCACGTTTAAACTGTTCTACAGCTAGATCGATCTTGTGATCTTTCAGCAATGCCCGTGCCTGTTCCTCAAACTGCGCGGCAGTACGCTCTCGAGCTAGAGCGTACTTTTCCTGCAAGGCCGTATCAAACGGAGCTTCTTTGAGCGCTTGCCGATAAGCCAGACTGGCCTCTTCCCACTTGCCAGCCGCCAGATGTTGATCCCCTCGTTTGACATCGTTGGAGCTAAAATATGCACAGCCTGCAAGCAATAGGAGAGCTCCAGAAGCCAGCAGTCCGCTTACACCGATCATGCGAGTATGTATTCGAGACTTCGAACTCTTCATAGCTCAGACAACTTTTAAGGGTGAAACCGAAAACCTCGCCACCGGTGTACTGGAAATTTGATGCCAGAATCACTCTACACCAGCCCCAATCTATTGCACAGAAAAAGAGAAATCTCCCCACATAGGGAGAAGCATGCTTCCACTTGTTTGTTTTTGGATTCAGCCTGTCCTGAAATGGTCGATTGACAGGAGGAACGGTTTCAACCAGATACCATGCGCCGGCGCGTCGTTACAGCCGCCAGTAAGTCAGCGACTTGGGGAGCTTACCCTGCTCCAGCACACTCTTGACGTCGATCACCACTCCTTGATCCTGACTACGGAGAAGGGATAAGAGTTTCTGAGTACCCATTTCCGCGTACTCGCGGTGTGCCACAGCCAGGATGACTCCATCCATATTCTTGAGACGACCCCACTCGCTAAGATGGATACCGTACTCTGCGACAGCTTCCTCCGACTCAGCCAGTGGATCATGCACGAGTACTTGCACCCCATATTCTTGCAACTCTCGAATGATGTCCGGCACTCGGCTGTTGCGCAGATCCGGCACATTCTCCTTGAATGTGAGCCCCAGTACCGCCACTTTGAGCTCTTTCAGTGGCCGATCAAGCTGACCGAGTCGTTTCATGGTCTGCTCTGCCACGAACTTTCCCATCCCATTATTGATTCGTCGCCCGGCCAGAATGACTTGTGGATGATAGCCAACAGATTCTGCCTTATACGTCAAATAGTAGGGATCCACTCCAATACAATGCCCTCCGACCAATCCCGGAAAAAACTTGAGGAAGTTCCATTTCGTCCCAGCCGCGTCGAGCACCGCTTGAGTATCAATCCCAAGGCGATGGAAGATGAGCGCGAGTTCGTTCATCAACGCGATATTCAGATCGCGCTGCGTATTCTCAATGACCTTGGCTGCTTCCGCGACCTTGATGCTCGGAGCCTTATGAATTCCCGCCTTCACCACGAGTCCATAGGTGCGAGCCACGATCTCGAGCGACTCCTCGTCTTGAGCCGACACCACCTTGACGATTTTCGTCAGAGTATGCTCCTTGTCGCCAGGATTGATACGCTCCGGCGAATAGCCAACCTTGAAGTCAACACCGGCTTTGAGGCCGGACATTTTCTCCAGTATAGGAAGACACACTTCCTCGGTCACCCCTGGATAGACCGTTGACTCATACACCACGACCGTCCCAGCCGACATGTTTTTCCCAATGAGCTCAGATGACATACGCAGCGCTTTCAGATCCGGCTGAAGGGCTTCATTGATGGGCGTAGGGACAGCAACGATGATGAAGTCTGCCTTTTTGAGATCATTAGGCTCCGCAGTATATTCGACCTGGGAAGCCTTCAGATCAGCTGTAGAAACCTCTCCCGTCCGATCAAAACCTTCCCGAAGCTCATCAATTTTTGATTTATTGATATCGAATCCAATAACGCGCTGCTGCGTGCCAAACGCCACCGCAATGGGAAGGCCAACGTAGCCAAGACCTACCACGGCAACCTTTCGTGCCTTCGTATCCTGTTTCGCCATCGACTCTCCTCCTCGGCAGATTCTTGACAGAATGGCAGAACGTGTTGTGTCCGTCAATAAACTCGAATGATCAGGGCGATGACGGATTTCATCTGCAGTTGAATTGCATTTACCTGATTAGCCTCGCCGGGCTCAGAAAGCGATATGTCAATCCACCTTTCAGCAACTCGATTCGGCTACAGTGAGAAACGAAGGGGAACAGTCTCCAGCTAAGCGCCTGATGCGCACAGGAACTTTTGCCAAGGGCTCTTCCCTGATTGATTGTCAGTCTGGGCTACTGGTCATGCTTGGGAAGCTACCCTCTCGACCCCCTCTCCTTTACGTAGCTGCACCCATTTTTGAGCAGCCTAATACTTCTACTATCGAAATCGAGATAATTTGTTAATCATTTACACAATGCTAATTGTAATTGATAATTTGGATTGCATACTTAAACAATTTGATTACTTGTTCAGATATTTTAGCTTCTGTCTTTGCTTGTAGACGATCCTGAGACATTCTCCCCTCATCAATTCCGCCGACGAACATGGATTTCTCTTTTTTAACGGTAGGTTCTGACATGCGAAGGAAGCTGCCTCGGGAAAGGCACTGGTCTTGCTCACCCTCGGTACAGAATAGACAAAGGGCTTCCATGAGCGCAACAAACGAACAACCCCGCAACTTGATAGTCGATATTTGGCCCACGCGTGCAGGCTCAATGAATTCATTCGAGGTCGTCCAAAGGCAGGTTAAGTCACAACGGAGAAACTTGCCCATGCGCCAGGCGATATTTCGAACCATCACTTTTTCGTTGTTCTACTCTCTCATCGCTATGACGACAGATGTGTCATGGCTTCCCACTATCGATCCGGCATTCGCTGAGCAGTTAATCCTATTGGGCCAGGAGAAGGCGCGCAGCCTGTCACCTGATGTTCGAAGCAAAGGCACATCTTCCGCAGCTGCGAAGGAAGCCCCAACTCTTACTGGTAAGTCACACAAACTCATCAAAAAAGCTCAGCAGCCGACCGCCACACTCAGCGAAGTATCACCTGTAACCTCTGGGAGACAGCCTAATACGACGAGCAGCACTTCGCTAGGTTCAACGACCAGCACCACAAACTCGCAGACAACAAACCTCATCAATCCGACCAACTCGGTCGCGCCCCTTGCAGTCGCACCCATGACAACGACTTCGACGAAAACGACTTCGACAACAACGACCGCTGCGTCATTCGCAGGTGCTATCACCGGTTCAACAGGCCAAGCATCTTCCGTCTCTTCTCCATCGACCAGTTTTGCCGCTGCAGGATCGTCGTCGGGAGGCACGACCGGAGGAGGAAGAAGTACGCACACCCTTACCGCCACAATGCCGGGCCTGACACAACTCATGACGCCAATGACGACGGTTCCATCATCCTCACCCTCTACCCCAACGATCGGTCGAAATCCGGCATCGCTATCGTTTTCCGCCGTTCAGAACGGTGCCAATCCCGCTAGCCAATCTGTCACGATCAGTAACAGTGGAACGGGGGCTCTGAATTGGACCGCATCATCAACTGCCTCTTGGCTGACGGTCAACGGGGCCTCATCTATATCGGGAACAGATAGCGGGTCGTTTGCTGCCGGAGTGAATGTCAGCGGGCTTTCTGTAGGAACTTATAATGGAACAATTGCAATCGCAGCAACAGGAGCGACCAATACTCCCCAATCAATTGCCGTGACGTTAACGATTACGACTGCACCGACCCCCACCATCGGACTGAGCGCGAGCAGCTTTGCGTTTTCAGCGGTTCAAGGTGGAAGTAACCCTAGTACACAAAGCCTGACGATCACGAATACCGGCGCAGGAACTCTCACCTGGACAGTTGCGGAGAGCGCAGCCTGGCTCACCCCCAGCGTGGTATCCGGAACCGGCACAGGCACTGTAGTCCTAACCGTTAACACGGCAGGTATGGCGGCAGGAACCTATTCAGTTCCCATGACGATCGCGGCTTCAGGAGCGACGAATACACCTCGAACCGTCACCGTCACGCTGACCCTCACGGCTCCCCAGATCCCGACGATCAGCCTTAGTCCGATGAGTCTGGCATTTTCCGCCAGTCAAGGCGGCAGCAACCCCGCCGCGCAAACTGTCAGCATCAACAACTCGGGCACCGGCACCCTGAGTTGGAGCGTGAGCGCTGCAGCCTCCTGGCTCTCGCTCTCCCCCGTCTCAGGGACTGCGCCAGCGTCGTTCACCGCCACGGCAAACATCTCCGGGCTCGCAGCAGGAACATATTCGTCATCCATCACAGTGGCTGGATCAGGAGCGACGAATACGCCTCAATCCATTCCGGTGACCTTGACCATTGCCGCCGCACCAACCCTCACATTGAATGTGAGTCCAACCAACCTCTCCTTCACGGCCACACAGGGAGCAGCTAACCCGGCCAATCAAACATTGACCGTCACGTCTAACACCTCTTGGACCGTCAACGAGAACGCCAACTGGTTGACCGTTAGCCCAACCTCCGCATCGAATAATGGCACGTTAACTGTCA
>JAWOMO010000160.1:0-8277 GCA_033852435.1 Nitrospira sp.
GCTTGCTGAAGAAAGGCCAAACTCCCTCGCGACAGTGGCAAGCAGGGAAACCGCTGGCGCGCAGCACATGACGCACAGACGAGCCCTCCGGAGGCAGGAGAAAACTGCGGTTCTTGAATCACTCTGGTCATCCCACAGGCGGCACAATGATCCGTTTGCGGACGAAACCCGATCAAGCCCAGCAAACGGATCTGAAAAAGCAAGGCCGTAAGCCCCGGATCATCGCTCGACCGCACTGAATATAATCCTTGCTCAAGCGTCTCGAACAGCTCGGGGTCGGGATCCCCATCAGGCGTCACCGCCGCGACCACATTGGCCATGCGTGCCGCCGCCGCCATCAGCGTCAAGTTCTCTCTGAACTGCACGAACGGTTCTATCAAATCGACTTGGGACACGCGAAAGAGTGAATCCCCTGACTTCTCGAAGAGGTTCAGATCGCACAGCGTCAAGGGTTCCAGGGCTGCCCCCATCCGGCTCTTGAGGCGTCGTGCCCCCCGCGCCACGCCGCGAATCTTTCCACACTGTTTGGTATAGAAGGTGACGATGCGGTCCGCATCGCCCCATTTCCGACTTTTCAAGGTAATCGCAACAGTTTTAATGAGCGGCATCAGAGAGAGACCTCTGGAGAGGGCGAACCAGAATGCAGGCGCGAGCGATCCTGATCACTATCGCAGATATTCCATGAAGATGGTCGCCAACGTCAGATAGATCGTAATGCCGGTGATGTCGTTTGCCGTCGTCACAAACGGTCCGGCAGCCACGGCGGGATCAACACCCATCCGTTTCAAGAAAATCGGCATGAAGGTCGCCATGCTGGTGGACACGAGAAACGCGGTCACGAGCGACACCCCAACGACCATGCCGAGAAAACCCTGGTGCCAAATCCAGCCAACACCAGTGAGAATGATCCCGCAGGCGATTCCCATCAGGAGGCCGATCTTGACTTCCCTGAAAAAGACGGTCCACACGTCAGTCAGTTCGACCACCCCGGTCGCCAATCCTCGGATAATCAGCGTGGACGACTGCAGGCCGACGTTCCCTCCCATCGCGGCAATAACGGGAATAAAGCTCACGATCGCGACCACCTCTTGAATCGTGTAGCGAAACTCCCAGAGAATCGCCCCGGAGAGCAGACTTCCCACAAGGTTGGTGAAGAGCCAGGGTAACCGCACCTTCGCGGCTGCGACACTGGACGACTTCGACACCGCTTCTTCTTCCACGGCGCCGGCCATCTTCAACATATCTTCGGTGGCTTCCTCGCGGATGACGTCGACGACGTCATCGACCGTAATGATCCCGACCAATGTCCCCTCTTTATCGACAACGGGAATGGCGAGCAGATTGTAGCTGGCGACTTGGCGAGCAACTTCTTCCTGGTCCATATCAACGGAGACGCTGATCACATCCCTGGTGGCAATATTTTTCAGCTGCGTCGCCGGAGGAACCGTGAGCAATTGACGGAGCGACAATACCCCGACCAAGTGGTCATCCTTGTCCGTCACATAGATGTAGAAGACCATTTCGGCATCCGTCGCCTGCTGCAGGCGTCGGATCGCATCCTGCGCCGTCGCATCTTCCGACATCGCAAAGAATTCCGTGGTCATGATGCCGCCGGCTGTATCCTTGGGATACTTCAACAGGTCGGCGACTTCAGTGGAATCCTCAGTCCGCATCAGGGACAGGATTTCTTTCGCACGCTCTTCTGGCAGGACACCAAGAATGTAGGCGACGTCGTCGGGAGCCAGATCCTTGATCAACCAGGCGATATCCGACTGCAGCAGGTCCGCCAGCACCTGGGTGATGCTGTCGGTGTCGAGCTCGCTGAGGACTTGGCCCCGCTTGGATTCTCCTCGCACCAATTCGAAGACTTCGCGCTTCTCCTTGGGAGACGACAGATGGGTGATGACCTTGGCCACATCGGCCGGGTGCATACGGCCGAGCATCTTGGCGAGATTGGTAATCGCACCCCGCCGCAGCAACCGCTGGACGGAGAGCAGCACGATATCGGACTTGGTCTGACCTCGGTCCGGCTGGTCCCGCAATGCCTCGCGCAGCACGTCCTTGTCGACGAGACGGGGCTTGGATTCCACCGGACGAGTTTCTGTAGGTTTTTCCGTCGGCTGCATGACTTACCTGTTAGTAGCCCAGTTCGATGAGCGCATGCTCATCTTCGCGCCACGCCTCTCGCACTTTCACCCATAACTGCAAAAACACCTTCATGCCGAAGACGCGCTCCATCTCAAGACGTGCCTCGGTTCCCACTGCTTTCAATCGCTCACCATGTTTACCGATCACGATTGCCTTATGCGTCTCCCGCTCCACCAGCACCGAGGCGCTGATACGAGCAAGCTTTCCTTCCTCGACAAATTGATCGATCTCCACGGCAATCGAATACGGCACCTCTTCATAGGTCTGACCCAGCAGCTTCTCCCGAATCATCTCAGCCGCCAGCGTCCGCATGGACTGGTCGGTAATGGTGTCCTCGTCGTAGGCGGCATCTCCCTCCGGCAGATGCGAGACGGTCACATCCACCAGCCGCTGAACATTATCGCCTGTCTGCGCGGACACCGGCACCACCTCAGTCCAGGGGAAGAGCCTCGCATAGGTCTCAATCACGGGGAGCAGTTTCATCTTATTGACGAGGTCAACTTTGTTTAACACGAGGATGACCGGACGGGCCCGCTTCTGGATCGCCGCCTTCACATGATCCACTACCAAAAGATCGCCCGGCCCGGGCAAGTTGGTCGCATCCATCAAGACAAACAGGAGATCCGCTTCTTCCAGCGTCTCGACCGTCGTCCGGACCATGCGGCGATTGAGGAGATGCTCAGGCTTGTGGATACCCGGCGTATCCAACAACGCGATCTGCGCACCAGGGGTATGCACGACCCCAAGAATCCGTGTTCTGGTCGTCTGCGGCTTCTCCGAGACAATGGCAATCTTCTCGTGCAAGAGCCGATTCAACAGCGTGGACTTCCCCACATTGGATCGCCCGATAATCGCGACCGTTCCAAACTTCATAGCATTACGGCTTGGGCCGCTCCTGTGTGGAGTCCGGAATCAACTGGTACACCGTTTCGCCCTTGCGCACATATCCGAGCCGTTCCCGCGCCAACTGCTCGATCCTCGCGGGGTCGTGCTCCAATCGATCAATGTCGCCGCGCAAGGCCTTCGTCGCCCGCTGAAGTTCTTGAATGTCCGCCTCAAGTTGCTGCGAATACTCACGCATCGAAAAATACCGCGGCAGACCCATCTCGCCGAAGCAGAGGGCGAGGAGCAAGAGCAGGCAGGCACCGGCACCTACATAGTGCGCGCCTGCCACCATGCGCCGCTGCCAATCCAGCCACTTGCGCCCGCGGTTTTGCTTGATGATCATGCGTTCATTCCCGATACCTTACTGTCGTCCGGGCATCGCTTCGCGGCCCCGGTAGACAGCCGCCGAGCCCAACTCTTCTTCGATCCGAAGCAGCTGATTGTATTTTGCCACTCGGTCCGTCCGCGACAACGATCCGGTCTTGATCAAGCCGCTGTTCGTCGCGACGGCGACATCGGCAATCGTCGTATCTTCCGTTTCGCCCGATCGATGCGAAATGATCGCGGTATAACCGGAGCGCTTGGCCAGTTCGATGGCGTCCAAGGTTTCCGTTAACGTCCCGATCTGGTTCAGCTTGATCAGAATGGAATTACCGATTCCCTCACGGATGCCCTTTGCAAAGATCTCCACATTCGTCACGAAGATATCGTCGCCGACCAACTGGACACGCTTCCCCAGCTTCTCCGTGAGCATCTTCCACCCTTTCCAATCCACCTCGCTCAAGCCGTCTTCGATCGAAAGAATCGGATAGCGATCGAGAAGCTTGCCGTAGTAGGTGATCATGTCTTCGGAGGAACGCTCACGATGTTTCTCTGCTTCAAGCACATACCGATTCTTGTCGTACAGTTCGCTTGCCGCACAATCCAATGCCAGCGCGATCTCTTGCCCCGGTTGGTAGCCGGCCTCCTCGATCGCCTGCATGATCAGGGTCAGCGCTTCTTCGTTCGATTGCAGATCCGGCGCAAAGCCGCCTTCATCCCCGACCGCGGTGCTCAAGCCCTTCTTTTTCAAGAGTGCCTTCAATGAATGGAACACCTCCGTCGACATGCGAACCGCCTCACTGAACTGAGTGGCCCCAACCGGCACGATCATGAACTCTTGGAGATCGAGCCGATTATCGGCATGCGCGCCGCCATTGATGATGTTCATCAACGGCACCGGCAACACACGCGCATTCGTTCCGCCGAGATAGCGATAGAGCGGCTGCCCTGTTTCATTTGCCGCCGCCTTCGCCACAGCCAGCGAGACCCCAAGGAGGGCATTCGCACCCAACTTGCCCTTCGTTTTCGTCCCATCCAATTCGATCATGGCCTGATCGATGCCGACCTGATCGAGCGCCTCTCTCCCCAACAGCTCCGGGGCAATCACCTTGCTGATATTGGCGACGGCCTTCGAGACGCCCTTGCCCATCCAGCGCTTCTTGTCGCCGTCGCGCAACTCGATGGCTTCCTTCTCTCCGGTTGACGCACCGGACGGCACCGCCGCCCTCCCCGTCGCGCCACTCTCGAGCGTGACTTCCGCCTCAACCGTTGGATTGCCGCGCGAATCCACAATCTGCCTGCCCTTAATCTCCCTGATCGCACTCATGCGCTATCCCTCTCCAGTTACGCCCCCAATTTCTGCTTGAGCAATTCGTTCACCTTCCCCGGATTCGCCTTCCCTCCGCTTACTTTCATCACCTGACCGACCAGGAAACCCAGCACTTGCTGTTTCCCTTCTTTGAACTGCGCCACTTGCGTTGGGTTCTTCACCATGACTTCGTCGATGATTTTCCTCAGCGCACCCTCATCGGATACCTGCGTCAGCCCCTTCTCCTGCACAATCTGCTCAGGTGTTTTCCCACTGCTATAGAGGTCAGGAAATATCTCGCGGGCCACTTTTAAACTGATCGTGCCATCCTCTACGAGTTGCAAGAGGCTCACCAACCGCTCCGGGGACACAGGCGAGGCACTGACATCGGTTCCTGAGTTGTTCAACTCTCTCGTGAGTTCGCCCATCACCCAGTTGCTGACGGTCTTCGGCTGATTGAACAGCGTCACGCAGGATTCGAAGTAATCCGCGGTCCCTTTTGACGCAGTCAACAGACCCGCATCGTACTCAGGGAGCCCGTACTCGCTACGAAAGCGACCGGCTCGCGCCGCCGGCAGTTCGGGCAGGTCGCCCCGGAATCTCTCGATCCATTCCTTCTCCAACTTCAACGGCACCAGGTCCGGATCCGGAAAGTAGCGATAGTCGTGCGCCTCTTCCTTGCTCCGCATCACCGCGGTCTCGCCCCGGTCGAGATTCCAGAGACGCGTTTCCTGGTGAATCTTGCCACCCTCGTTCAAGACTTTCGTCTGGCGCTTGATTTCGTATTCGATCGCGTCTTTCACGAACTTGAACGAGTTGATGTTCTTGAGCTCAACCTTGGTGCCGAGCTCGTTCTGTCCGGGGGGACGCAGCGAGAGATTCGGCTCGCAGCGGAAGCTCCCTTCATCCATATTCCCGTCGCAGACTTCGAGATACATCAGAATGTCCCGAAGGCTTTTCAAGTACGCCACCACTTCGTCCGCTGACCGCATGTCCGGCTCCGTGACAATTTCCAGCAGCGGCGTGCCGGCCCGGTTCAGATCTACCCGGCTGCCGCTTGTCCCGGTTTCATGCACATTCTTGCCCGCATCTTCTTCGAGATGCGCGCGGCGGATGCGGACACGTTTCGTTCCGTCACCCGCGGCAATCTCGATCCAGCCATGCTCACAAATGGGAGACTCGTACTGCGAGATCTGATAGCCCTTCGGCAAATCGGGATAGAAATAGTTCTTCCGGGCAAATCGATTGGTCGTGCCGATCGTGCAATGCAATGCGAGACCGGCACGGATCGCCATTTCGACCGCAGCCTTGTTGATGACTGGCAAGGTACCGGGCAGCCCCAAGCAGACCGGGCAGGTCTGGCTATTCGCGGACAGGCCGAAGGTCGTGCCGCAGCCGCAGAACATCTTGGACTTCGTCCGCAATTGCGCGTGAACTTCGACCCCGATGACGACTTCGTAGTTCATGCCGTTGGCTATCCCTCTCCTCGCGTCTTCTCCCGCTCGCGCTTCATGGCTTCACGACCCGCCTCGAAGGCCTCCCGGAGGACCGACTTCTTCGCCTCCACGAACTCTTTCCCCTGATCGAGAACCTCTTCGAACCGTTCTCCCGCCTGACCGGCGAGATCGTGCAGACTCTCTTCCGCTCTGCGGGCATACCCGCGCAGCTGTTCACGCGACTCGCGCCCCGACTGCGGCGCCAACAGAAGGGCAGCCACCGCGCCTAACGCGGCCCCGCTCAGGAATGCCAATAGCACGGCCGCTGAAGACCCTCGTTCATCCGCCATTGTGTGGCCCTCCTTCATGTTTCATTCGATCACGGACAACTTGCGTCGCCGCCTTGAATCCTGCGACGACGCTGGCCACATTGGTCAGTAGCGTGCCGCTCGATCCACGCACGACATTATGCACCTGCTGCACCGATTCCCCGACCTCACCGACGGCATGAAGCAGCACCGACGCATGCTCCACTCCACTACGAGCCTGGTCCGCCAGGTCGTTCAAGTTTTGGCTCATGGTACGCAGTTCGGACACTAACGCCGGGACGTCCCCACTCATTTTCGCCAGCAACTGTTCGGAGTCGGCCATCGTTTTCCGAAGCTGAATGAGCACCGGCACGAGATAGCCGACCAAGACGGCGAACGCGATCGCGACAAAAATGGCGGCAATTTCGACAATGGTCATATGTCCTCCGTTAGGCGAGAGGCGTCAGGCGTAAGCGGATGGCAAGCTTCTTCTTTCCAACTCGCCTTACCCCCTAACGCTTCACGCCTCACCGTTTACCGTACAATCGGCTTCTTGAGATGCCACTGCGTCGACTGCTCATACGCATGAGCTGCCCGGAGCAGGGTGTCTTCTTCGAATGCCCGTCCGATCAGCTGCAACCCGATCGGAAGCCCCGCCTTGCTGAATCCGCAGGGCAACGAAATCGCCGGCAGGCCGGCAAGATTTACCGAGATGGTGTAGATATCCGACAGATACATCTGCAATGGATCTTCACTTTTCTCCCCCATCTTGAACGCCGGCGTCGGCGTCACCGGCGTCACGATCAGATCGACTCCTTTGAACGCCGCATCAAAATCCTGACAAACCAACGTCCGGACCGCCTGCGCCTTGCCGTAGTAGGCCTCATAGTACCCGGAACTGAGCGCATAGGTGCCGAGCATGATGCGGCGCTTCACTTCGGGACCGAATCCGGCGTCACGCGTCTTCGCGTTCATCTGCGCGACGTCGTCGCCGTCGACGCGCAGGCCGTAACGCACACCGTCGTAGCGCGCGAGGTTCGACGACGCTTCCGCCGGCGCGATCAGGTAGTAGGCGGAGATGCCGTACTGCGTCGACGGCAGCGAGACGGTGTCGACCGTTGCACCCGCGTCGGCGAGCGCATTCGCCGCGGCCTGCACCGCGTCGCGCACTGCCGGTTCGAACCCGTCACCGCTCACCATCTCGTCGATGATCCCGATCCGCAGCCCCGCGACGTCGGGCGTGGCGGCGAGCGCGGGGCGGGCGTCGGGGATGGAGGTCGAGTCGGCGGGGTCGTGGCCCCAGATCGTTTCGAGCAACAAGGCGGCGTCGTCGACGTTGCGGGCGAACGGACCGATCTGGTCGAGCGACGACGCGAACGCGATCAGCCCGTAGCGCGACACCGTGCCGTAGGTCGGCTTCACCCCGACGACACCGCACAGCGCCGCGGGCTGGCGGATCGAACCGCCGGTGTCGGAGCCGAGCGCGAGCGGCGCGAGGCCCGCGGCGACCGCGGCGGCCGAACCGCCGCTCGAACCGCCCGGCACGCGCGTCGGGTCGACCGGGTTGCGGGTGACGCCGAAGGCCGAGTTCTCGGTCGACGAACCCATCGCGAACTCGTCGAGGTTCGTCTTGCCGACGATCACCGCCCCGGCGTCGGCGAGACGCTGAACCGCAGTCGCCGTGTAGGGGGGACGGAACCCGGCGAGAATCCGCGAGGCGCAGGTCGTCGGGAGCCCCTGCAGACACATGTTGTCCTTGATCGCCACCGGCACGCCCAGCAGTGGCGAATCGCCTGCTCCGGCGCGCCGGCGCTCGTCCGCCGCCGTGGCCGCGGCCAGCGCGCGCTCGGCGTCGACGGCCAGGAAGGCC
>JAWOMO010000088.1:0-4653 GCA_033852435.1 Nitrospira sp.
CACGGCGTGAAATCGACTGCACGGAGGAGCAGATTCGCCTGCTTGCGGTGACAGCCTTCGCTGGCAATATGGGAAGCGGGAAGGTGCTGTATACCTACTCTGATCCTGTCAAAGATCGGGGAATCACAATTGAACCTGACAGTGTGGCTCAAAGTCTGTGGAAATTTGTGTGCCCCAATACTAGGTGATCAGTGGGTTTGAGCGGGACACGCAGGGCGGGCTTTCGCTCCCCTTCGAGGACGAAATTCGGAACTGGCTCAAATCCCCCTCCAGCCGTGGTGACGCCGATGCTGTGAATAGGAGCACATCAACCGGCGGCTGAACTGTTTGCAACAACGCATGACGAGGGGTGGTTCGGGTAAAATACCTCGTGCCTCTTTCTATTCAGCTGGCACACTTTTCGGTTCTGATTCACTTTGATTGCGGTGTGACGCCGCTATGCGGATGTCACGAGAGCGGGGTTTCGTTGAACAAGGGAGGAGCGATGATCTTGTTACGAACCCAGTGCAAGATCTGGCCCGCATGCCTGATTCTCTTAGCGTTCGTCCACGGATGCTCGGCGTGGAATGGTGGCACTCCCTCGGAAATGCAGGCATCCGTGGGGACGAGCAAGACGACCACGCCGGCAGGCGTAGACCGCAAAGGGGGATTGCTTCTTCAGAAGCCATCCTATCAGGACGATCACGTCACGCAGCCATATTGAAGCGGGGTATTTGGGGACGGCCCAAGTTATCAGGCGGGCCCAGTTCCCTAAGGCTGCCGGCACGAGGGGTGACGAATGACCATACTACGAGCCATGGTCATGAATCACTTGCGACCACCGGACACGGTTTAGGCTGGTTTAGGTCAGCTCCCCTTCTTGGACGGGCTTCGGAACTCTCTGCAGATCAGAACAGTTTCAGGACTCCTAAGACTATTTGGACTATCGGGGAGAGGGATAACTTACGCTAGCGAACAGCGATTCCAAGTCCTCCGAGTAGCGGCATCAGGCTCTGTTCGCCGGGGCCCTTGCCGTTTTTCATCGCATCGCTGATTTCAGCCAGTAGGCGACCTGCCTCCGGGTTGAGGGTTCTCAGTTTCTCGCCCAAGTCACCAGACATCAGTTCTTGCTGCACTTCGGCATCCGTCAGTTTGCCGGCTTTAATACTTTCATCCAGCATTTGGGCCAAGGTCTGAATCTTGGCGTACAGATCCGTGGGAACATTGCTGAGAATATTCATCGCGTCCTGCTGCCCGCCCACCTGAGCATAGGAAGAGATACAGACTGACATCGTTAATGCAACTACCATCAGAGTGACGATCCAAGGCTTATCCATGCGCACCTCCTATTCACATTGCGTCTATGGTGCCGTGCTTCTCAAAATTGAGGTAGAGAAAAGCGCATTCCCGCGCCTGCCAAGGCAAAGCGTCAGAACGAGCACGGGAGCAGTAGAGTAATGAGTGGTTGGATTCGAGCCTGGATGGCGTCTCGTTGAGCACAGTGGCAGCGGCCCGCGAGAGGACGGCGCCCTGTGCGGGAGCGAGGGAATAAACACGGAACTACACCAGACGAGTCGGAAGCAAATCGAACGTTGAGTGCGAACGGGCGGCCGATTTCGTTGGGTGACTGGGTTGGGGCATAACTGGTGGCCGATTTCGATCAGAACAGGTGGCTGATTTCATCAGAATACGCACTTCGCATATTCCACTCAATTCAACCACTGGTTCCGGTGGAAACCAGCCACCTGAAATGCTGCAGGCTGGCCAGGTGATCGTCCAGCACGGCCGACTCGCGGTTTAGGAATTTCAGACAGCTTTACCTCAGACAACCAAGCCCACAAGAAACCACAAACCACGATGCCCTCGAAGTGGGTGCAGATGGGGCTGGTTTGTCCTGTCCTGGTAGCAGCGTGGTAGCAGAACCTGAGCGAAAGGACCGCCAAGGATGATTCCGCAGCCGCCAACCGTCGACAAAACGATTCTAGGCGCGTCCGCTACTCAGTTTGGTCGTAGTTCGTACAGACACAGAAGAACAGACCGCGGTTCAGCGATCCGCACGACCAAATGCCCATCAAATGAGTGTCAGCTTAAGACTGTCCCAACGCGCGCTTCACGACCGCAAGGAACTCTTCAGGTTTGAACGGCTTCACCACATGGCCACTGGCACCCTGCTGAAGGCCCCAGAACTTGTCGCTCTCTTGCCCCTTTGATGTACAAAACACGATCGGTATGGTTTTCAGCTGCTCATGATCCTTCAGATCTCGGCAAGCTTGGAAGCCATTGCGGCCGGGCATAACAATATCGAGAACAATAAGATCAGGCTTTTCGGCGGCGACTTTCTCTTCTAACTTGTCGGAGTTGGGAAAACAGACCACGTTATACTTTGCCGCTCTCAAACAGGACTCAATCACTTGCAGCTCGGCGTAAGAATCATCGACCACGACAATCTTGCTCATGCAAAGTACTCCTTATTATTAAAAGCTAGCTCTATGGACATAACGGATGTCTACACGCCTGACGCATTATATTGAGCCTTTGTAACCATACAAGGATTAGATGATTATTTTACCGGACCATAATAAGGACACTCGCATGAGTGGGCTGGTCGGGGCCAGCGCATGAAAAAGAAAGACGCGGAGTGCCTTACGACACTCCGCGTCTGAGTCCCTCGCGTGAACTGCCTGATGCCCTACCGACGGCGACCGGTCCGTTGGGGATGATCGCCTCGCAAATCCTGGCGGTCTGCTCTGATGTCCCGCCGATCCTGCTGCATGTCACGTCGATCCTCTCGGAGATCGCGCCGATCCTCACGGCGGTCCTGCTCATCGGCCCTGAGGTCTCGCCGATCGCCTCGCAGATCTTGACGATCGCGTCCTAAGTTTTGCCGATCCTGTTGGAGTTGCCCAGCAGTGGCTCCTGAACGTTCATCTTGCTGCAACTGTTGCCGCCCTTGCCGCAGGGCCCCTTCATCTTGCCGAATATCCTGACGGTCAGCCCGAATGTCTCGGTTATCTTGCCGAAGATCACGACGATCTTCACGCATATCGCGGCGGTCTCCACGCAGGTCCTGACGATCCTGCCGCATCTCGCGCCGGTCTTGGCCCATGTCACTGTCCGGGGAGGCGGTCTGGGCATACACCGAACCACTCGTCAGCACCGCCACCATCATCGTCATCTGTAACATTCTTCCGTATGTCATGCTCTCTCCTCTCGATAAGCCAATGAATCACCTGATTGCCATCTGATTATGACAAGTGTAGCAAATGCCTTATTTCCCGCTGCGATTGACAAGCAAACGATTTGTCCTTACATTCCAGGCACTTTGGAACACATCTTATGAGCGGGAAGTTCGGTCCATCACAGGATGGCTCATCATGAAACGCTTCGCTTTCCTTGTCCTTGGGCTGTCGCTGTTACTGACTTACGGCGTAGCACCTTCCATTTTTTCTGGTCCTCCTCTCGCGATTGCGGCTGACAAGGCTGAACTCCTCGACCTCAACACGGCTACTGCCGATCAACTCAAAGCCTTGCCAGGGATTGGCGATGCCTATTCTGCCAAGATCATCAAAGGCCGTCCGTACAAGCGGAAGGATGAACTGGTGCAGAAGAAGATTATCCCGCAAGCGACCTATGACAAGATTAAGGATCAGGTTGTGGCGAAGCAGAAATGAGTGTGCCACCCATGAGGACCTTGACCAAGACCAACCGTGTCGAAGACGCCTTTGAATTCGTCGTGTTCGCCAGTCGCTGGATTCAAGCGCCACTCTATGCGGGTCTCATCATTGCCGAACTCCTTTATGCCTATAAATTCCTGGGGGAACTCTGGGAGTTGTATCGGGATTTCCAGGAGCTGACGGACACCTACTTTATGCTCGGCATCCTGTCACTGGTCGATATTACGCTGGTGGCAAATCTGCTGACGGTGGTGGTGATTGGTGGGTATGCGACCTTTGTGAGCAAACTCGACCTGGACAGGCACCCCGACAAGCCAGACTGGCTGAGCCATGTGGACCCCGCGTCGATCAAGGTGAAACTGGCGACCTCCCTGATCGGCGTGTCGAGCGTTCACCTGCTCAAGGTGTTCGTCAACGTGAGCCAGGTGCCGTCGGAGGACATCAAATGGCGGATTCTGATTCATCTCACCTTCCTGGGCACAGCCATCTTTCTAGCGTGGACGGACAAGATCATGCAGAAGCCTGTTCGAGCGAAGCAGCCTGTGCCTATGCTATGACCTCTGAAGGTCTTCGGTAAAGAAGTCAAGTACGGGCGCACCATTGCTGATGTGCGCTTGCCGGATGGTACCAACGTCAATCACACGCTGGTCAAAGAGGGCTGGTACTGGTGGCACAAGAAGTACGCGCCGGCGGATACGGTTGACCTGCCCCGACGACGACCGCAAAAGGCATAGAATGGGGCATATTTCGGCAGTTAAGGAGGTGCCTCCATGAGAACCGTCAAATTCAGGGCGCGATCGCGGGTGTTCAGTGTCACGCTTTTAAGCGTCGTGTTACCGATGCTGAACGCCGCGCCCCCGCCTGCAGCCGCTGCCAATGCGAGTGGGCCGCCGAAGCCCGGCATGACGAGCTGCGCGGGAAAAATCGAAGGCCGTTACGCGACCGCAGGCCTCGGATCCGCGACGATTATTTTCCGGTCGGGTAAAGCCACGATGAACGC
>JAWOMO010000164.1:0-8302 GCA_033852435.1 Nitrospira sp.
CGAGCAAAAATTGGGCGGGTAAAGGGAGATCTCCATCAGCTCTCCAGTGTTCCGAAGTGAAGACAAGACCTCGTGCCGACATCGGGTCCACAATCTCGGTCTCGTAAAACGTTCGCTCCGCCTGGAGTACACTATGCACATAATCGGCGACCATTTCTGGGGATATGCACTTGGGCGAATCTGTCTCCTTGCTCGGGGCGGAGACCACCCACTGACCGAGTAGGCACGTCGAGAGGGTTCCAACAGCGAGTCCCAACCAAAAGCCTCTCATGTTCATGCTGCGTCCTCCATTTCTTTTTCTGCTTGTGGCTTCAATCGCTCTTTGGCTCCGCTCGTCGCGCGCTCAGATCAATATTGCCGAACAGTTAAGGACATCCGGGTGTCCTCGCTCGCTTCTCTGCTGAGAGCATCTCGGCTGTCTTCCGCTACGGCGGGCTTTTAGTATTTGCAGCGGGTTTCCTGTACCTGCCTGACTAACCTACATGTCCAATTTTATATGTGGGGCAGTACAATATAAATATGAAAGTCGACGCTGCGACATTCATTCCAAGCGTGGGGCTGTTTGCCGGAGACGCTACTTTAAGACCCTTCACGCCAAGATCGGACAACTCGCGCTGGAGAAGGATTGTTTAGAAGGCGCGCTCATCAAGGCGGGCTTGCTGAGCGCAAAACGATGATCGACCGCATGCACACATTGCCCGTCGTGCGGCAATGTCAGCTCCTCGGGATGTCTCGCTCGACGGCCTACTACCAACCGACGCCCGTCTCTGCCTCGGTACTGGCCCTGATGCGTCGGAGTGACGAGCTGCATCTGCAGTATCCCTTTGCCGGAGCCCGGATGCTGCGCAATCTCCTCCGGCAAAAGGGCCAGGCCATTGGACGGCGGCACGTGGCCACCCTGATGCGCCGCATGGGGATCACGGCCGTGTATCGCAAGCCTCACACCAGCCAACGGCATCCGGCCCACCGGGTCTATCCTTATCTGCTGCGCCATCTGGAGATCACCCGCCCCAATCACGTCTGGGCGGCCGATCTCACCTCTATTCCGATGAAGCGCGGCTTCGTCTATCTGTTCGCCGTCCTGGACTGGGCGAGTCGCCGGGTTCTCGCGTGGCGGCTCTCCAATACGTTGACCACGGACTTCTGCCTCGAGGCGGTTCGGGAGGCGGTCGCCCAGTATGGCAGCCCGGAGAGCTTCAACACCGATCAAGGCAGTCAGTTCACCAGCCAGGAGTTCACCGGATTACTGAAAGACCACGGCATCCAGATCAGCATGGATGGCAAAGGCAGTTGGCACGACAATGTGTTCGTCGAGCGGCTCTGGAAGAGCATCAAATACGAGGCGGTGTATCTCCACGCCTACGAGACCGTCAGCGCGGCGCAACAGGGATTAGCACGCTACCTGACCTTCTACAACCAGGCGAGGCCGCACCGGGCACTTGACGGGCACACACCGGATGCAGTGTATGTTGACAACCGGCCTGCATGGCACACCGCTGCGTAGGCCGAATACCGCGAGGCGCCACTTAAGAACTGAAAGATTCTGTCCAAACAAACGGAGCCACCTCTTTCGACTTCAACAGGATACAGAGCTTTGGAGGCAAGTCGTATTTATCGAAAACACTTCTCGCGGAATACGACTGTGCGGAAGAGCAACACCGGTTTCTAGCGATCGCATACTACTCGCTCGAGATGGGACAAGGTGTAGTCGTGTATAAAAACGAACACCAACCATCCCGATGGATGCCCATTATGCCAGGTACTGTTGGTCAAGCATTGTGGACACTTGCCTGTGGCAAGCAGTCAGTGCGCAGTGCTAGTGCGATTGGGACTGATCGTTGAGCCGGGGCAACGGGCGGCGAAGGGGACGACACACTAACGTAGGATCAGGTTGTGGCGAAGCAGAACTAAAATAAGGCAGTCATAGGCTTGGCGCAAATACTCTACATGGCCCTAGTGATTCTCGGCAGTCTAGGAGGCGGAGCGTTTATCGTTGTGGGATTAAGTTCCTGGCTCGGCAAGGTTTGGGCCAATCGAATATTAGAGGCTGACCGAAGGCGATACAACGAACAGTTAGAGCGTATACGTGGAGACCTTGAGAAAACCACTCACGTATACCGCGTACAATTCGAGACAGAGTTCAAAACTCTTTCTGAGATTTGGAAAACGGTGGCAGCAGTTCGATCCACAATGGGTCGAGTACGACCTATCGCTAGGATAGCAAACCCTGGAGAAGATGAAGCTTCCAGACTTCGTGAAGACTTTAAAGATTTCAGTGCAGCCTTTAATGAGCTCGTTAAAGCTGTCGACTATTCAAGCCCATTTTATCCTGAAACTATTCTTGATGAACTCCACAATGCCATACAAATCGCACGACGCGAGAAAATGGACGTTCAGCTTACCGGCCCAAAGGACACGGGGTGGTACGAAGCGGGTGAAAGAAATTATCGAGATATTGTGGCGAGTGCAGAATGTGTCTCGAAGCTAATACGGGCTCGCCTAGAAAGTCTCCGTGTTTCCTAAGCGGTCGTTCCGCTCGAAGACACCATCGAAGTACTCCACAACACCCGCGCTGAACGTATTCGTTTCAACGGCATCGACTGCTCCGAGAAGCGCCAAGCCTGGTGACGAAGTGAAGACGAGCTCCTAGTGTCACGGCTGTATGGTTTCTTTCTCTTCCGTATGGATCCCCATACACACGTCCTGCTCATAAAGATCGCCCCCGTTCACAAACTCGCGAGTTTGCCAGTCGTGCTGAGTGACATCCTTCGGGCATCAGAGTTGCTGATCCACTTGTGCCGCATCGGATACCTAGCATGCATGAAGGAGGAATTCGCCATGGAGTTCACGGTCCCCATGTTGTCCGAACAGGATCGCCCCAGACAACGGATGAACCTACGGCGGTCTGCGCGAGAGGTGGTTACTTTGCGCATGATCGCGGCGGATAAGGCAGGACCCGCCAGTGGGGAGGTGATCGATATCACGACGACGGGCTGCGGATTACGTCTCACCAAACGCCTCACGAAACCCCTCAGGCGTGGGCAGTGCCTGACGCTCAAACTGTATCCGAACAACGGAACCGCCATTGTGCGATGTGATCGTGTTCAGGTGCAGTGGGTCGAAGAGGAACGGGCTGGGGTCGCCTTCCTGAGCATGTCGGTTGAGAACGAGCGTCGGCTACACCGACTCTGCGGCGATCGGTTGAAAAGAGAAGAGGAAAAGATGCCTGTAAACATTTCGCGGTGCGTGGCGGTCTGACTTTCTCCGCCATCCGGGAAGTACCCCGTCGCTCCTCCGAACCATTTAAAATTTGCTATTGGACAATCGTAGCCCCACCTACACCTTCTAGCCATCACTAACACGCGGGTCCGATATACCCGGTACCCTCTATACGAAGTGGGTGGTTCCCAAGTCTGTCCACCCGATTATCAAGCCGGAAAGGATCAGGCTGGCGAGCGCTGTCATGATGAGGTCGACAAAGTGTTGCATGACGCACCTCCGTTGCCAGCCAGCTGCCGTCACCCCGAAGGATCAGTCGAACAGGCGAGCGCATTACTCAGTCGATTTCTCAACGAGGAACCTGCCGAAGGCCAGCAACAAGCCAAGGATGAACATCAGGAATAGGACTTCCGCGGGGTGAGCATGGAAGCCTCCCTGTCTCCGGTTTCTCATGAATCGCCGGTCGAACGCGCCGCCCACTACTGTCCTTGGATCGCAAGCAGGGCGAGCACCGCGGTCAAGCCAAAGACGATGAGCGAGACGATGAACGCGTTCACGATCAATGCCAGCCAGTATGGCATGACGTGCCTCCAGTCAAAGGAGCCACCGTCATGATGACGAATCGGAATGCCGCACGAACGACCGAGGAGGAGCACCTACAGGGTTGGGTCAGGAGGGAAAGATGCTCCTCGACTCGGCCTCCGGTGTCACGACGGAGGCCAGGAGCAGTAATACTCACGGTGGGTTCTCCGACATGTGACGCCGGACCGACTAGTATAGACCCATTGCTGCTTTTGCAGGCCTGGGACATTTGCTAGGTCTGGTGCCAAAAGTTCCCAGAGCAAGGGGTGCATTGTTCCCTCGTCATCATCACACGGTCGACGCGGTCATTGAAGTCTGGACGGTGTGACGGGAGCCGCCGTGAACGGCGCGCTTGAACCGATGCCCTGCGGATGCTCTAAAAATGAAGGAACCGTGGTGGGCCGTCCTCTTTTTGAATAACATAATTATGAACCACGGCTCCGTACTCCATCCGCCCGCAGGCAAGACAGTGCGAAACGGATACAGCCTTCGCTGTAAATGCATCGTCGCTCAACACAATCTCCTCTTCCGTCATGAGGCTCTCACAGCGTTGGCATCTCATATCGACCTCCTTCGAGACCGGATCAGTAAAAGCCTGTGTTGGGCATGATTCGCCCAGCGGGTGAACGAGAAAGGTGTATGGCGAACCGATGATGAGCGTCTTAACGCAAGGGGATCAATACCTCATTGGGGGTAGGAAGCGGGCTGATCCAGTCGATCAGTCACGGCGCGAAGGAAATACACGTATTTCCCCACTCGTCCCTTGCACCAGTGTTAGCGCACTTTTAGAATGATCCTTACTGCGAGACAAGACAACAAATACGGTTAACAAATCCCTTGAACCCGAAGCGCGGATCAGCGAGAATCGCAAAGCTGCATAAGATCCCAGTGGAGGGAGGATTCAAATAAAGCGAACCCCGATTTTGCTGCTGATCTGGACGACGGTTATTGTGATGGTAGGTATCTGGCCATTGGACAACTTCGTCGGCCATTCCCATTGGCAGTATATCAAATGGATTCCAACTGCCGAAGACTTGAAGTCCCCCAAATACCTTCTCGACATCTTCGGTGATATTATCGGCAACACGGTTCTTTTTTCCCCTTTGGGCTATTTTCTGAGCCGCCTGCTGTATAACCGCAGCACATCAGTTCAATTAATTTTCGCCGCCGCTCTAGGAGGCGCACTCTCAGTTAGCATAGAATACTATCAAATCTACTGCCACAACCGCTTTCCTTCGATATTTGATGTCATTACCGATGTATCTGGGAGCCTGATCGGGGCGCGACTTGCCCTCTATCGAAATGCTCTGTGGGTCAGAATCATGCACTGATCCCCGTTGGACAGGAACGGAACTGTGTTCCTTAATACACCGATTCGCAAAGACTTTTAAGGCTCACTTCAGACAGGTTTACGGAATAAGGTCCTGAGAAAACCGCCCGTCGCCTAGTTCGGCGGCTCCCTGCCATTGTGTCTGGGACCGGAGGACGGATCACTGCTCCGCCTACCGCCCCCGCAGCAGCCCATCGCCCCTCACTATGCTGCAGTATGAAGCCGAGTGTGAGTTTTCCCTACCCCTAATTGGAGTGGCTAAAGTCTGGCAGAACTATCGGGCACGATGTGGTTTCATCGGTACTCCATCCGCCCCTGACTCTTCTGTAAGTGATTGAGAACGAAACGATAAGGTGAGATCGGTACCTATAGTCTCTAGGGATGTAGGGTTTTCAAATCTAGCCCCTTCTGCCATCAGAAATGTGAGGACGCTTCAGATCCTGCCGGTGAGAGCCGCCTGGCTCTTCCTGTACGGCGTGGTTGTCGGCTTCCCGCACCCTTGCTAGTTGGTCATTCGTTTGGTTTATTAAAGATGGGCGGAGGTGCTTGTTCTGGTATGCCCACCCCGGAACAGGAAAAGGTCGCTGCCCCCTCCTGGGAGACCTGCCTTCGCCCTCTCTATGCAATCAATGCAATTCCCCTAGCAGACCACCTCCTGTATCACGTCGCCTCTTAAGCACTCCCCCCCTTTTAGTGTTGGTCCACCTACGTCTTCGGTATTTTCAATCTTTGTGTAATCCACGAAGATGTGCGCAGGTGATGAATTTCGGTAACCGCAGCGACATCAAGGAGGGCGCCCATGCAGAAACAGGTAGGGAAGGTTGGGGCCATTCGCAGGAACGTCCACGGCAAGGCTTGCTCCTGTTGTGGAAACCGAACCTACCAATTGGTGCTCCGCACCGATAAGACCGCACAATCAGGAAAGCTATATGCGCGCTGTACTCAATGCCAGCGCCCCAGGGATATCGATGAGGATCTCGGTCGGATTCTGTGGATGTAAGGTCAGCGACCTTTACTAAACCGGGAGTGACCGATGCAGATATTCACACTGCCGTTTCATTCAATCAAGAAGCACCGCGCAAGCAGACGCCAACTCGGCACAGCACTGCAGATGCTCTGGGTGAGTGGCGTCATCAGACCCAGCGATATCGAACCTCGATATTACTTTTCGACAGCCCGATTCAATCCCATCGATCGCCAAACAGAACAGCCTGTAGCGGTCTCCCGCGCAGACACATCACAGCCCTCCATATGGCAACGGCCGATCAAAGTGGACTTGGCCGGTATTTGCCGATGGGCCGGCATTCTCCGACCGTCATGATTGCAGGGACCACGGTAATCCTGGATCGGTAACGGGACCAGGGAATCCCAACTAGACGACGCCTCAGTTCGTGGAACTTCACCACGCGAAACTCTTGTACCGCCGTGACGCCTGAGGTATGATCACGCCTCACTTGCCGGTCATCCGATGGTCATTGCCTAACCGCAGCGACACCGAGGAAACCCGCACACAAAGTCGGTTGGATGTCGTGGAGAGGTGGCCGAGTGGCCGAAGGCGACGGTTTGCTAACCCGATTCTTCTCGCCGCGCTTTCAACGGCTTAGACCCCACCTCTCGATCTGTCAACCGTTTGCGTGAGACAATCGTCTCACGAGAGGACAGGAACAGACAGCACTCCCCTCGTTCTCGCCTCTCTCGGTCCCATAAACGGGCACATGAACCGGAGGGCACCATGAAGACATTTTTGCTACTCTTCATCGGCATGCTACTCGGCGTGGCCGTGGCGACCATCGGCCATTCGATCCTGTTTGCGCAAAGTGGCAACGCGATTGATTCTGGTCTTGGCGTGACCACGTTTGGCGGGAGCGGCCTGTATGGCAGCATTACAGACATCGGGCCCGGCGTGAAGGCGTATCGGGATTCGAGCGGCCGATACGGCACCATCACGGACAATGGCCTTGGCGTGACGCACTACTCGTTTGGGCCTCCGGTGGGTGCGAAAGATCCGTGCTGAGAGGGCGGTGCTGAGTTATCCAGCGGCGGCGGCTCGTCGCTTCTCTGCCGTCCCTACCCGCTTCCTTCTCATCTTTCGACGCATCTGGTTATACTGTTGGTGGTCGGCCTTGCGCCGTTGACTCCGATTCCACCATCGGTTGGAACACTGCACAGAACAGACAAAGCTTGTTTTATTCCTCCCTCGGTCGACGTACCAGTTCCCGCACTGCCGGCACGACTTCAACCGCTCATACCCTTTTTTGCCAAAGAAGTGTTCCCAGAGGAGATGGAGATGTGCCGCCTCGAGACCTGCGTGCGGATCATGCGCCACGATACGGGCATCGGGAATGATCTTGCCTTGCTTTCGTTTCAGATTGATCACGAGCCGGACGGGATACTGCTGCGCCAACCAATTGAAACTCCGCTGCGCATTTTCTAGCGAGGGATGATCCGCCCCGGACAGGAGCCTGCCCAATATCGACTCCCCCTTCCGTGGCTTGGCCACTCCCACCACCCCGCTGACGATACGCTCGACAGCCGTCAACGATAGCCGTACGCTCCGCTCAATCTCCCCGTTCTTGTCCCTGAGATAATTTAATTGCGATGCCAGGTACTGGAGCTCGGTATAGCGCGTTTCTGCCCGTACAATTTGATGCTCGCCGTGCATTTCTCCCCTCCTCGCAAGAAGCCAATACTGACGCCGCCTCTCGCCACGTACGAGTTGTCACGTTTTGAGTCCGTACGTGGAATTGTAATATAGTCAACGCATGAATCGCAACAGCCTCCAACCTCAAAACCGCCAGGAGGGCAGCCCTATGCAGGATCAACTCTTATTTGTCAGTGATGCCGCGCGGCTCTTAGGGCGCTCGACGCAGACCGTCCGCAACTACGTGGAGCGCGGGAAATTGCCAGCGGTACGGGCCGTCGGTGGGATTCGGCTGTTCAAGGAAAGCGATGTGCAGAAGCTCGCTGAAGAGTTATGCGTGACGCCGCAGACGGCGGCCTGACCAGCCGGGAGTTTTTGTACCACCTACGATGTTAGTCCTCAGCGGATACCGAAAGCGGACAACCGACTGTGGAGGTCTAAGCATGTCCGCAGCGGGACAGTCAGTGGTCAGGATGACGACGACACAAGGCCCGACCGGGATCAGCCCCTCGGCCAGGTCAAAGCGGAGT
>JAWOMO010000097.1:0-13987 GCA_033852435.1 Nitrospira sp.
TGGACGGCGGCGAGGTGCCGCAAATTGCCGCAGGCGCTGTCTTGGGATACCGATTCGGCGTGTATGAAGTGCTGGTGAATGCGGGACTCGCGTATGCCACGGAACGGATTGGGATGACAGCCTCTCCGGATTCCGGTCAGACCAAACACACGTATGATCTCGGCCTGTCGTTGAGGTATGACATTAATCGATATTTTATCTCAGGCGGCTATGGGCACAATTCCAATGGTCATTCTGCGGGACTGAATTTTATCAGTGGGAAGGGCTCGAATCCTGGAATCGATAGCTGTTCATCGGTGTGGGTGTGCGGTTTTAAGCCAACCCGGACTGGCCTCCGCGTGTCGTGTGCCTGAATCCGTGCCCCTAGGCATACTTGTGGGCCAGCACCATGATCCGGGTCCGCAGTCGGTCCTCATCATCCGTGTGGATGGGCCCATCCTGTTGCGTGGCGCGACATTGTCCCACCACGCGGCAGGCCCGGCGTTCTGACACCGAGAGCTCGCTTGAGCAGGGCACACCGCTTCTCGGCGTCGGGCCGGACTTAGCAGTGTTCCTCGGCCGCCTCCTTGAGGATGCTATTGTCCAGCGAGAGATCCGCGACGAGTCGCGTGAGTCGTGCATGTTCCGACTCCAGCCCCTTCATTCGTTTGGCCTGATCCACGCGTAGCCGGCCGTACTCCTTCTGCCACCGATAGTAGGTCTGCTCGGTGATCCCGAGTGTCCGACTGGCCTCAGGCACTGGGCTCCCTTTGCCGAGATCGAACTCAACGGTGCGCTGAGGTCCAATAATTTCTTCAACCGTGTCCCGTTTCCGTGCCATGCTCCGTCTTTTTGCCGGTCAGAATCCTCAGTCCAGATTCGATCTGGTTTATAGGGGGTCACTTGAACGTGCCAAAGTTTTTGACAGGCATGCTGTAGGCAGAGCGGAGTAGCAAATGACTTAAAATCGGAATGGAAGGTCATCGCCCCCGTCGTCTCCCTCCTTGACGGCAACTCCATCGCATTCAAACACAACGCCAACGAAATCCTACACAGCACCCACCTAAGTCCTACACAATACCCGCGCCGAACGTATCCAACTCAACGGCATCGACTGTCCAGAGCGGAGGCAAGCCTATGGTAAGCGAGCCAAGCAAGGCGCGTCTGCGCTAATCTTCAGGAAAGAAGTTTTGCTCCAGACTTACCGCAAGGACAAGTTCGGGCGCACGATTGCTGACGTGTTTGTACCCGATGGAACGAACGTCAATCAGACGCTAGTCAAAGTGTGCGTAAGTGACATTCAACCTGGTACAACCACAGGGGGCCGGTCAGCTTGAGACCTATTTACACGAGCTCACGAGCTTTCCCGGCTGCAAGCACAGCGATCATGTCGATACCACCTCGCAAGGGTTGAGATGGATCAAGGAGGCCGTCAAAACGCCTGAACCAGGCATGCTGACCTAAATTCGCCAAGACTGCGAACGCCTCGGACTTGCGCCAAGGGGGATACCGACCCTGCGGGAGATTCGTTAGGCCCCTCTTCCTGAGAGCGACGGAATCTCGTCTGTCGGCACTCGATTCCGCCCGGCACCAAATTACATCATGAGGGGGAAGCGACCTGTACTACCACTCCTGTTTTACACCCTAGGCGGATGATACGGAGGGTCGAACAGGACCGCCTGACACCTGCCGGTTTGACAAACCCGTGGCGTAGGTTTCAGCAAGGACGTCAGGTGCATTTCGTTGTGACCGTGGTCTCGCCGTCTCCGAGTTGGCCGGGCACTCGAGGCGTGTCCTGAGGCATCATAGTTCCTCTCCTTCCAGTATCGTTGGAGTAAGGTCGATGACGATCGAGCGCCACTCAACCTCAAACCACGCCTGAAAGACCTTCCAGTCCCGGCGCATCGGCCAACGAGTCTCATCTCGCATCCACGCGGCCAGTTCGTGCTCGAACATCGATCGATAATAGCGTCGCAGGATCCGCGGCTTAGCCGACTCGTATTGGATTTCTGGCAGGAGATACGCGGTCCCCTCTAATCGATGCTCGTCTAGCACATATTGGGGGGCATTGTGATCGACACCATTGGCCCATGCAGCATAGGGAAACTTTGGTCGCAGGATGACGACGGTCCGATTGAGCACGTTCATCGTAATCCACTCATTATAAATTCTAGGGTCCCGCTTAGTATAGGCCCAGACGAAACTCGCGAAGGCCCCCACAGGTTGCCCTGCATTCAGAAATGGGTGAAGCACTGCGCTTCTCTCGGTTCCTCAGAGCACCCTTAGGGATCCTACTGCATTCTAGCCTGTGTCCGTGTCACGACCTCCTCCTTCCCACTCAGGGAAGGGGTCACATATATGGTTTAGTTTAGGATTCACACTGGACCGGATTAGCCCGGGCAGGTCAAGACAACGTCTTATGCGATCAGCAAGTTGTGGGTCGGACCTCTCCTCGATACTCGATAATTGGACCGTTGTCAGCTAGAAATCTCATATCTCTTGCATGCCGGTTATGGCCTTCCCGTATTGAAAAGCCAAAGGGTGGCCAACACTTCCAATTTAAGCTGGTCCGCCCTTTCGTGCGGAGGCCGAATCGAGCCACATTGCGCTTGACATTACATTCCAGCGATCTCATAGTTTTGCCGAACTGTCTAAGTGGATTACTTCAACATTTGAATCTTTGTCCGAACGGTAGCCTTCAACGGTTTGGATCGCGACCAGAAAGGACGAGCACATGAGTCTGTTGGGGGGGCTCCCTCAATCATCTATGCAGAGTGCGCTGATCGGCATGAGCGCTGTTTTCGTCGCAATGGCGGCCTCTCGTGACGAGGATGGTTTCCGCCCCTTGATGAAATCGATCGTCAAGGGTGGCATTCTGATCTACGATAAATCAAAGGAAATTGTGGCCCAAGTGGGTGAACAACTCAGCGATCTCGTGGCCGAGATTCGTTCGGAGAGGAAGGCCCCCTCTGCAGACTCCAAACACGACTCGGCGATGCGAGGAGCCGCCCGCCGTCCAAAGAGTCAACGGCGGACCAAACCCACCGACGTTCGTGAGGGAAAGAGCCAAAAATCTGAATGACGAGAACGCGGCACTTACACGGGCTTCACCTGGCACATTCCATTCCCGGCAGGCTACGGGTGAAGTATCACAAGGTCAGGACCCATCCGCCTTTCGCCCAGGAGCTCCATCGAAAACTTACCTCTATTGCGGGCGTTCAGAAGGCAGACGTCAACTCTACAACTGGAAGCGTGGTCGTTCACTATGAGTCCTCCCTGACCCACTCCATGGAATTCTTGCGTCCTCTTGTTGCTGCATTCGAGCTCGCTACCGGCGAGATTGATCCGACGGAAATCGAAGAATGGTTTGAGGTACTAGAAGCCACCTCAGCGGGCGAAGAATTCACCAGTGCCCTGCGGAAGTTCAGTGAAGATCTCGGTCGTGGGGGTATGAAATCGACCGTCCCCGCCCTTCTCTTCTTCATGGGAATCCGTAGTCTTCTCCTCTCGGAATCGCTCGCAGTCCCGAAGTGGTACGAGTTTTTCTGGTTCGCGTTCGGTACCTACTTTATACTTAACACAACTGACCAACCAGCCCCACAGGGTGCCGCGGAGACGGAACGACATTTCCGATCTCGTGACCAGATGATCCCTCAACGGGGTGCCGCTCGAGCCTCATAGGGCAATCCATCTTGGCATAGCAGTCACTTCGGCTTACAGCGGGGAGTAGCACAAGGTCGCGTCACCCAAGGCTTGGGGGCGTAGGTTTCGGGCAATGCATACCTCACGCGAACTCGCGCGCAAAGTGAACAGCGGCTTTGTGAATACCCGCCATTCACGGAAAACCCGCCAACTTGCCCATCCGGCGTACAATCTCCGCGGCAGACTGCGCTCGATGGCCAGAGCCGGTGATGGCGCCAGCTTGGTTTCGCCACTTTGGGTTTCCATTGGAATGGGCGATGGCGGAGCGATGCCGAGTTCGCGACCAACCTCGGCAAGGTGGCATTACCGTGCGTTGAGGAACTGAGCGACCTACCGGTTGACTTCATCGGTGAGGCCTCGCCGGGCGCCCATGAGACACTCGAGGGACCATCGTGTCTCCATTTGAGGTGGAGCCAGCAGATCCATACTCGCTCAATCTTCAGTTTTTTTAACTTGCATAAGATCATCTTTTGGCGTAACTGCCAATAGAGCGAGGTAATCAGTTAGTGAGGAATTCAATTGTTCTTAACTCCTTGCCGGTAACGCGGGGAATGCGGCGACAGGAAGGGAGGTAGCCATGGCAATTTTGGAGGATGTGTGGAAGGGTTCGTGGGGTGTTGTCTTAGTGGGGGTGGGAGTCGCCTTGATTGCGCCTACCGTATTGCCGGCGGTCGGCGCCGCTATCCGTCCATTGGCGAAGAGCGCAATCAAGGGTGGAGTGCTGCTCTACGACACAGTCAAGGAATCGATCGCGGAGGCTGGAGAACAGGTCAATGATATGGTGGCAGAAGTTCGGGCAGAAATGGAGCAGGATAAGGAATCTCTAGGAGCTCCAAGGCGCAGAGCCCATGTCAAAAAGGCGGAGATGAGTAAGTCTGCTTGATCGCCGAAGAGGCTCAGAGGGGACACTGGTGAAACTGGAAGATATCCGTCTCGTTCACGCACTTCCCGGGAGAATTCGATTCAAAATCGATGGCATCAAAGGAAATCCTGAGCAAGCACGGGATATCGAGTCACGCCTCGCTACAATACCCGGCATGCACCATGTAGAAGCTAACTCGATGACAGGAAGCGTCGTGGCGTCGTTCGACCCGGCGCTGTTAGAATCGCTTGACTTTCACTGTTCCGTGGCAACTGCGTTAGCGGTTTCACCATCGGATCTCAACCCCGAGTACTTGGCGAAATGGTATGCGAATCAATCACATAAGGCGCATACGCTTCCCCACGACCTGAGTGTGAATTGGCGTATGCTGGTCCCGTTCACCATGCTCGCGCTCGGCCTCCGAGGTGTATTAATGGCCGAGAGACTGATCTTCCCTCAGTGGTACGAGTACCTCTGGTATGCCTTCGGTACCTACTTTACACTGAATCCCTCAACGACGTCTGCAGAACGGGTAAACGAACAGGCCTCATGAAGTTTTCGAAGAGGCCTTTTAGTGAGAGGGCTGTGTTTTCTCTCGGAGGCGACGTAAGTCGGACATAGGAATCCTGCGACGCATGACTTGGACCAGGTTGCCAGTACAAGGAAAGAGGTTTCCCACAATGCATCTGGGCATGCTGGTTCAGCATGGCACCTTGACCGAAGGCCGAACGTGACAGGAGATCCTACAGAGTGAATGCGGCCCCGCTATCTCGCCGGACGCCCTCCACACCGCTATGTCGCGCAGGTCATCAACGAGATTCGCAGACCGATCGTTCGAACTCGTCTCTTCGACGAAACACCTCAATGCAATCCGAATGGGCACCCAGCAAAGTGATCCATTCGATCAAGGGTCGTGTCAGGCTGAAGCTCCCTGCCCTGAAGCACTACCCTGCGCTAGCTCAGCCGTTGGAGATAGGGTTACGCGCATGCCCCGGTATTCTTGAGGTGTGGGCGAACCAGAACTGCGCCAGCCTCACGATTAGCTTTGATCCGAAAATATGGTCGGCGAAGAAGCTATGCGCCCACCTTGGGCGAATCTCATGCGAAACTCTTCCAGCCCTCCAAAATGCCGTGGCTGCGAACGGCAATCGCTCGTCAAATGAAAAAGGAGAGGCCCACTTCGAGCTTGTCTTGTCCACGGTAGGGCTGGCCTGCGTCGCTGCCGAGGTTCTGGCCGTACCGCTTGTCCCATTCCTCCTGATCGGCAGCGCACTCCCCATGTTTGCCCGTGCGTTCGACGCCTTTGGACGTCGCGATATCCTGACTGTTGACGTGCTGGATGCGTCGGCGACCACGCTGCTCGCCTGTCAAGGACAGTTGCCGATGGCATTATTCATGGTCTGGCTAGTCAATTTAGGGGACTACATTCGAGATGTCACCGTGATGCAGGCACAAGAGGCCGTCAAAGAGGTCTTGGCTTATCGACGGAGGCCCGCATGGGTTGTGCGTCATGGGAAGACGACGCAAGTGAACCTCGAGGCAGTGCGGGTTGGGGAAACGGTTGTTGTCTATCCTGGGGAACGGATTCCAATTGACGGCACTGTCCAGAGCGGCAGGGCGATCGTGGATCAGCAAGCACTCACGGGTGAATCGCTCCCGGTTGAAAAGGGTCCGGGCCATGTCGTCCATGCGGCCACAGTGGTGCAGGATGGGAAGCTCTACGTTCGTGCCGACCGCGTCGGAGATGATACGGAGGTGGCCAGAATCGTTCATATGGTACAGGATGTGCCAACACACGAAACGCGTGTCCAGAACTATGCGGAGCGTTGGGCTAATGAATTGGTGCCCTATAGTTTCGCCGGAGCCGGAGCCAGCGGCGTTATGACTCAAAGCCTCACATCCAGCGCATCGGTATTGATCATCGATTATGGAACCGGTATCCGCATTGCGGCGCCCACTGCCGTGTTGGCTTCGATGACGAAAGCCGTTCGCCAGGGGATTCTCATTAAAGGCGGCCGCTACATGGAGCAGCTCGCAGGAGTCGATGCGATTGTTTTCGATAAAACAGGAACGTTGACGGCAGGGTCACCGCAGGTGATAGACATTTATACGTACAACGGAATCAGCCGGGAGGAAGTATTGGTTTTGGCGGCCTCGTGCGAGCAGCGATTGACTCATCCGGTTGCGAAGGCCATTGTACGAGCCGCTGAAACCCGAGGAATCGCTATCCCGGAACGGACAAATTCCCATTACACCATCGGACTGGGCGTGGAAGCTCATGTAGATGGACAGTGCGTGCAGGTCGGATGCGAGCGGTTTATGACGGCGAAGCGAATCCAGGTTCCCACAGCCGTTCGGCAACATTTGAATGATATTGGTCATGAAGCCATGTCACCGGTCTGCGTGGCGTTGAATGGTGAACTGGTGGGAACCTTGGCCTATGCAGATCCCATCAGACCGGAGTCGGCTGACGTCATCGAGCAACTCCATGCAAGAGGAATGAAGCATATCGCCATGCTCACAGGCGATCATGCACGTGTCGCAGCACGAGTGGCACATGTGGTCGGCATTTCCGACTTCGTGGCAGACGCGTTGCCGCGGGATAAGGTTGCGTATGTCAAAACCCTGCAACAGCGAGGGTATCGGGTGGCTGTCGTCGGAGACGGCATTAACGATTCTCCAGCCTTGGCCCATGCTGATGTCGGCATTGCTCTCAGCGGTGGAGCGGATGTGGCGGAAGCGACGGCCCATGTCGTGCTCCTGAATGGAGGGCTTTGGAAGGTACCGTTGGCCATGGACATTAGCCGGGAAGCGTTGACACTAATCGAACAGAATTGGAGAATTATCTCCGTGCCGAATACGGTGGCATTGGGCCTCGCGGTTTTTGGTGCAATCGGAGCGGGGGTGGCGACGGTGCTGAGCAATGGATCGGCTATCCTGGCGACAGCCAATGCCTTAAGACCACTTTGGGAACGGGCGGCGGCTCATACTGACAGCGTGGTCGTGAGTTAAATCAGGGCAAGGATGGCCCGTTCGACCACCACCTGGGCGATCGGTCCCACTATGATCTCTAACCAGCGACTCGCAGGTTGTTGTGTGCGAGCAGTCGCCTCGTTGAGACAACCCAAGTCCTTCAGAGTGCCGATGAGATGATAGTGGTTGGTGATATCGGACTCGAATAATACCAACACGTTACCCGTAACGGCATTCGCTTTTACGTGGTGGACACCTCGCTGTCTAGCCAGCGCTGCTTCGAGTTCACTGGCTTTGTCCGCACACCCCTTGATCTCTGGAACCTTGATACGCAGTCGACCTTCTAACATATGGACGTAGGTCGTTCCCTTCATGAATTTCCTTCCTGTTGTTGATTGTCTGACTCAGGCACTATAAGTGGTTTCCTTTCAGCTACCATTGGCGATTACAAGCCTAGTTTTCGAACGTTACAATTAGACAAAGCTATTGTTATCTCGGCGTAAACTTTTCTGGCGATCACCAACCAATGTCCGCTCAAGGAGTGGCATCGACACATGGACGCTCCGACCTTGGCCGATGAGCTCTGCGGAGGGCTCCTGCACACGGCCTATAAGATTGCGCGCAAGAGCGAGTCTGTTCGGAAGAGGAGCGGGGGTGCGGATCCGAAACTTGAAGGGAAGACTAGCGTATGGACCACTGCGCAATCGGCGATCCCGAGACCCCTGTGGTGGTCCGGTTTCACGCCAGTCTGGATAAGAACACTCTGGTTCGCTCACGTCAGGATGCGATCAGTCCCTATCGCCCTGCTCAGAGCGCAGCCAGGTTTACAAGGAGGATTACCGGAGAAGAACCCAACACGGGACACTGACAGCTCGGTCCCCGTCGATTTGCGGGGACGGTCTCTCTCTTCTCTGAACTCACAGCTGTTGCTGATGGCATCACTTCTGTTACTGATGCTGGCGAAATAGTCCTTGAAGGATTCGCTTCTGGACGTCGAATGCCACACGGAACTGGACGGCTGTGTATTTTTGAACGAGTCCGCCGCGATCCACGGGTTGGTCCTCCTCATGATAGACACTCATCTCATACGCATGCCAACGAACGGCTAAACCCAGAATCCAATCCAGCTCGGATGGACGAATTGCGCTGCTGGCCGTCCGATCCGTGAACATATTCAGATCTCCGAACAGAATGAGGCGTTCTTGATACAGGTCCAGATCAAAATGTGCGACGTAGCGATACAGCGCCCTCCCCGTATTGTCCGGGCGAGCAAAATAGCTTTTATTGAAGAACAGCCAGCCTGGGCCGGCATAGGCCGTCAAATTTTGATGGGGGAATATTCTCTTCCACCATGCCCAATCCTGCTCGGCTTTGAACCGATACGTGACGAGAGCGTCGGCGTAAAGTTGTTGTAATCCACTCCGGTCGAGAGGTTTATCCCGCTCATATTGGATGCGCCAGCCCCAATGGTCTACGAGTCCCGTGAGTCCATAGGTATCATCCCACTCACTGAGCTGGATCCAGCCAGTCTTCCGATCGGAGAAGAAGTTTTGGTCTGTATAGAGCGTGAGGTATTGTTTAAACAGGTCGGTTTCTAAATGCAGCATATGGCGTAATCCCACCAGTCCTGTGTTATCTGGGCGCGCCGTGAACGTTGGGTTGGAGACAAAGGCCGAACTGAGAAAATACCCACCGAGCAAGGACTCTTCCTCCTCTCGGCCATTGGGCCCTGTCTCCTCTTTGTCTGCTTCGAGCGCGGGAAGGGGTCGACCATACTTTTCTAAGGCATACACCGGGGCCTCCCCTAGTCCCGATAGCGCGATCAGGACGACGAGAAGCCCGATCACGATCCACCGAACACCTGGTAGGTCGGAAAGACTTGGCAAGGCCCTAGTGGGCGTCCCTTTGTGGCGGGCGTGATGGCTCTTGAGTTGCACGAAAAACCTCTCCGTTCAACTCGGAACGGAGAGAAGACTGGAAGGAGTTAGCGCAGGTCGACGGGACCCTGATTTTCCAGCCTACTCGGCTCCAAGCAGAACGCCGTTGTAGGTCTCAACCCCGAAATGCGTAACAGGCTTCTACCGCTGGGATCCATACCTTGGGTACCCCACGAATGACCAAGGGCTATTCTGTCTGACACACGAGTGAATGCGCTCACCTATATCAAAACGCGGAGATCGGTCAAGCGATTTTTTGCGTCACCGTTACCAAATTCCTCAGATCCTCGGCCGCCTCCCCTTCGCCCTCGGGTCAGGTAGAGATCAGGATCCTGTTAAGGCCCCACACACGGCTCAAAGATCTCATCACAATGGTCATCATCCTCATAGTCTTTGGGGACGGAGCGGTACTGGACCTCGGTGACTACATCGTTTGTGAGGTGCAGTACGGCCCAACAGCCATGGTGCGTCCGTGGGAAGCTGCTTTTGGTTCCGGGAAAGGATTCTTCCAGAAGGGATGCTTCCTTGTAGTACTTGAGCACCGTCACGGTACCGACCATTTTCTCCTCTGGTCGGACAATGGCACAGCTCATGAGCTCCGTTTTGGTTTTGCCGACTAAGGCTTGCTTGGTTGTCGACGGTGGCGGGATTGCTGTCGGGGGGGTAGTACACCCGCTCAATGAAAGCCAGCTGGGTATCGTTAGAATGCCCACCATCAGGATGCTGAAGTATTTGGTTTCGGCAAGGGGAGTCGTGCGATTCATGAGGCGATGGGCTCCATGATGGCGGTGAGAAGTCGCAACGCCTGCTCAGAATAGCTCACAGGCCATGGGTAAAGACAGCGAATTCCTCGTGCGCTCACTCAGAATCAGAACGTGCTCTGCCTGATCCAACACTTCCGCTGCACGCTTGTGCACGGCCCTTTAACCAGCTTGTGCCGAACGCTCGCCAGCCGACACTGATCGTGGCCAGCAGTGTGGCCCCCATCCACTCCTGTAACGAAAGCGTTTCGATCTGCAGCGCTGTGGCGATGGCCTGAGTTTCCATAAACACCGGGAGACTAAAGAGCGCGAGTCCCCCGACGATCCAAAACCGTGGCGTTCTCGGCCACGGTACTGCACGCCATGGTTGGCCTCCGGCCCGCTCCGCCACAATCAACAGCACGCTGCCCAAAATCAAGACTGCGATGGCCGCGCTACGAGCGTGCACCTGCCCCTCGCCAAGGGAGACCCAATATGTGAACAGGACTGCGGTGGTGAGTGACAGGCCGGTCAGGACAGATGGCAGGGCGAGATGCCAAGGCAACAAGGGAGCCCGCGGGTCTCGTGGAGGACGACGCATCAGGCCTGGAGGCGCCGGTTCTCCCTCAAAGATGAGAGCAGAGACGGGATGTACGATCATTTCTAACCACACCAGATGTATTGGCAGAAACAAGAGCGGCAGGTGAGCGAACGGGACAATGAGGGCGAGCCCGAGGATCGGGATATGGAAGGCGAGCAAGTAGAGAAAGGCTCGCTGGATGTTCCCTAGAATATGCCGACCTTCCCGCACCGTCGCCACCAGGGAGGCAAAGTTATCCTCGAGGAGTACCAGATCGGCCGCCGCGCGAGCGACTTCGGTCGCGTGCGCGCCCATGCTGATGCCAATGTCCGCTCGCCGAAGGGCCGGGGCATCGTTGATGCCGTCGCCTGTCATCGCCACAATTTCACCAGCCTGCTTTAATGCTTCGACAATGGCATACTTTTGTTCCGGACGGATGCGCGCAAAAATGCTGGCATGCGCGGCCTGGGCGGCGAGTTGGCTCTTCGGAATCGCATCCAGGTCTGATCCCGTTAACAGACCATCAGACGTATGGGTAATTCCCGCGGCATCGGCGATCGCATGGGCCGTCAGGACGTGGTCTCCCGTAACCAGTTTCACCGCGATGCCCGCGGCTTGGCATTCCGTAATGGCAGCAGGGACCTCAGAACGTAAGGGATCGCGGAATCCAAGGAATCCCAAGAACCGGAGTTCTCGCTCTGCATGTTCGCGTCCTGCCAGACTTACTCGTTCAGTTGCTGCCCCACGTGCCAACGCACCATCCAATGCTCCGTCATTGGCTCTCGTGCGCACCTCTCTTTGCGCCACAGCCAGGACGCGCATGCCTTGACGAGCTAGGTTGGCATGGGCGGTCTCGATGGCGGCCTGCTCTTCCGGAGGGAACGTACAGTGCTCAACGAGTCCTTCCACCGCGCCTTTGGCAGCCACCCGCCAGACCCTTTGCCCATCCGGAAGCGTCTGTTCCCACACGTGGGACATGTGTTTTCCGACGGGATCGAACGGGTAATCAACGACCAATCGCCATCGAGCATAGAGGGTGTCAGGGACAATGCCATGATCCCGGGCTCGCGCAAGGATTGCCCGTTCCATTGTGTCGGCAGGCTGCGGCTCACTCGCGAGGACTGCGGCTTCTAGCAGGGCGGCCTCAGTCGTCTCTGTACCCCAGGGAAGACACGTGTCGAGCGTGAACTGACCGGCGGTGAGGGTCCCCGTTTTGTCCGTGCAGATCACGGTGGTCGACCCGAGGGTCTCGACACTGGCCAGACGTCGCACCAAGACTCCGTGGCGGCTCAATCGCCAGGCACCCATGCTGAGAAAGAGGGTGAACACGAGAGGAAATTCTTCCGGGACCCCAGCCATCGCCAGGCTGATGGAGATGAGGAAGGCTTGATAGCCGGAAGCTCCTTGGAGCCACACCAGTCCGAACACCGCGATGACAATGACCGCGGTGACCATTGCAAAGGCCCGGATCATCGTTGCCGTCTTCCGCTGTAATGGAGTGGGCGCAGTTTCCGTCTCGGCCACCAACTGCGCCAGATGTCCGTAGCAGGTGCGCGCCCCGGTGGCAGTGAGCTCACCGTAGCCATGTCCAGCCAGCACCAACGACCCGGCATAGAACCGACTGTCTTCCGGCACCTCCGCCTCAGGAGCGTCCGCATAAACGTTCTTCTGCTGTGGCTCTGCCTCTCCGGTGAGGGGTGATTCATCGACAGTGAGATTCGCGGCCCTGCGCACGATTCCATCCGCGTGCAGCACATCGCCTTCGCGCAGGACCAAGAGGTCGCCTGGGACTAACGATTCGGTTGGGACCTCCGTTTCTTGCCCTCCCCGGACCACCCGCGCTCGGGGTGAAACTGCCTGAGCGAGTTTTTTAAGAGCCTGACGGGATCGGGCTTGGAGCACCACATCCGCCCCAAGTACGGGAATCAAAGCGAGGAGCAGAATGACCCCATCGCGAGTCTCGCCGAGCAGCACATACACCGTCCCGGCGGCCAACAGCATTAAGCCCATCGGGTCCGCGGCCACCTTGAGCCCTTCCTTGGCCCATGCCCACCGCTCTCTCTTGACTAAAGCGTTAGGACCGATCATCCGCAGACGCGCTTCTGCCTCAGCCGGTGAGAGGCCAACAACCGAGGGATTAGAATTGATAAAGGCTGGCATTACCAGGTCTCTTACCCGAGTGTAGGTAGTTCAGCAAGATGGGAGATGGGATTGAACAGAGCTGTCCCGATTTCAGCCAGGTGACCACGATGTTCGGACCCGGTCATCCCTTTGCCTATGTGGTGGGCACCTTCAGCCAGACTCTTTTTGCTGGCGGCACCTTGCTGCACCGAAAGCGTGCAGCCGAGGCGGCCTTTGAGCAGGCCGCGGCCAATATCGGAGCACCGTCCTGACGGCGTTCCAGAATGTGGCGGACCCGCTCTATGCACTCAAGAACGATGCCGAAAGCCTGAAATCAGCGCTGGCGGCGGAACGAGCCGCGAAAGTGACCTTGGATCTCACGCTCAAACAGCAACAACTGGGATTTGTGAATTATCGGGCTTTGCTCAGTGCGCAGCAGATCTATCAGCAGGCGGTGATCACGCGGGTGCAAGCTCAGGCCAACCGGTATGCCGACACGGCCACACTATTTCAGGCGCTGGGCGGCGGATGGTGGAACCGTTCGGATGACACAGCAGCAAAAACGGCCTCACAAGCTTCTGAACGCGGCTGAAAGTGGTCGGCTCGGTATGCTTGGCACCAGATTGGCACCCCCACAGAGTCGGGCAGTGCGGCCCATTCCGAACCCACCAGCTGGCCCAGCTTTCTGGCATTCGGTCACTCGAATCTGATGGTTCCTTGGGGACCATTACTGCTAGGATGACGATCGGTTTCTGATTGACCCGCGAAATCTATAGAAAGGAACCTTGCTTTGACTACCACGAAACTCATTGCCGCAACCATTGTGCTTTCTCTGATCGGGGTTCCGACCCTCGCCTCTGCGAAGGCAAGAGGCGGATCGGGTGGAGGATACTCCGGTTCAAGGAGTAGTAGCGCCTCAGGCAGTATCGGCAGCCGGGGATCACGTACCTATGACCAGAACGGCGCGAAGCCGATTCAACAGTCAGCCACGCCAAGGCCGGCAACAAGCGCACCGCAAGCCGCGCCAGCCAGCCCAGCTCCCACGGCCCAATCCGCGCCTGCCGCGCAGCCCTCGTTTCTGCAACGTAATCCC
>JAWOMO010000056.1:0-8836 GCA_033852435.1 Nitrospira sp.
CGAACCAACCAGCGCGCCCGTGTGCGACATCACTGCTCGCGATCCCGCATCATGACGGCCCACCTTAATCACAAACACCGGTTTACTACGCGCGGCCGCGCGCAACGCGCTCATGAAGCCACGCGCCTTGCGGATGCCTTCGACATAGATCAGAATACTGCTGGTCCGCACGTCGCTCGCGAGGTAATCGAGAATCTCGCCAAAATCCACGTCGGATGCGGCGCCCATCGACACCACACTGGAAAAACCGATGTCGTGGGCCGGTGCCCAGTCAAGAATGGCCGTGCACAGCGCCCCCGACTGAGACACCAGGGCAAGGTCGCCGGACTTGATGCGGCCGTTAAAAAACGTCGCGTTGAGTCCGATCGCCGGGCGCATCATGCCCAAACAATTGGGGCCGATGATGCGCACACCATAGGTTTTGCCATTGGCCAGCATGGCGCGTTCGAGTGCAGCGCCATGGGCACCCACTTCGCTGAATCCTGCGGACAGAACCACCGCAGCACGCACACCATGTTTGCCGCAGGCCTCGATAAGATCGGGTACCGTCTCGGCCTCGGTGCAGATCACGGCCAACTCGACCGGGGCTCCGATGGTTTCGATCGTGGCATAGGCGCGCCGGCCCTGGATCTCCTGATGCGCCGGATTAACCGGATAGAGCAAGCCCGTATACCCGCTCTCCAGCATGTTCCGGAAGACGATCTCGCCCACGGCATTGGTACGCACGCTCGCACCAATGACGGCAACCGACTTGGGCGAAAACAGCATGCGGAGGTAATGCTGTCCCATAGCTTGTACTCGTGGTTAGTGGGTTGATTGAGAGGACTATAGCACTACACGGCAGGATGCTCTACCCGCATCGGCAACTAACAACCTCTGCGGAGGCGCAAGAGAATGCAGACGGCCAAGCGCTCGCGGGCTCGCGTCAGGATTGATCAAGAAGAGACTCCCGTGCTCTGTGTTTTCACGGGTGCGGCTAAATCACAACCATTCCCCCTGCGATGACCAGGAACTCAGTGTTCCGGATGGATCATTTCCCCGCATCTCCTTTACAACCCCTCGCTATTTGCTACAGTTCAACAGAGGTAGCGCAACAGGCAGTATGCAATGTCCGAATTGTCAGAAGGATCTGGTCCAGATTCCCACCCTTGAGGGGCCGCAACTCGACGTCTGTCCCGCCAAACACGGACTGTGGCTTGATGTGGGAGAAGTGAATCTGTTCGTGGAGAATTACCGTGCACTCGAGGAAGCATCACAACACGCTGGAGCACCAGCGGGCAGCACCACTTCATCTGTTTGTCCCCGGTGTGGCGGGCTGTTGGATCCGAAGTCGGTGCTTGAGACTTCGCTTTTCGCCTGCCGTGCCTGTCGTGGCTGGTGGCTTCCCCAAGGCAGCCTCACACAACTGAACGCAACGGCTCGAGGCGGCGCGGCTCCGATCCGATTTGACGAAAGCGCATTCTATACCCAAGCGCAGAAGAGACGAACGACGTCCAGGCCCATGGAATCAACGGTCGATTCCGGCCGATCCCGGACCGAATCGCGCGCTCAGCAAGTGTGGTTTTGGGCAATCTTTTTGGGTGGTGCGCTTGTCCTGGCCTGCCTCATTCTTGTGGCCGGTATTCGGAAAGCGGTCGTGCCAGCGACCTGGGCAACGGCCCCCGATGCCACACTGTTCTTCCTGGCACTCGGCGTCGTGGGGGGTTTTGTCTTGTCGATCTATGGCCTCGTGGTGAACAACCGGAAGCGCCTCATAGAAAGCATCCCCACATCTCCTGTCCGTTCATTGGCTGTCGGCCTCGTGGAAGTGAGTGGCCGTGCTCAGCCTGAAGGCGGATTGCTACGCGCACCGTTCAGCGGCATGCCCTGCGTGCTCTTCTCCTATTCGGTCGAAGAGCGCCGCGAATCGGGGAAAAACGCCAAATGGGAAACGATTGCAAAGGGAACATCTGTGGAGCCCTTCTTCGTGCGAGATGAAACCGGGAAGGTGCTGGTGGTTCCATTCGATGCCCAACTGATTCTGCCGGATAACCGGACATCCCGGAACAATTGGTTGGGCTCGCTCCCGGAAGAAACCATCCTGGGTCTGTTGAAACTGGGCATCTCAGTCGACGGATGGCTGGGCGAAAAGACCATACGGTGTAGCGAGGCCTGCATCCTGCCGGATGAAACGGTGTACGTTCTAGGAACCGCCCAAGAGAACAGAGCTGCCGCAGAGAGCACGGAGAATTCGGCCAGACTCTACATCGGCAGCAACCGGGACAACGAGTTTATCATCTCAGATCGGAGCGAAAAGGAGTTGCTATCCAAGTTGCAATGGCAGGTGTTCACCTTTCTCGCAGGAGGGCCGGCCTTGGCGCTGCTGTGCCTTCTTCACATCTACAAGACGTACGGGACAGCGGTTCGATAACGTGAGCCTTTCACCAGGGAGCGACATATGAACGGGACGTTACTGGTTGGCATCGTGCTGGTCTTCGGGATCGTGGGGATCATCGTCTATGCGGTGGGACTCTACAACACGCTGGTTCGCTTGTCGAACAACATCGACAAGGCCTGGTCGAACATCGACGTAGTTCTCAAGCAGCGCCACGATGAGCTGCCGAAACTCGTCGACGTCTGCAACAGCTATATGAAACACGAACGGGAAACACTGGAAGGCGTCACCAATGCGCGAAGCGTGTACGGTCGAAGCACGAGCGTCGACGACAAGGCGAAGGCGGAAAACCAGCTCACGCAGGCGTTGGGCAGGCTGTTCGCCGTCGCCGAACAGTATCCGGATCTGAAAGCCAATCAGGAGTTTCTGAACGTGCAGCAGCGCATCTCGGTCCTCGAAAGCACGATTGCCGATCGACGGGAGTTTTATAATGACTCGGTCAATCTCTACAACATCCGCATCGAGCAAATTCCCGCATTATGGGTCGCCCAGCAAATCGGCTATAAGGCAAGGCCGCTGCTGACCGTCGCGCAATCTGACCGAGAAGATGTTCGCCTGGCCTTTGCCAATCGCGCGGCATAACAGGATATTAAAGAGCTCATTAATAGTAGGACAGGTCTCGCGCGAGCGATTGAGCGGCTGACAGAACGTAGTGGGATTGCATTCGTTGATCGGGTTCAGCGGATTCTGCTATTTCCCCTCGCCTGGCAATTCTGAAACGAAGCGTTTGACAAGCGGCTTGAAGCCGAAGAATAGACTCCCGCCCCCCTGCGTTTCTCACTCAGAGCAGGAGATAGCGGAATAGGATGATTGCACAGAACATGGCAAAGCCAAGGAGGATAAGGCTGAGGACGGCGTTGACGAGGCGGAAGAAGTTCGGGCCGATGCGGTGCGGCACGAAGCGAACGACGACGGTGAGCGCCGTGAACCAGGTCATCAGGCCGGCCGTCGCCATCACGATTCCAACACCGGGGGCGCTGTAGCCCAAAACCGAATGGGCAAAGGGAAGCCAGTTGGCGGTGACGCCAACCCAGTACGCGATGGTTAAGGGGTTGAAGACGGTCATCGCGGCAGCATCGGCAACTTCTGCGATCAGATGCCCGCGGACAGTGCCCTCGTCCCAGCGTTCGCAAGCACTGGCATAGGCCCGCAGGGGCTCCTTGACGGCGCGGAAAACGAAATAGATCCCCAGCGGAAACAGAACGATGACGCCCGTGGCTGCCAGGACAGCCCGGAACGTCGGGTTTGACAGGTCAGGAAGGAAGTAGTCACCCCCGAGGAGGACCACAGAAAAGAGGATGAGATCGCCGGCGATGGAGCCCATTCCGCAGGCGAGAGTATGGCGCCAACCACCAATCACCCCACGGCGGATGGCCAGCATGTTGACAGGACCCATCGGCGCGGCCGCCGCGAATCCCATCAAGAACGCAGCCGAAAGCACGTCGATGTACGGGATGAGCACCATGATGCGACAGATTTATTTCCTGATTGAATATCGGACGAGAACGAGCGCGCTGCATGGGCAGGCCAAACAGGCCCCATGGCTTTTCCACGCATAGGCGTTGCCTCCCGAATGACCGGATAAACAGTTTGCGGCAGGAATAGATGTGAACGTCCCGTCGTCGACCTCATACTACTCGCCATGCTGCAGGAGGACGGTGGTGACTTTTTCGAATTCGATCGTGTGAGTCATGGCTCACCTCCTCCCACAGAACATACACCTGGTACCCGTTCTGATCCTCACACCCACCTCATCTCACCGCGAGCGATTGAGCGGCTGAAAGGGCGTGGCGGGATTGTATTCGTTGATCGGGTTCAGCGGATTCTGCGGATTGTCTTGGTTGATGGGATTGAAGGCATTGTTTTGGTTGTACTGATTGATCGGATTCGCCGGATTGCCGGGGTCATATTGATTGATCGAGTTGAAGGGATTCGTCGGATCATACGCGTTGATGGGATTCAGGGGATTGTCGGAGCGGTACTGATTGATTGAATGAAAAATATTGTAGTCGCGCTCGTATTTTTGGTCGAAGCCTGGTTCGGCCCAAGCCTGAGCGGCAAGGAATAGCGCCAGAAGGAAGAGCCACATGACGGGCCTCCACCCTGAATCATGTCGAAGGGGCTGACCTCAGCCTGTCCCGTTGTCAGCCTACTCCCGAATGTCGAATTCTCGCAAGCTGGCCCGTCGTGCCCTCTTGAATCGGCCATCCGCTTGTTGTACGGTACCGCCCGTCCCGGTCATGTCCGTCGCGAAACAATACATGAGTCGTATGTCGTAACGCCTACCGCCACATTCCCGCCGATTGATCCCTCAGCTTCTGACCGTTCAGCACTGAGAAAGACTCATCTGGTGGTGTATCGCCCGCGAGGAGCGCTCCATGATCAGCACATTCGATTTAACTCTGCTCGGAAGTCTCGTGTCCGCCGGCGGTCTGCTGTTTCTCCGACAAGGAAAGTCGGCGGCGATCACCGGAGCCCGTTGGCTGACGGTCGGCGCACTGACCCTCTTCCTCGCCTACGTCCATGGCTCAGATGAAGGCTACCTCTTCGGTCCGTGGAGCGACGTCATGTTTCACGTCGTCTTCGTGTCCGCATGTTGGTGCGCGACCTCGTTTCGGATGAACAGGCGGCCGAGCGGCCGGAGCGTGAATGGAGGGCAGCCAAGCGGTTGTTCGATTGCAGGACCTGATCCCGTTGTCTCACGCGGCCAGTTGTCGAATGGCGGGCTTGAGCCGTGTGCGCAATTGTCGATGCAGACAGTCCTCCACGGCATCGATCAAGAGATGCAGCCGTGCATGCTGAAAGCCGGCACGTTTCAGACAGGGGTCGCTCACCAATCCCACCAGCAGGCTCATCCCTGTGACAAAGAGTCCCACCGTGAAGGTCGCACCCACAACCTGCCAGAAAGACGGCTTCGGAGGAAACACGGAATAGAACGCCGAGCCCAGACTTGATCCAAGAATGAAGGTCGAGGCCGCCCGGTCTTTGGCCCGCTGTCTCGCAATGTGATCCCCGATCCCCGAAATTCCGAGCGAATGATCGCCGAAGAACAGCCATCCGGCCGCCAGCGTCAGCACCGTCGCCGCCGTATCCAGCACCAAGGCCCGGCTGGACGAATGTTCACCGACCAGGCGGGGGATGTCGGATAAGTCGCTCAGCGCCTCTGCCGACAAGGCGCCCGACGCCAGTAACGGGCCGACCTGCTTATGCCGGGTGATCCGGTTGAGCAGCCCGTTCGGGGAAGTCCGCCGCTCACCCATCGTACAAGGCCACTCCAACAGCTCAACAGCAATCAGCCGTTCAATCTCTTTCTGATAGCGCGTCTTGAGGCCCGCGGGCAACAGCCCGATCAGGTCGGAGCCGGGGCGCCAACCCAATTTCACCGGTACTTCCAGGAGCTTCTTCAAGAAGAGCGAGGGAATCGCCCAGAGCGCATTCACCGGGTAGCAGAGTAGATCACTGGCGAGCGACTGTTTCTGAAACGCCACGGTCTCCTGGAGCGAAAAGTGCCCATCCACAAAGCCGTCCACACGCCCGCGACACTCAGCGATGTACTGTTCAATGCACTCTTCAAGACCCAGAAGCACAGTCGCGATCTGCTGATCATTCATGAGAGCGTCCTCCCGACATCGCCCTACTATACAATGTCAGCGCTACGGCTCAAGAAAATCCCTGTTCACAGTGAGGAGCAAACACATGGGGGGCAACAGCTGCCTTCTCCGCTGAAGTAACCGCTTCCCGTTTCTCTCCCGGACGACTCGGTGTCTGTGGCGTCCGAACGCATCCTAGGATACAGTGACGGCCGTCATGGAAACGGCATTCGAATGGATTGTCAGCCATGAGTATGGCGCGATCTTCGTGCTGCTGATGCTGGGCATCGTCGGCCTCCCGGTGCCGGACGAAACCCTGCTCATCTTCACGGGCTATCTCAGTTTCAAGGGCACGCTGCGGTTGGAGCCGGCGTTGGCGACCGCGTTTTTAGGCAGCGCCTGCGGCATCAGCCTCAGCTACGCGCTGGGACGGTTCGTGGGACTGCCCGCCCTCATCAAGTTCGGCCCTGTGCTCCACCTTCGACCGGAGCATCTCAAGCAGGTCCATCGATGGGTCGAACGCTGGGGGAAATATTCCCTGCTCCTGGCCTATTTCATCCCCGGCTACCGGCATCTTGCCGCGATGATAATGGGCGCCTCACTCCTTCAACCAACGGTGTTTGCCCAGTTCGCCTATACAGGAGCCTTGATCTGGTCGGCCAGCTTCGTCGGGCTCGGCTACGCCGCGGGGGAAGAGTGGCAGCAGTGGCTTCCACATCTGCATCGGGCCTTCACGGTGGCGATGATCTTGGGGCTGGTTGTGCTTGCTGGTGCGGTGGTCGTGCTGCTCTTCAAGCGAGCCAGCAGATAGAACGTCGTGTGTCCGGAGATTATTCGCAGCAGCCGGAACCGGTTCTGAACCTTACCGGGCTCAATCAGGCTCCGGCCCCGGAATTGGTGAAGGAACGCTAGCGCGTCAGGTGGTCGATCGCATCCGCATAGATCACGGGAATTCCCCGGGGGTCTTTCTTGTCCGCCAAAACCACTCCGCGAATGCGGAGCCGTTCATTCTCCACAACCAGCTTCGACACACCAGGCCGACACGTGCCGGCTGAGCCGATTCCAATGCTGCCCGATTCGTCCCGTAGCGTAAACATTTGGCCGTCATAGACTGCACTGCCGCCACAGCGGGGCGTCCCACGATGAACCGGCAAGTTGCTGACGGCCCTCGCGCGTCCTTCGACCGTCACGACTTTGGCCTGATAGTCAGCGGGATGTTCTAGAATGGCACCGATGGACACGCGTTCGCCGGCCGAAGCCACCGAGATCAGTCCAAGCCCGAGACACCAACCCAGCATGCTGTGAACAACAGGACGCATCGCCTGATCCTCCTCTCCGCCATCAACAGGCACATCATCTGATCGGCTAAAGGCTAGGCCTCCGTGAAAAGGTGTCAATGGTGGTGGTCTGGTAGCCCCTTAGCCGACGAAGAGTGACCATCTGTTCTTGATGATGTGATCGTTCATGTCTTTTGTTCTTTTTTCAATCGTGTGAGGAGGTGGCTCAATCGTTCCTGGTGAGGAGGTGCCACGGTGATGAACCCCACGCCAATTTCGCCCCCACGGTTCCAACGCACCGCCGCCTTTTCGATGCTGATCGGCGAATCCTCGCCAGGCAGGTGAAGGCCCAGGGCCACTTGTATGCCGGTGTAAACCTGACTGTCGGTCTGGATACGGCAGCCACCCTCCGATAGGTTCACAATCGTACCGACAGATTCACCGAGCTGTGGACCAGAGAACACAGTGTGAAAATGCACGGGAAAGCGTTGGTGACGGCGGAGTTCCATGAGAGCCTCCCATGAATAGGGCCTCTGTCAACAGTCAACACGAGGCCCTGTTGAAATAGATGGACCGTTAACCTCCCATGCGGGCTCGGTCGCCCAACCTTCCGGTTCAAAGACAGCCGCCCAATCTCCAAAACGAGGTGCGTGCCTCAAGGCACCTGCGGGCTCACTGTCCTTGCCTGTCCATCAGGGCGACACAACCTGGCCCGACCCTCACGCGCACGAGCGGCCTTACGCGGGCGGCAACTTCCTCGGATCATAGGGCTGACCGGACTTCAACACGCCGTAGGCCGTGGTCAGCAGCTTCCGCGCCAACGCGACGACCGCAATCTTCTTGCCCCGTCGCCGGGCGATGCGCGCGAAGAACTGTTGCAACGGCTTTGCCCCCTGGCTCTTCATACGCGCCACCGTATGGGCACACTGCAGCAAGACGCGCCGGACCTCGCCCCGCCCGTCCCGATTGATCCGCCCCAGCTGCCGGACCGCCCCACTCTGATAAATGGTCGGCGCGAGGGCCCCAGAATTGGCCACGGCCTTCTGATCGTCAAACCGCCGGGCGTCATCGAGTGCACTGAGCAGCACCCGCGCCGAGAGCGGGCCAATGGCCGGGATGCTCTCCAGCAAAGGACAGCGGGGATCCTCGATCGCCTGCACCCGCGCAGTGAGCCGCTGTTCCGCGGCCACGAGCGCGTCGATCCTCGCCATGAACGTCTCGATGATGACCGCCAGCGGCGCGCTGACCGAGAGTCGCGCCAGCTTCGCGGCCCAAGTTGGCCCTGCAAAGAATTTCTCCGGCAAGCGGTGGCCTTCTTGGTAGACATAGCCTCGGATCGTGTTGATCAGTGCGATCCGCTTCCTCTGCAGCTGCTGCCGGGCACTCACCAACTCCCGCAGCTCTCGCCCGGCTCCCTCCACCACATGCACGGCGCGCGGCAGGATCCCCGCTCGCGCCAGCTCCGCCAGCTTCTTCGCATCCACTCGATCCGTCTTGCCCCGACTCTCGGTGATCCACTTCACCTCGTTCGGATG
>JAWOMO010000084.1:0-3584 GCA_033852435.1 Nitrospira sp.
ATGCACCCCGCAGCACACTCGATAGCGGTCTTCGGGAATCTCTTTCATTTTCTGAAATACCTCCTTGCATTCCTCCGGCGTCGTCACCTGATCGATAGAGGGGTACAGCACCCGCTCTTCCTTCAAATTGTGGGAGGTCAATATGTTGAGCAGCGCCTGCTCTTCATGATCGCTGTCAGGACTCTGTTCCGCCACCTTCCGGTGAATGGCTTCAAGCTGCTCCCCGATCTGGCGATGTTCGTTCCGCATGACAAACGTCGGCCCGCCTTCAGACATTCCTGTTTTCTCTTCCCACAAGGGAAAGAGCAGCTCTTCTTCCCACACAATATGCCGCTGCAAGCCGAACTTGAACTCTTTGAAGGCCTCCGTGGCCTTCGTAAAGTTATGTCGTTTCAACACCTGAAATGATTGAAACAAGGCATCCAATCGGTCGTGGTCCTGCTCAAAGAACGCGCTGACTGTCTCTGGCTCGCTCATGTTGCCTCCGCAATAAAGTAAAGTTATGACTGCTCTCGCACCTTGTACTCGAGATGACAGGCCACGCAGGCTTTCAGCACGTTATTGAACCGCGGCATGATCTGTTTTAAGTCTTTCGTGGGAATGATTTGTGCGAGCTCTTCCGCGGCCTGATGATGCGCCATGGCCAAATCATGATAGGGGGGCGGAAAATTCTCGGGCTGCTGCTGTGCCATCGCCTGCCGATGCATGAAGAAGCCGAGGTGTGATTCGGTCAACCCTTTGGCCAGCTCGTAGTCCTCCTCAACCAACGCATTGACGATCACCTGAATGGTTTCCAGATGCTGCAACATCACCGCCCGATGTTCCTTTCGAGCCGAGGAGGAAAGCGGAATGGGCTGCCTGGTATCGGACGTGAGGTAGGGGTTGGGCCGCTCTTCACTATGTCGATGATCGACCTCGGTGCAACCAATGAATAACACGGCAGAAAGAGATCCAACCGTCGCCACACCAAGGAAGATCTGCTTCCCTCTATATAATGGTAGAGACGATCTGCCGGACATATTGGACTACTCTCAAGATAATCAATTAGTTACCGCCATCAGGCCGTTTGTTCTGCTTTTCTGACCTGCTCCCAATAGGCATTCACTCGTCCTTGAATATGCGAAATCGCTTCCGTCTGCACCGTCGGTTCGAACAGATGCCGAAACCGTCCCTGAAGCTTGAGGTAGTCGTCAACCGGTGAAAGCTTGGGCATGTAGGTATGCACCACTTCCCCATTGATTGCTTCCTTCAGCGGCCAGAGGCCGCACTCAACGGCTTGTCTCGCCACATCCGGCGTGTGGGCTGGATCGAATAGCCAGCCGGTCGGACAAGCAGCGAATGCCAGAAACAGTTTGGGACCAGGATACTTCGCAGCACGCACAAACTTTTCCTCCAGATCCAGCGGATAGCGCGGCGACACCGTCGCCATATACGGCGGCTTGTGCGCACGCCAAATCTCGAAAATATCTTTTTTCTCCTGCGTGGTGCCTGCTGGATGTTGCACGGCGCAAGGCGACGTGGTCGTCCGCGCTCCATAGGGTGTAGCGGGGCTTAACTGGACTCCGGTGTTACCGTAGGCTTCGTTGTCGTAGCAGAAATAATAGAAGTCGAGCTTCCGAGTAATCGCGCCCGAGGTCGAAGAAAGGGCCATGTCGTAGGTGGAGCCGTCTCCGCCCAATACGACGACTTTCACATCCTCTTCTTTTGGTAACCGGCCCTTCGCGATTAAGACGTCGAGCGCGTCTCGTACGCCTTGCGCGCCGGCCGGTGCCGATCCCATCGTGGTATAGAGCCATGATGCATCGAGCGGCGTAAACGGGAAGGCCGCTAAGTTGGTAAAGCATCCCGCCGCGTTCACATAGACAACATGACTGCCGAGTATCTTGGATGCGAGCCGCAACGATTCCAGTCCGCCGCACCCGGCACAGAGGAGCGTTCCGGGGAACACGTGTTCCTCACGGGGGATCTGCTGCAGTTCCTTAAAAATGTGAGGTTCCCAGGCCATACCACCTCTTATCTGCCCGTCTTGAGTTCATGCGCGAGATACTGCAACCGCTCCATCTCCCGATGTTCCGATTCTGTATAGAGCAGAACCGGCCCGATTCCTTTCCCACGGACTCCCGCTTCCGCCGTCTGCTCGAAGATCGCACGAAACTCACCTTCCGAAATATTCTTTCCCCCCAGCCCCCCAATGAATGAACAGAGTGCCCGCGGCCGCAAGGCTTCGTGATAGAGGCAGGCTGCAATGTCCTGAAAGAGAATACCGCCCTGCCCGGGAGCCAGATTCTGATCAAGAACCGCCACCGCCCTGCGGCCTTGCAATGCATGACGGATGGCGTCAGCCGGCCATGGTCGAATAACACGCAGCCGCAACAATCCCACCCGCCTGCCTTCCACCCGCGCCACGTCGACGGCAACCTTGCCTTTACTGGCATACGCATTTGTCATAACCAGCACATCCTCCGCATCGTCGAGGCGATAGCCCTCGATGACGTCGTAGCGGCGGCCAAACAGCCGTTCGAAATCTGCGGCGGCTTCCTCATGCACTTGAAGCGCGTTCATCGAGGCGAGGTGCATCTGATGCCGGAAGTAACTGTACGTCGTCCCGCCCAGCACCGCTGTTCCCAGCGCATGGGGCGCCGACGCTTTAAATCCCAAATGAGCCGGTTGAAATGGCGGTAGGAACGCCCGCACTTTGTTCGCATCCGGCAGAATTACCGGCTCGCGCGTGAACGAGAGGACGAATCCGTCCAGGTTGACCATGACTGGCAGGCAGACGCGGGGGTCTTCTCCAATCCGGTACGCCATGAGGATCGAATCCACTATTTCCTGGCAGGTTTCTGTATGGATCTGCACAAATCCGGAGTCGCGTGCCGCCAGCACATCATTGTGATCCGGCTCCAGTGTGATCGGAGAGGCCAGAGCGCGCGAGACGTTCACCAACACCAACGGCACCCGCCAGCCGGCAACGGTGTACAACACTTCAAACGCGTGCAGCAGCCCTTGACTGGACGTCGCAGTGAAGACGCGTGCGCCCGTCGCAGCAGCGGCCCCCGCTGCCGTCATCATCGAATGTTCCGAGTCCAGGGTGAGGAAGCGGGCATTGAGGGCTCCGTCGCCACACCATTTGGACAGCGTTTCGACAATTTCCGTTTGCGGAGTAATCGGGAAGGACGGGATGTAGTCCACATCGGCGAGGCGAGCCCCCCAGGATGCCGCAAGGTTGCCAGTCATCATTTCGGCCGTCACGACTGCGCTCCTTGCGGTTCCCGCTCGGCCGTGATGGCATCGGTCGGGCAAACTTCGACGCAATCGAGACAGCCCTTGCAGTGCGGATAATAGATGGCAGGCTTGCCGTCCGGCTTGATCGTAATCGCACCTTCCGGACAACTCGCAAAGCAAAGCCAGCATCCGTTGCAGAGATCAGGATGCAGGATAGGCCGGAACGTCCGCCAGCCGCTCATCGATCGGATTGCTGAGTTGGGGCCGGCTGTAATACTGGCGGTCCCTCTGGTCGGTGATTCGTAGGTCGGGGGGCGCAGCTGGGCGGATGCAGCAGGCTGGCGGGCACTCGTCTCCAGAGC
>JAWOMO010000168.1:0-3608 GCA_033852435.1 Nitrospira sp.
CCTCGAAGTTGCAGCCGAGTGGGGACATCCAACGCCGACAGCGGTTCATCCAACAAGAGCAACTGCGGCCGCGGTGCGACAGCCCTTGCCAGGGCCACCCGCTGTTGTTGACCGCCCGATAACTCCCTGGGCTTGGCTGTATCCAGTCCCTGGAGATGAAACAGTTCGATCATTTCCTCGACCCGTTTTGTTCGGGCAGCAGGAGACAGCTCGCTCAACCCATAAGCAATATTGCCCGCCACCGAGTAGGTCGGAAATAGTGCATAGTCCTGAGGCATGTAGCCGATCTGCCGTTCCTGCGGAGACACACGAATCCGCGACGCGGTGTCGAGCCAGGTTTTCGAGATGAAACGGATGGTCCCCTGTTCCGGCCACTCAAGCCCGGCGATGCACCGGAGCAATGTTGTCTTGCCGGAGCCGGAAGGACCGAAAAGCACGAGAGACGTCGCTTGGCCGAGCTGATAGGTGAGCTCCGCATGAACCCGCGCACGACCGGGAAAGGTTTTGACGATGTTGATCGCTACTTCTGCGGCCATACCGCCCAGACCTTTCGATTGATCGCATAGACCATGAGCAAGACCGTATAGGACACGATCAAGAGAAACAGTGCCGTTTTCGCTGCGCCCGCATAGTTTAACGCTTGGACTTCGTCGTAGATATCGATCGAGACCGTGCGCGTTTCTCCTTCGATATTCCCGCCGACCATCAGCACGACACCGAACTCGCCGAGCGTGTGGGCAAAACTGAGGACGGCCCCGGTAATGAGCCCTGCCGTCGACAAGGGAATAATCAGGCGAAAGAACGTCCGGAACTTTGACACGCCGAGCGTCCATGATGACTCGATCAGACGGCGGTCTACCTGTTCAAATGCGGTGGCAAACGGCTGGACGGCAAAGGGCAGACTGTAGAGGATCGACGCGAGGAGCAGACCTTCGAAGGTAAACGGGAGCGGATGGCCGACAAGGTCGGAGTAGAACCGGCCGATCGGGCTATGCGGCCCAATGGCGACCAAAATATAAAACCCCAGCACGGTCGGCGGGAGCACCAGCGGCAGCGCCACGATCGACTCGATGAGAAATTTCCATCGCCACCGCGAAAACGTCAGCCAATAAGCAATAGGCAGTCCGACGACCAGCAAGACGCCGGCCGTCAGACTCGCCAATTTGAAGGTGACCCAGATCGCAGTCCAATTCACAATGCCGCCCTTGCTTGCTCAAATCGAGCGGCGCCATGGTAGAGAGCGACGATCTGGAAAGTCAACGATCCCCTACTTTCCAACCATGACGTCAGTCGCCTTGATCGCAATGGTAACGGGATCATTGACCTTGAGGCCCATGCCCTTTACCGACCCTTCTGTAATCGCGGCCACCACTTCGAGATTGCCGATCTTCACTGTCACTTCGGCCATTGCCTGCCCTTCAGTAATCCGCGTCACTGTTCCCTGAAACTGATTCCGTGCGCTGAGTTTCATCTGAGCCTCCTTTGTGAGATAAAAGATACTGGCACCGGTTCACTTTTCCTGGTCGAATCCGATCATGAACCCTTCCGGACCGCCAATTTCAAATCGCGCGACTCTGCGATCCCCCCGCATCACATCCGGCTTGAACCGAAAACGAACGATCTTGGCTCGCTCCCCTTCTGCGAGTTGAGAGATGGAAGACCCGCGATAGAGCCGCTCGATTTCCTCTTGCACCGCTGCGACATCCGGCACGCGGAAATTCAGTTGCACCCACCCGGCTGGACGAGTCGTGCGGAGATCCTGCCGGACGACAATGAGCAGACCCCGGTAACAATACCCTCGAAGACGGTCTGCCTGCGGATGATCAGCCCGTTGAAGCACCGGCACCTGCAGCACGCCTTCAAAGAATTGTTCGAACAGCCCGAGGTCGGAGGTTTCGACTTGCACGCCTTCAAAACCCTCGACAGCAGGTACGTCATGACCCGCCACGTTGCAAGGTCGCTCCTGAGAAGCCGCGCCAGGCTGATGATGCTTGGGTTGCGACACATCATCAGCCCACGCAATCGTCACAGCTGCGAGAAGCGCGCTTGCGCCTAGAATGGAAAGAACTGGGTACCTATTACTCGCGGCTATTTGCATCGGAATTGAATCCCCCAGCGCCGTCCGGTCACTTCCCCTTCCTGGCCTTCTACACTCGACATGCTGGCATAGCCTTTCACTTCGCCGTCGCGAACGACCATATATCCTGCCGGACATTTCTTCTCGATCACCTTCAACGCCTCTTTGCGATGGGGCGACCCCATCGGGCCGCCTCGATCTTCCTTAAACAAATAGGTCACGACGCCTCCTGCTTCCGTTTCATGCGTCAACTGCACGGCGTCGGAACAGCTGGCGCTCAGCAACGCGCAGACAGCACACAGCCAGGCCGCGACAGGTTTATTGGGGCAGCGTAAATCCATAGCGCGTCATAATCTCTTGCCCTGTGGCGCCTTGAAGAAACTCGATAAACTGCTTCGCGGCATCCTGATGCTTGGATGATTTCAAGATCACCGCACCTTGTTCAAGAGGGGGGTACGCAGCCGCTGGAAATTCCCAGTACGTCCCCACGGACTTCATTGTCGGTGCAAGCGCCAAGGACAGCGCAATTATCCCAATATCGCAGGCTCCAGATTCGACGAATTGAGCTGCTTGTGAAATATTCTCACCGAGAATGAGTTTGTCCTTGACCAGATTGTACACATTATAGTGCTCCATCGCAGCCACGGCTGCCCGACCGTAGGGAGCATGCTTGGGATTCGCAATGGCGATTTTCCGAATGCTCGGCATGCGCAACACGTCAATTCCTGTGGACACATCGATCTGCGACTTCTGTGGTGTCCAGACGACGATTCGCCCGACGGCATACCGGTACAGCGACCCTGGCACCGTCAGACCGCCCTCTTCCAATTTTTTGGGATAGCCAACGTCGGCTGAAAAATAGAGGTCGTAGGGCGCGCCGTTCTGAATTTGAGCAAAGAAGTTTCCGGACGATCCCAACGACAATTTTACATGATTGCCAGATATCTTCTCATACTCGGCTATAATTTCCTTCATTGCGAAATTCAAGTCCGATGCAGCAGCAATGGTGAATTCATCGGCGAACGCACCAACTGGCCCACCCACCTCGAAGACGATCAGCGCGATCAGTGCCACCCAACACGAGGAATAGAACCCCCGCATATACTGCTTCAGCCTGGTCATGTGCGCATCCTTTCTTTGTTCATGATGGCCCCAACAAGAGATCGCTTTCGTGCTGCCACGGTCTCATGTTCATGATCGCAAGATCAATCCTCTGTGGGTCCACGACCACATTGACGTCGTCCCAGGTGGTGCTCGGCCTCCGTGCTCCGATGACCGGACCATAGCCCTTCAGCGTCCAGTTTTCCCCATGGATCTTGACCGTATAGAGAATCTCCGCTTCCCCGGGTTGCACCAAGACAATGCGTCCAATCCAGCGATTCCATCGTGCTTTTCCACGCCGAAACATCCCCGCTTCCAAGCGCACTGCGTCGACCGGAATACTCGCCGCGACCCATTCTCCGATTCGGAAGCATCGCTGATCAGTCTGGCTGATCGGCCAACGGATACGAAGATCCGTTCGCTCGCCCAC
>JAWOMO010000119.1:0-70969 GCA_033852435.1 Nitrospira sp.
AAACAGTGGGCGGTTGTGCTAGCCTTCCTCCTCGCTGCAGGTGGACTTGGGGGGTGCGGTGTGTTCAAGCGCACCCCACTCCCAGACATGGGTCCCCGTCTCCCCAACTCCGTCAAACTGACGTTCGATCCTAATTTGACGAATCTGAAAATGCAGTACCAAAATGGCTGCGCCAGCCTGCGGGAACTCAACGTCGGGGGAGAGATCGAATCGGTCCTGACCGATGCAGCCGCCAAGAACTTTCAGGCCGTGACGGTCACCGGCGGCGCCCCGGGGCCTATCCCGCCTGATACGGAGATCCTTGTGACGCTGCAGGGTTCGGGGCTCAAACTCTGGCAAGATCACCTCTATGATCGGGTGCCTGCGGATATAACCCTCGAAGCGCTCTTAACCTTCAAGGATGCGGCAGGAAAAGAGTTCGGCCAGCAAACCATCACCATGGCACACAACCAGCGGCTCATTTTGGAACCGACACAAACGCGCTGTGACTACGGCAATGTCGATGAATTCGTATACGACGCGGGCGTCAAGTTGTCTGTGGAATTTATTCTTGCCGCTCGTTCTCAATTGGTAGCCGCAGGCAGTTCCCCTTCGGAAAAGGTGGCTGTATCAACTCCCGGGCGGCCAGCACCTCCATCTCCGGCCATCGAAGCGAGAGGTGCACCTTCCACGCTTTCATTTAAGGCCACCCTGCTGGACGAGAACGGCAATTTGGTGTTTGAGAGTGGGGAACGCATTCGTGTGCGGGTGGACCTGGTGAATGCGGGTAGCCAAGAACTCCAGAACGTGACCGCCACCATTACCGGCAGTCCGTCGCTGCTTGCACAATTTCCCGCCACCACGCTGTCGGCCGGCAGGCTCCAACCAGGCCAATCTCGCTCACTCGAATTCGTGGCGACACTCCCGCAAGCTCCGCAACAGCAGAAGGCGGAACTCCTGGTCGCCGTATTTGACCCAGCAGCCGGCGCGCCACCCTCGCAAGCCCTCTCGCTGTCGATCCAACCGACTGGCGTCACAGCTGAAGACGTGGACCAAGTCCCGGCTGCAGCCGCCGGCTTCAAACGGCCCCACACCTATTTATTATCGATCGGGGTCGGCTCTTACCGCGACCAGCAACTCTCGATTAGAAAGTACGCGGCGGCTGACGCCGAAATCCTCACAAGCTACTTTCAGTCGCTCGGAGGTCTGCCCGCGTCAAACGTGCGTCTGCTCCAAGACTGGAAAGCGCTGCGTCCTGATATTGATGAGGCCTTGCTCGATTGGTTGCCTCCTCATATGAACAAAGAGGCGGTGGTCATTGTGTACTTTGCCGGACTTGCCACCGTGTCCTCATCAGGAGAGGTGTTCCTCCTCCCTTATGACGGAAATGCGACAAATACGTCACGCGCCTACCCGCTTAGAGATCTGGAGGCGGCCCTTGCCCGATTGAAAGCCAAGCACACCATTCTTCTCTTTGACGGCATGGTCGCGAGACTGGGTGCAGAGAGCCGGGCCAAATCCGCTGTCCCTCAATGGAGCCCAGCGGGAAACTCGACTCTCCATATCATTGCCTCAAATGGGATTGGTCGGATCATCGAAGACGACAAGCACAGGCACGGGCTCTTCACATACTACTTCCTGCGCGCCATGCGAGGCGAAGCCGACAGCAATCATGATGGGGAGGTCACACTGGGAGAAACCGTCTTATACCTCACCCAGAAAGTGCTCTGGGCATCCAAGACACAGTATGGCCAGGAGCAACGTCCGCTCGTCCTTCCACAATTCCGGAACGGCGATCCTGCAGCCAGCTTCCCCCTCAGCAGGCTGGCCACGGTACAGGCACGAGAAACTCCCTAACCGCGCTTTTCTCTTCAGTCCCGTAAAACCTCGGCGCCACCAAGGCAATATTCCAGCGCGGGTCCGTACCTCCCAGTGCGATCAAACAGGCCAGGAAGAGGTTCCCCTCAACAGGATTGTTCCCCCCTGAAGAAACTGCTCGTGTTGGCAAAAAAAGAGGGGTGGAGAACAAGTCCTCCACCCCTCTTCATGGTTAAATCGCTACGAGACTACTCTTCGCCCTTGCAGAAGCTCCGCTCGTAGTTGATGATCGTCCAGGCTTCTTCTTCGTTGATCGCAGCGGGGATCAACGAAACCATTCCCGTGCCCGCGCTGCCATTCTTGATGACCCAGAACAGCTCGCCGTCCTTCCGCTTCTTGTGGAACTTGCAGTTGGTGAAGTTTCGCGGGCTTGGATTCAGGATCGCGCCGGCAGGACCATCGCCCTTGCCTTCCTTGCCATGGCAGTTAAAGCAGGTGCCCTTCCCCTCGAACAGCGCCTTGCCTTTGGCAATGTTCTCCGGAGTTGCGGCCACCGGATTCTTCATGGCCTTTGCATCGGCAATCTGATCGGCCGGAACGCGGGGCTTTAGAGGATCCTTTTCCTCGGCTCCCACTACTGTTGCGGACAGCATCAGCACTGCCGCGCTGATTCCCAAGAACTTAGAAAAAATGCCCATCACACATCCTCCTTTATGTTGTACCCACCACATACACAATCGGCCCAAGGCCGCTGACTCATCAATCCGCATATCTCAAGCGAAAAAACGTGCGGACTATAACAACGCGCTTCCGTTAATGTCAAGCAAACCAGCCCCGGTTTGCTGATCGAGATGGAGCCGGCACCACCCCTCCTTGTCTTCCTCCCTAAGGACGATTCAGGCACCTTCCAACGTAAACGGTCTCTGCCTTTTCCCCTCCACATTGCTTCTCTCAATCAAACGCTGTGCCAAATTGATCAAATCCGAGCCGTCGATATTTCGCCTAGTTAGCTCTACAGGCTGCTGATTGGTCGTGCCTTCTCATTTCCTGGTGACACCATTGGGCCCCATTCAAGACCTCCCTGCCACAGAAAGCGGCAAGAGAGCAAACCGACACGTCAATGTCAAAGGACGCAAGGTGCGACAAGGAAGTGGTTCGAGATAAGAGGAAAGAAGATCAGCGCTTGAGCAGAATATCGCGGGCAACTTTTCCGCTGGGACCAAACGGCTTCTGAGGCTTTCCATTAAGCTCCGCCTTCACGCCCCCGGCATTGCCCAGTGTCAGGATAAATTGATCCTGACCTTTCCATCTGGCTTTCTCTCCGGGCCGAAGCAGGGCCTCTTGGGGACTGCCTCCATCGATCTGTATGACAACCCAACTGAGTTCTGTAGCCTCAAGATCCAACACCAACGTCTCTTCCGCGTTGGGTGAACTTTCTGGTGAAGCCCCCCCGACCGAGCTGTCGGTGGAAATCGGAGGAGGAACGGGAAGTGCTGCCTGCTGTTGGGCAGAGGCACCGACAGATGGGGCGGCAGGTCCACGCGTGGGACTACTCGTATCGCCTCTCGTTGCCGTCGACGAAGGAGGGGGCTCGCTTGATTTTGGCTTGAGGGTAGAGCTTGCGCCTTCACCTTCCGGATGAGACGGCACGTCATGCGGACCGGCCTCAGGCGTCACGGTTCGTTTGGTCGACGCCGGAGGCGCCTCCGTGGACGCGCGCCGCACGAGAACGGAAGATTGCTCTCGGCTCAGAAGCACGACGAGCGTCAGGATCGCAATCCCGATCGCGATGGCGACTGCTTTCCGATTCGCGCGCCGTTTACGTTCTTCCTCTGCCTGTCTCGCCTTCAGTCGTTCTCGCTCATCCTGTTTTTCATAAAATGCCCCGGCGGATTGAATGAATCGATGAATGGCATCCTCTTCATCAAGCCCTAAAGAGCGCGCATAGGATCGGACGAAGCCTCTGGCGAATACTTGATCCGGCAGTTTGGCAAAGTTCCCTTCTTCCAACGCCTTGACGAAATCCGATCGAATACGGGTTTTTGAGGCCACCTCATCAACAGTAAGCCCCTTGGTTTCCCGAACCTGCTTGAAAAATTCTCCAATCGATTCCATGCGTCTCTCTTTACGGCTTCAGCCGTGCCAGAATTTCCTTTGCGGCCGTGGCATACTCGCCGGAGTTGTCCATCTTCGTCACTTTGGTCAGCGCATCCTTGGCGCGTCGCTCAAACCCCATCTTGTAGTAGACCCGTCCTAACTCCAACTGCAAAAGCGCGGGAGGCACGCTCGAGGGGTTGACAGCCTGCGCATCTTCCAACGCTTCCATCGCACCTTGCAGATCTCCTTCATGTGCCAACGCCCTGCCCAAGTGGAAACGCGCGAGATCCGGGGTGGGATAGAGCGGGTTATTCAGCGCCTTGCGAAACTCCGCTATCGCCTCAGGCCAACGATCCTGACTCGCCAGAACCTGGCCCAGGTACGTATGGGCTTCTGAGTAGTCTTCGTCGATCCTGATGGCTTCCCTAAACTCTGCTTCCGCCTGGGACAACTTGCCCTGGTAGACAAGGATATGGCCAAGGCCGTACCGGGCTTCCTTGTTGTCAGGATCGATCTGCACCGCCTTCTGAAATGAGACAAAGGCCTTTTGACGGTCAGTATCAATACTCGCAATCCCCTCCTGGTAATACCCCTTTGACCGCTGCTTCGCCTCTTCAGATGTCGCGCAGCCGCTCAGCAGCCCTACTGCGACGACAACGGCCAGGATCGGACAGCGGCGGAGGGAAAACTTGGCTCGGATAAATGTCACGGAAGATCCTCAAAATGGGTCAGACGTTTGAAGGCACGGAACCTTTCTTGAATCTCTTTGTAATCCAGGACTCGCAAACGGTCAAGACTAAAGGATTCTACGGTAAATGAGGCCATGACGCTCCCGAATACGATCGCTTGCTTGAAGGACTCCACAGTCCGATTTCCCGTCGCGGCCAAATGGCCCAGGAAGCCACCGGCAAAGGTATCGCCGGCGCCGGTGGGATCCCGCACGTCTTCCAAAGGAAAGGCTGGGGCGCCAAAGACCTGTTTCTCGTTGAACATCAGCACCCCATACTCTCCGCGTTTGATAATCAGGTGCTTGGGCCCCCGTGCCAGAACTTTCTGCGCTACCTTCACTAAATTCGAGTCGCCCCCTAATGCGCGCGCCTCGCCGTCGTTGATAATCAAGATATCGACCTGTTCGAGCACACGCCATAACGCATCTCGCTTCCCATTAATCCAAAAATTCATGGTATCGCAGGCCACGATCGGAGGCCGCGGGAGCTTGTGCAGCACATCCAACTGCAATTCCGGATCGATGTTCCCGAGGAAAAGGACTTCTGGGGACCGATAGGACTCAGGGATTTTCGGCCGAAACGTTTCGAACACGTTCAGTTTGGTATCCAGCGTATGCGCTTCATTGAGTTGATGCGTATACTCGCCTTTCCAGCGAAACGTGGCACCGGACCGACGCTCCAGTCCGGTCAAATCGATCCCACGGCTCTTCAAGAAGGTGAGGTGCTGGGAGGGAAAGTCATCCCCGACCACGGCGATCAAATCGACGGCGGTAAAATAACTCGCAGACGTGGAAAAATAGGTCGCTGATCCTCCGAGCACCTCCGCCGCCTCACCGAACGGCGTCTTGACCGTGTCCAAGGCAACCGATCCGACGACAAGCAGTTTCCCCATTGATTCACCTTGCTCCTTTTTTCGGCGGCACAACCCTCTCCGAGAGAAGCGCCAATTTTCGCCGAAGAACGGCAGGAATGCGATTGGAATCTGTGACGAGCGCGTTTTGCAGGGCCTTATTACATCCACAGCTCTCGACTGAAGCGGCGGATGCCACTGCTCCCCGCAGAAGCCGCTTGGCCAATGCCACGTTCTGCCGGAGCGTCGCTAAGATCGCCTCGACGGTAACAGCTTCTTCCGTCTCGTGCCAACAGTCGTAATCGGTCACCAAGGCCACCGTGGCGTAGCAGAGTTCCGCCTCGCGGGCAAGCTTCGCTTCCGGCAGATTCGTCATGCCGATCACACTCACGCCCCATTGACGGTAAAGATTCGACTCCGCCTTGGTCGAAAATTGCGGTCCCTCGATGCAGATATAGGTTCCGCCTTGATGCACCGTGGCACCAGTCGAACGGGCGGCAGCCAGCAGGGACGCGCCCAGCGAGGCGCAAACCGGCTCCCCAAAGGCGACATGGGCAACCGCACCTCCCTCGAAGAAGGTTGAAATGCGCCGTTTCGTGAGATCGATAAATTGATCCGGCAATACCACATCACCCGGCTTCATCGACTCCTTCATGCTGCCGACGGCGCTCACGGAGATGATGCGCCGCACCCCGATGGATTTCATGGCATAGACATTCGCTCGATAATTGATGTCCGATGGATTGAGTCGATGCCCGCGCCCATGTCTTGACAGAAACGCCACGCGAACGCCGTCCAATTTTCCGAGCACAATGTCATCCGATGGCTGCCCGAACGGTGTTCTCACCGGGACGTGTGTGACATTGCGCAAGCCTTCGATCTCATATAAACCACTCCCGCCAATGATTCCGATGGCGGCACGAGGTGCCGGAATGCGTTTCCCCATGTTGTCGCTATCTCCTGTTCTCTTCGACACCGCACTGGCCTGCTTCCACCCCATCGAGTTCCGCTAAGAACTGTTCGATCCGATGAGTGACGCGATCGACCGTCTCCGCAGCGGGTTCTGACTCCGAGACCATCAGCCAGCTGATTGCCGGTTCCCGTCTGAACCAGGTCATCTGCCGTTTGGCGAAGTGCCTCGTGTCTCGCTTGAATCGCCGAACCATTTCAGCTTGGTCATACTCACCAGCCAAGTGGGCTGCAACCTGCCGATAGCCGAGGCCCTTCATCGCGGCGCAATCGCGCTTGTAGCCCATATCAAGCAACCGCTGGGTTTCCTGCAACAGGCCATGAGCAAGCTGCCAGTCGATCCGTTCTTCAACACGTCGATAGAGCGCGTCACGGTCTCGATTCAGCCCTATTACCAGCGGTGAAAAGGGCCGTTCGGAAAATCCATGCCGCTGCTGAAACTCCGACATCGCCCGGCCAGACAGTTGGTGCACTTCCAGAGCACGAATCACCTTCGACGTATCACGGGGATGCAGCCTCGACGCGGTCACCGGATCGACCGCCGCGAGGCGCGCGTAGAATCGATCGTGCCCTTGAGTGCGCGCCTCCTCACGCAGCTGCGCCCGTACCGCCGGATCGGCCGGTGGTGCCTCACAGAGTCCTTGCAGCAAGGTTCGCACATAGAGGCCGGTTCCACCGACAACGAGGGGAAGCTGCCGCCGTTGATAGAGCCGCTCAATGGTCTCGACTGCATGACGTCGAAACAGTCCTGCGTTGAACGAATCGTCAGGATTCACAAGATCAATGAGGTGGTGCGGAATCCCTTGCCGGCTCTCCTCATGTGGCTTGTCGGTGCCAATGTCCATCCCGCGATAGACCTGACGAGAGTCGGCGGTCACGATCTCGGTCTCAAACTGCTTGGCGATCTCGATGGCGATGCGGCTCTTTCCGACGGCAGTCGGTCCGACGATGACGACGAGCGGCTTGAGATGGATCAGTTTTTCCGACAGTGGATACATGGTGAGAATCGGCACGGTCGTCACGACCATCCGACCCGACCAAAGAGTTTGTCAAGTTCGTCAGTCGAGAGACGGAAGGCCGTCCGCCTTCCATGCGGGCAGGTCATGATGAGCCCCTCTTCCACCCAATCTCGAACCAGTTGTTCAATTTCAGGCAATGCCATGCTCCGCCCGGCCTGCACGGCACTCCGGCAGGCTAGAGAGGCCAAAAGCGGCTGGACACGAACCTCCAGCGAGGACGCGCTGTCCCACTCCGTCAGATCCTCAAGCAGGTCCTGCACTAATAGCCCGCCATTCGTCTGGCCAAGCCCGGCCGGAACGGCCCGGAGCGCGACTGCACCGGATCCGAATGGTTCGATGATTAAGCCCAGCTGTTCCAAATCTCCGAGGTGTTTCTGCAGCCGCAGGCTCTGCGCGGCCGTGAGTTCGATCGGCTCAGGAATGAGGAGGGGTTGTGTGGCCATTTCACGATTCAGCCAATTTTTCCACAACCGCTGAAACAGCACGCGTTCGTGAGCCGTATGTTGATCGATTACCTGTAATTCCTGCCCTACCAGAGCCACCAGATACGTCCTCTGCATTTGGCCCAGGGGAACAACAACAGGAACCGACGAACCGGCATAAGAGGCCATTGCCTCATGAGTGAACAACGACTGAGAACCGGCCGCCACGACCGGCTCGTTATGAGCACCTTGGGCGGACTGGGAAGACACTGGCCGATCTTGCACCCCCGTTGCCAGATGCATCGAAGGGGAAGCGGCGCGCGGCAAGGCTTCGCCTCCTCCCACGGTGAGCACAACTTTTCGCTCCGGTCCGCTGAGTGCATGCCGCACGGCATGGCGCACAAATTGATGGATGGCTTCCTGGTCCGCGAATCGGATTTCTCGCTTGGCCGGATGAACATTCACGTCGATTCGCTCGGAATCGATGTCGAGGAACAGCACGAACGTCGGGTGATTCCCTTTCGGGAGAAACGACCCATACCCGTCGGTCACGGCATGAAACACCGTGGCGTTTCTGATCGGCCGTCGATTGACGAACAGATCTTGGGGAACCCGTGATGAACGTGCATGGACGGGATCGATGATGACCCCGCTGATCGCACAACCGGCCATTCGGCCGCGGAGGTCGATCGCCTTATCCAGAAAGGCCGGTCGATACACTTGAAGAATCCGGTCTCGGTCGGATGCCACGGCGGGATAATTCATGATCTCATGGCCATTGTGTGTCAGGCGAAAATGTACGGAAGGCCATCCTAACCCGGCCTGCTGGACCACATTGCTGATATGTGAAAACTCCGTAACGGTGGATTTGAGAAACTTCTTTCGTGCCGGCTGATTGTAGAACAGATCCGATACTTCGATTTTCGTTCCGGGAATCGGCGGGGCATCCGCGATCCCTTGCGACATCCCGCCGAGGATTGTGAATTTCGCACCCAGGTTTTCCTGCCTGGTTGCAGTCGTCACCTGTACCTTAGAGATAGAGGCAATGCTCGGAAGGGCCTCACCGCGAAAACCCATCGTTCTGATGGAGGCAAGATCTTCGTCCGACTTCAGTTTGCTTGTCGCATGTCGCTCGAATGCCAGAGGGAGATCCGCCCGTCTGATCCCTTCTCCGTCGTCCGTCACACGGATGAGCGCCACACCACCGTCTTTGACGTCTATCGAAATATGTCGGCTGCCCGCATCGAGACTGTTTTCGATCAGTTCTTTGACGACTGCGGCCGGCCGCTCGATCACTTCGCCGGCAGCAATGCGGCTGACGACTTCGCCCGGCAGGACTCGAATGATGGTCACATCACTTGCGGCTGGCATCGGGTTAGGCTCCAAGGCAGGAAGACGAGCGGTAATTCTGGTCGCGTGCGAAGAAATGATCGATCATCGAATTTCGGCCAATTTATTCTTCGCCAGCTTGGCTTCATCCGATGTAGGAAATTCCTCAAGGACCCTTTTAAGATTCTTCTTCGACTTGACCAGGTCTCCGGTCTCTGCCGCCGCAAGTCCAAGTTTATACAATGCGGCCGGCACCTTTTCATTTCCAGGAAACTCCGTTGCGACATAGTCAAACGACTGCATGGCGCGCACATAGTCCTTCTGCTGATAGTACGATTCCCCCAGCCAGTAGTACGCGTTCGGGGTCAGCGAGGTTCCTGGGAAATCTTTCACGAATCGCTGAAACCCCGCCACCGCCAAATCATATTTGCCGTTCAGGTAGTCATTATACGAAAGATTGAAGGCAGAGGTCGGAGTGATCGCGGGGACGTTGGGAACGATCGAGCCCCCTTCAGGAGAGCCCCCTGGCTTCTGCGGTTTGGCTGGCCGTGCAGGCTCGATCGGAAGTGGTTCACCCCTCGGCACAGCCGCCATTCCCGTTCCCTCATCAAGCTTGGCGACGCGGGCCTCCAACTTCTGCACACGCGCCAGAATTTCGTCGAGTTTCGCCTTCGTCGGTTCGGCATCTTTGACACGTTCCAACGATTCCATGCGTCGCTGCAATGCATCCAACCGCTTTTGATCTTGATCTTGCGACTTGGACACCGTAGCCAGGTGGTCGCGCAATTCGATGAAATCGGCATGTTTGGCACAACCGGCAACCAGTACAGCCGTCGATACCACAATACCTGCTCCAATGACTCTGACGATCGCGTGTGTCACGATCATCGCGACTCCTTCAACTGGCTGAGTTTGTCATACGCTTTCCCTGCCTCCGGGCTCTTGGGATATAACGTCACGACCTGCTTGAAAGCCGATGAGGCCCGTTTCTTATCTTTAAGCGCCAGGTACGCATATCCCTTCTTCAAAATAGCAGCCGGCACTTTCTCGCTCTGCGGGTAATCCAGTTCGACACGATCATATGAATCAATCGCCTGCTTATAATCCTTCTTCCCGTAATGCGACTCACCAAGCCAATATCGCGCGTTAGGTGCAAGATCGGAATTGGGATACTCCGTCAGGAAGGTCGAGAATCCCTGCCGGGCTTCTTCCAAGTTGCCGTTGCGGAAAAACGCCAACAGACGTTCATATTCGACCTTATCGGACCGTTCAGCCGGACGGGCAACTGCCGGTGATGCCGGTTCCGAAGACTCCCCTGTCCCCTCCGCTGTTTCCGCGGCTTGAGTTTGATGCTCCGGCTCCTGCACGGACGCCGTGACCGGTTCGGGATCATGTTGCGAAACCGGCTCCGGTGCAGGGGCAAGCGAGGAACGCTGAGTTGATTTTGTCGCCTGCTGACGGGTTTGGGCTTTATTGTTGCCACCGCGAGTATGACCGTCCTGGGCAACTTGATCGACGACCTTGCTCAATGCCTCGAGCCGGTGATCCTGCTCATCGAGACGAGTCGCCAACTTTTGGGCAACGGCCGTTACGCTCTTATTGACGTCGCCTAAATGACCGGACATCGCCTTGGTCGTTTCATTAATATGGGCTGTTGAGGCTTTGGTATCAGCCTCAACCTTGGCGGCTAACGCCTTGTTTGCCTGCTCCTCTTGCCCAACCCGCTCACTGAGTGTCGTCAACGACTCCCGGAATCCCGTCAAAGCTTGGGTGAATTGCGTGAACTTCGCAGAGAGCTGATCGGTCCTGGCCTGATTGTCCGCCAGCGATTTTCGCTGCTCGTCCAGCTTGGCATCGACGCTCTTCACCAGTCCGCTGTTGGTTTTTTGCACGGCCTCGATGATGTCCTTGCGCAGCAGATCCATTTGTCGATTGATCTCATCGAGACGATTATTGACGTCCATACGGAGCTGATCCCGATCCGCCTTGTTCTTGACGTCCTGCGCGTTCAGGCTTTCGCGCACCTGGCTATAACGATTCGCGCTCTCAGCCTCCAGCTTTCCGGACAATTGTTCCAACTTTTTTGTCTGTTGCTCCAGCACCGCTGACCGCTGCCTGAGATCGTCCTGGGCTTTTTGAATCTCCTGCGCCTGGTGCTGCGCCCGCTCGAGTTCGCCGCGTAATTTGGGAAGCTCCTCTCCCTTCAGTTCTTCGAGCTCTTGTCGCTGTTGGGCACCTCGCTTGGCCAGAGCCTCGCTCGACTCCTTAAACCGACGCTCTGCGCTTTTCAAATCGGCCTGTTGAGCAACACAACCGCTCATCAAGCCGGCGGAGAGCAGGCAGAAAAGGGTGCCGATGCTTCGCAGATTCCAAGCCTTTTGCATGACGCCACCTACGCTAGACATGATCAGGTTCCTCTTCCGCCCTCGCCGGATCCTAAACGCGGCAAGGACGCATTGTTACTTGCCTGACTTGACGACAAGATGTCCGCGCCGATTCTGTTGATAGCAGGATTCCGCATGCTCGTTGCAGAACGGACGTTCTTTCCCATACGACACCACGGACAGTCGATTGGCACTCACACCGAGTTCGACGAGATAATTGCGCACGGCCTTCGCACGCTTTTCACCCAGCACCAGGTTATAGGCGGAGGTCCCGCGCTCGTCGCAATGGCCCTCGACTTTGACCGCCGCGCCGAGATTCGTTTTCATCCACTCGGCATCGCGGCTCAACGCCTGTCGCCCGTCTTCACCTATCGTCCAACTGTCATAGCCAAAAAACACATCACGTAATCCAGCGGCGGCAGAAGCGGCCTGCTCCGCGCGCATCTCATCGAGCTGCCGGTTTGCACTGCCGGAGGTATCGGCTTTTGCGAGCACCGTTCCGCTGCCGATACGCTCCTCGGAGGGGTTCTTATCAAGTCCTCTGAGGCCGGAGCCCCCCCCCGATTGCATGCTCGTGTCTGGAAAACTTCCGACGCCGGACTGCGAACTGTCTGCGGTCCCGCTCTTGGCAGACCCTTGCTGCGATGATTGTGTGTCACCCCCCGATTGAACGGCTTTCTTCGAACAGCCCCAAACTCCCGCAAGCGCGAAGGTGGCAACCAGCACCGCCGCGATTTTCATGGTTGATGTGCGCATACATGCCTCTCCTCTCTCAAAGTTGTTCATCGTGATGTTGTGAAACTCCCTCGGAGGGAGTGTATGATTTAAGATGCCGGGGACCAGGTCGGCGCGCTATTGTGAGTCCCATCGAACGTGAGGCGCTCAAGATTTTTTCCATCGGCATCGATCATGTATATATGGCTCTTCCCATCAGCAGTCGAGCTGAAGGTGAGGTGCCTCCCGTCCGGTGACCAGGAAGGCGAATCATCAACGCCACCCCCTGTAGTCAATTGCATACGCTTTTGTCCATCCGGGCTGATCACGCAGAGCTTGTATTCCTTGCGGGGAGTCCGGCAGACATAGGCAATCCAATTCCCCCTCGGCGACCAGGCAGGAGCTGCGTTATAGTCCCCCTCGAACGTCAAACGCCGTACATTGGAGCCGTCCGCGCTCATCAAGAACACCTGAGGCCCACCCCCTCGATCAGAGACAAAAGCAAGTTCTCTACCAGTCGGAGACCAGGATGGCGAGAGTTCCCCCGCTGGATTGACGGTCAGCCGTTGGATGGCTTTGGTCCTCGTATCCAGCCGATAGATCTCCGAGTTACCTTCGTAACTGGACGCAAATGCCAGAAAGTTTCCATCTGGAGAGAGCGTCGGCGTGATGTTCAGTCCGCCATATGAAACCAGTGTCCAGCGCTTCCCCGTGGCGAGTTCAATCATGTCGATGTCTTGAGTGTTCCGATCGCGATAGGCGGTAAATACCAGAAACCGACGATCGGGAGACCAGCGGGGCATCAAATTCAAGAATCCATCAGCGGTAAGTTGTCGCGCGTCGTAGCCATCATAATCCATGACGAACAGCTCCCGCGCCGATCCCTGGGCAGACACATACGCAATCTTGGTTCTTGCAATGCCAGGTTCTCCCGTATAGCGAAACACGAGTTCATCGGCAAAGCGATGCGCCATCAAGCGGACGACGGACGGGGATCCCGCATAACGTTTCCCACCGACAACTTCGTCGTTCCCGCTGTCATATACGAAGCCTTCCATATTGACGTCGTCTTCTTTCTCCCCTTTCTTCAAACCGGCTTTACCCCAGACCAAGACCGACACCCCATTATCCGCGGCTTGCTTGAAGACGGCCTTCGATCCGTTCCCCAAGCCATTCCCCAAATCGTGAACTTTGATCCCCAAGCTCGGAAGGTCCAGAAGCTCGAACACGAGGGAACGCTTCACGTCTTTTTTCAGCACTTCTTCGAGACGCCCCCCCAGCCAGTCGGGACCTCCGCCATTTTCGATGCCCAGCACGCCGAGTGGAATCTTTTGGAAATCGGGTCGTGTTGCTTCCAGAAAGACGTCTGCCGCGCCAGATTCCAGAATGCCGATCGCGCCGGCAAGAGCCACGGCCCCACCCAACACCAAGCTGACAAGCACCCGTCGTTTCATCCCGCGGTCTCCCCTACTCGAAATACCATTTCAACGTCCTGATAGGCTTCGCTCATCTCCGCCGGAAAGGGAGGGAACGCCCGCGGTTTCAGAACAGCCCGCTGGCCTGCCATATCAAAATAGCTGTTCCCCGACGTCTGCTGAATGATGACATCCTTAACGGTTCCGTTCCTATAGAACCTAAACTTTACCACCGCGCTGTAGATTTGACCCGTGACATCGATCGGAGGCGGCTCCCACTGGCTCTTGATAATCGACTCGATGCGACCCCAATAGGGGTTGGTTCCCGAGGAACCGGACGTCTTCAACTGGGTTTGTGGCGCCTTTGTTTGAGGAATCGCCGCTTCCTGCATCGGCGCCGGCTTAACCGGAGCATCCTTGGGAATCTCTAATTTTTCCGCTGGCTTGAATGCTTTGACTTTTTTGAGTTCTTCCGCCAATTCACGATCCAATTCCTCGCTGATCGACGTCCGCTGAGGAATCTTTACGGCCTGATCAGGCGTCACGTCTGGAACTCGCGGCAGGTCAGGAACTTTGACCTTTGTATGAGCCTGAGGTTGGGGTTGAGCCACTGATTTCGCTGGGGTCAGTTCCCCGAACTTCGGCGCATCGGGAGGCAACTCGAGATCCTTGAGAATGTCCTTTGAGACACTGCTACGGACAGGCTTCGCCGCGGGAGTCACCGCCGGCATCACAGACTTGACCGGTGGGGCAGGAGGTGGTGCTGGTGCTGGCTCTGATCGTTTGGCCGTTTCAACGGGCTTGGACACCTCCACAGGCTTGACCGGCGCAGGCAAACTGACCAGAGATACCTCGACCGATGCCAACGGCCTCTCTCCATGCGGAGCAAGCCGGAGTCCCGCCACCACCAGCAATATCGCACAGTGCAGGACCAGCGAGATCGTGAGGGTCCGGCCCATGCGGGCAAAGAACCGATCCTGCTCCTCCTGATCCAACCAGAGAGCCGACTGCACATTTGCGGGCGCCACCATACCTCCGAGCCCCTCATTGCCTCCGATATCAACTCTTTCGAGAGGGTGTACGCGGAATCGAAGGTCCTCCAACGCGCTCAGGCCCAACGGGTTCCGTCACCATTCCGATCTTTTCGATTCCAGCCTTCTTCACTCCATCCATCACCTGAACCACGATGCCATAGGGAACATCACGATCAGCGCGCAGGTACAGGGACACGTCGGCATGTTCGTGCTTCAGAATCTTCAATTTTTGTTCGAGCTGTGCGACGCCGATCGGATCCTTGTCCAAGTAGAGCCGTTGATCTTTTTCGATTGTCAGCACCGTCCGCATTTCAGGCTTGATCGTGTTTGATGCAGACTTCGGCAGGTTGATATCCATGCCCCTGTAGAGCATGGGGGCCGTGACCATAAAAATCACGAGCAGCACGAGCACGACATCGACGAGCGGAACGACGTTGATCTCCGCCATGAACCGCCGCTGTCGCGACTCAAAGGTCATCGCTGCGCTCCGACAGGCATAGGTTTGGCCTTGGCGGGAGATGCGGACAGCGACGCCATCAATTCAATCGTGACCGTATCCAACCGGAATGAAGTGCGGCGGATACGCGTGAGAAAATAGTTATAGGCGATGACCGCCGGAATGGCCGTGAATAATCCGGCCGCGGTCGCGATGAGGGCTTCCGCCACCCCGGGGGCCACGGCCGAAATACTGGCCGTTCCTTGTGCTCCGATCTCGCGAAACGCATCGATGATCCCCATCACCGTCCCCAGCAAGCCTACAAAGGGAGTAATGTTGCCCGTCGTCGCCAAGAAGGGGAGATAGGACTCAAGTTTGGACAGCTGGCTATGAGAAAGGTGCGCCGCCGTGCGTTCGATGATGTAACGATCAGCCGATCCTGATCCGCCGCCGTCTTGCGCTTGTCCGTGCAATCCCGCTAGGCGATCCATCACTCCTTCGAACAGCACGGCTGCCGGACTCGATTCCATGCGGCGAACCTGGCGGCAGAGATCATCCAAATCCTTCGACTTCGCCAACAGCGCCATGAACCGCTGGTCTTCCTGATCTGCAGCACGAAAGGCGCGCCATTTGGCAAAAATAATTGCCCACGACACGACAGAAAAGATGAACAGAAGCAGGAGGACAATTTTCGAGACCGCACCGAGCGAGCCCAACAGTCCGGTTAATCCGATCTGAAACATTGGCTTACATCCTCTTCCGGCTGCGTGGGCAAGCCACACGCCTACGTACGGAGTCTAACAAATGCTGGGGAAAATGGCGGGGCCGACGGGATTTGAACCCGCGACCTCCAGATTGACAATCTGGCGTCCTAAACCAGGCTGAACGACGGCCCCTCTTGACTCTACTTATAGCGGAAGATCTGATTGACAAGACTATTTGTAGCGGTTTGTCCCGTCTTGAATTTCAATTTTCTGTTTTTATCCTTGATCCGGCCACCCACTCATCACAGGAGGTTGGTAGGCGGAACAGGGATCGAACCTGTGACCTCTGCCTTGTAAGGGCAGCGCTCTTCCAACTGAGCTATCCGCCCGATTTTTCTGGCAAGCTGGCGGATGCTACCAAGTCCACCCGGCCTTGTCAACCGAATCTCGCACTCTTCTTGCAGATTCTTTCAAAGTCTTCATTTTTCTTCCCTCTATATTCTTTTTCCGCCGGCTTTGGCGCGGGAAGTACCTGGCATGAATTTCCTTGAGCCGTTCCCGTTCGACGTGCGTATAAATTTGAGTGGTCGCGATACTCGCGTGACCCAGCATCGCCTGAACCGACCGAAGGTCTGCTCCCCCTTCCAATAAGTGGGTCGCAAAGGAATGTCTCAGGACATGGGGAGAAATTCGTTTAGCGATACCGGCCCGTTTCGCTCGTTGACGAAGATTCTTCCAAAACGCCTGTCTGCTAAGCGGTCCACCGCGACGGGTGACAAAGACGAACCGCGACAGCCGCTGCTTCAAAATAGCAGGTCGAATCTGATCCACGTATTGCTGGAGCAGGCGGCGGGCGAGTTCGCCCATAGGAACAATGCGCTGTTTCGAACCCTTTCCCGTCACCCGAAGAAATCCCACTTCGAAATTCACCTGCGCGGTCTGCAAGGAAACCAATTCCGAAACTCGCAGACCCGTCGCATAGAGCAATTCCAGCATCACCCGATCCCGTTGATCTTCCAATGCGGGATGGGATGGCGCCTCCAACAGCGCGGTGACGTCGCGCTGCGACAGCGTGTTGGGCAGGCGCATACCCCGATGTCGTACCGTGACACCGCTGGCCGGATTGTCGTCGATCATGCGTTCCTGACGAAGGAACCGGAACCATCCACGAACCGCCGACAGACAGCGCGCCGAGGACACCTGAGAGAGTTGCGCAGTGTTCAGTGAGCCGAGAAATCCTCGCACCGTGTCTGTGGTCACCTGCCGGATCGGAAGACGGCTTTGCTGATGAAGATAAGCCTGAAATTTGGCGAGATCGCGTCGATAGGCTTCGACGGTGTTGCGGGAGAGTCCGCCTTCTACTCGAAGATGGTTCAAATAGCGCTCGACAAGCAGATCTGTCTCCATCGGGTGATGATAACGAATCACTCCCATGAAGACAATGCGCAGGCCGGAGATAACCTTGACACCCTACCGGGATTCCGATACTAGTCACTCTTGACGAGTGAGTTCGTGACACCATCGACACAGACATGGCCAGCCGGTTCACACCGCGCCTATGTACCAGTCCCATGCCATTGAAGCTCGCAACAGCCCGCATCACCTTCGCACTGACATTGTTCTGTGTCGGCCTCGGCTCACCGTGGCCCGTCATCCATCCTGCCGTCGCAGAAGCGGCTAAAAACACGCCGGCGAATCACCCGGTTCTCAACCAGGCCAAGCGATTAATCGACGCAGGCCAGGCGGAAGAAGCCATCACGATACTCCGCCGATTCCTCAATACGAACCCCAAGCAGGATCTTCTCGACGACACCTATCTGCTTCTAGGGGCAGCGCTGTATTCCGCCCAACAATATGGAGAGGGCCTCAAGTACTTACAGCAGCTTCAAGGAGAGTTCCCCGACTCAGAAGTCAGCGACCGCGGGAAGCTGATGCTGGCTCGCACACACGCGGCCATGGGCAATCCGGACCTTGCTCTCCCCATCCTGGCCAGTCTTCGCACGCTGTCGCAAGACGACGTCACCAAACGGGAAGCCGTGCATCTGAGCGGTGAACTGTATTTCCAAAAGAAAGAACCGACGCGCGCCATTCAGGCCTGGCTCGATGAGATCGCGCTCAGCCCCGAGGACCAAGCCGACGAAATCCGCGCTCATATCCGCGAGGTGATCAACGAATCCTTCGACAAGAAAATGCTCGATCGCATCAGGGAGGCCTATCCAAAGAGTTTCCCGGGGGACGTTGCCTCGCTTCGCTTGATCGATCTTTATGTGGGGCGCGGAGAAGACCACCAAGCCGCCCGACAGATTCAGCGGTTCCTTGCAAATTTCCCCGCGCATCCGCAGGCGGCCAAGTCGTCCGACCTGCTCGGATCGTTACAAACCAAACTCAAGTCCTATCAATTCTTAATCGCCGCGGTGCTTCCATCGTCGGGGAAACTCGCCCCCTTCGCCAACGACGTCCTTACTGGAATCCAGCTGGCTGTCGAACTGAATGGTGATCGAGCGGGAGGCCCCTCTGTCGGTCTCCTCGTGAGAGACTTTGAATCCACTCAGGCCTCGTTCTTGGACGACTTCGGTGCCTTGCTTAATAACGATCGCCCGATTGCCGTCATCGGCCCGCTCCTGTCGAAAAATTTGCCTGTCATGGCAGAACTGGCCGAACGTTCGCGCATTCCGCTCCTGACCCCTACAGCCACCCTGCCGAATGTCCGACGACTGGGCGCTTTTACGTTTAGTACGGCTCTGACCTTTCAGCTACAGGCCAAACGGATCGCCGCCTATGCGACAGGCGAACAGGGATATCGACGGTTCTGCATCCTGCATCCTGATACAGCCTATGGGCGTGAACTGGCGCGTTTATTCGCCGAGGAAGTACGCCTCCAGCAGGGCGAAATCATTGCGGTCGAGTCCTATAAAGAAGGCGAGTCCGATGTCGGCAACCAGCTCAAACGGATGAAGGCTGAAGATCTCAAAAGATATGGCCTCGCGGTGCCGGTCGATCCGACGAAAACCGGCGGGAAGCTGACGAAGCTCGATAAGAAAATCCTCTACACGCCGGGCTTTGATGCAATCTTCATCCCAAGCCGCGCCTCGGATGTCGGATTGATTACCGCCCAACTGAATTTCCACGACATGAAAGTGCCGATCCTGGGCAGCAACGGTTGGAATGCCCCGGACTTCGCCCGCACAGCCGATCAATCAATTGACGGCGCCGTGTTCGTCGACGGGTTTTTTGCGGACAGCCCGAATCCCAACGTGCAGGATTTCGTGGAGCGATACAAAAAACGCTTTCAGGCGACGCCGACACTCTTTGCCATGCAGGGATATGATGCGGTGAAGTTCGTCATCGAAGCGGTGAGGAAAGGCGCAACGTCCGGTGAGGCCGTGCGGGACTATCTCATGTCGCAACAAGATCTCCCCGCACTGGGAGGACCGGCTTCGTTCGGACAAGACGGCACGCTCAATCGACCGCTGTTTCTCATCCAAGTCAAACGAGGGCGCTTCACGCAAGTCGACTAGCGCTGCACCGGCATGAACGATCTACCGCAACTGCTTTATTCCATTTCATACAAAGCGCTTCCGCTCCTCTTCGCCATGGTGCTGCACGAGTACGCCCACGGATGGGTGGCCAACAAATGCGGCGATCCCACCGCGAAGCTGCAGGGGCGACTCACGATGAATCCCTTGGCCCATATTGATCTGTTCGGCACCATCATCATGCCCCTTCTCTGCTTGATGCTGCCGGGCGGCTTTCTCCTCGGCTGGGCCAAACCGGTTCCCGTCGATCCAAGAAACATGAGGCAGCCACGCCGCGACATGGCCTTAGTGGCGGCGGCAGGGCCAGGGATGAATCTTGCGCTGGCTGTAGTAAGCGCGCTCCTGCTGGCCGTCTTGTTGGCAATGGAGCCTTCGCTCCCGATAGACAACCGCTCAGGTAACAGACCGGAGTCGGGCGCCACCGTATTCCTCTTGCCGATCGCGGTCATGGCGCTTTACTCCGTCCTGGTGAATGTGTTCTTGGCAATTTTCAACTTGATTCCCATCCCACCGCTCGACGGAGGACGCATTCTCGTAAGCCTGTTGCCGCCGCAACCGGCGATGGCCCTCGTGCGGCTTGAACCATACGGCATGTTGATCCTGGTCGGCCTCCTCGTATTCGACCGCGATCTTCGCGTGATCCATACGATTACCAGTACCTTCGCCTCGGGCCTTTCGGGTACAATCCTTTCCACCGCGATCGGCCTCGGTGTAGGAGCGTCCCAATGATGATGTCACGGAAACGTGTATTGAGTGGCATGCAGCCCAGCGGGCTCATGCACCTCGGCAATTATCTCGGCGCCTTGGAAAACTGGAAAGCGCTGCAGGATCAATACGAGTGCTACTTTTTCATCGCGGACTGGCATGCTCTCTCGACCAATTATGCCGATACCAGCCGAATCCGTGAGTTTGTGCGCGAGTTACTCATCGACTGGCTCGCCGCTGGAATCGATCCCGCCCGCGCGACCGTCTTCATCCAGTCGCGCATTCCGGAACATGCCATCCTACATTTACTCTTTTCGATGATGATCCCCGTGGGCTGGCTGGAGCGGAATCCGACCTACAAGGAAAAGCAGGAAGAGATCAAAGAAAAGGACCTGAGCACATACGGATTTCTCGGCTATCCGGTTCTTCAAGCTGCGGACATTTTGCTGTACAAGCCCGATTTCGTCCCGGTCGGAAAGGACCAGCTCCCCCATCTCGAACTCACACGCGAAGTGGCAAGACGGTTTAACGACCTCTATAAGAAATCGGTGTTTCCCGAGCCGAAGGAGCATCTGACCAAGTTTCCAAAAGTCCTCGGCACCGATGGCCGGAAGATGAGTAAGAGTTACGGAAACACGATTAATCTCTCCGATACTGAACCGGTCGTCCGTCAGAAGCTCAAGACGATGGTGACCGATCCGGCCCGGGTCAGACGGACAGATCCCGGCAACCCCGACCTTTGTCCCGTCTATGAATTTCACAAGATCTACTCGGCGACCAGCGTGCAGGAACAGATCAACAAGGAGTGCCGCACCGCGGCCATCGGTTGCATCGATTGCAAGAAGCTGGTGGCAGATCGACTTGTAGAGCAGATGACTCCGATCTGGGACGCGCGCGCCAACCTCGTGCAGCACCCGTCACGGCTGGATGAAATCGTTCAAGAAGGTAGCTGCAAAGCCAGCGAGGTGGCGAAGGCCACGCTGCATGATGTCACCGAGGCCATGAAGATCTAGACCGAGGAACTGAAGGCCGCTGGGCCATCACATTGATCCATCGCCCCCTGCGCTCTTGTCCGGTAACAATCTTTACATCGAGTACGTGCCTGCCGGCCGAGCGAAATGCCCTCTCCAGTTCACTCTTCCTCCATCGCGCAACGTAACGTCCGGGAATCCCTCCCCGATTGAGGACCCGACTCTTCGTCCCATGCGTAAAGGTTGCAACGAGGAATCCGCCAGGCTGAGTGAGATCGAGCAAGTCGGCCAGTATCACGCGAATGACCGCTTTCGGCAGATGGATTAATGACGCTGCGCCCCAGATGCCATCAACGCTTCTATAACACAGCGGAAGCCGACGCATGTCCGCACGGACCAGCGGTAATGTCCTCGATCGGCGTCGCGCAACGAAGAGTACAGCTGGTGTCCGATCGAGCCCGATCACCTCGTACCCTTCTTGCCAGAGATAATGAGCGTCTTGGCCGCCTCCACGACCAAGGTCAAGCAGCCGGGCCCGCCTCGGGAGACGGGACAACCACTGGCGGAGGAGCGGAGGCCGCCGATAACGGCGTCGCCCCCAGCGAGCCAGAAATTCGCGCGCAGACGGTTCGTAGGCTGCAACGGTCTGCAGAACGGCTTTGGATGTGGTATCGTGCGACCGGCGAACGAATGGCATGAGATGAAGGAATCAGGCGGGCATGAAACGGCTACGCATCGCGGTCTGTCTCATAGGACTCATCGGAGGAAATGCGTGGGCGGTGGACCCCCCTTGCGACAAGTACCCACTCGCGAAGCAGGCTCGTTGCGCAGAAATCTGGACTGCCTTAAATCAGGAAGACGGTCCCACCATCGCCCACTTTGGCCTGGACCAACTGAAACGGCGCGAAGCCGGCAAAATCACGGCCGAACAGCATCTCGCCCAGAACATGGAATTCATCAAGCACTCGACTGAGAAACGGCTCGAGCGCTTGAAGGATCGGATGGCCAGAGAATAGCCCCTCACAAATCTTCTGCTTTCGATTTCTCCAGCACACGTCCGGCTGATTCCAGCAGATCCCGTCCGACGAAGATCGGCGCTTTGAAGTGAATAGCCAGTGCAATGGAGTCGGACGACCGGCTATCGAACACTTTCACATCTTCTCGAAACGCCACTGTCAACGCGCCGAAATAGGTGCCTCCTTTCAGCGTAATGACTGTCTGCGTCACCTTCCCGCCGAACGTCTCCAAAATCGAGTGCATGAGGTCGTGCGATAACGGGCGCGACAGTTTTTCCCCTTTCAAGGCGCCTTGAATCGACATGGCGACCGTCAGATCGACAAAGATCGGAATGCTCTTCCCTTCGGCTTGAAGCAACACAATCGGTCCGTGATCGGACAGGCGAACTTCCACATTGCTAATCGTCACCGACTCGGGGGGAGCTGACTGAGGCTCACCGGCTTGGGCGGACGGGAACAGGGCGAGACCAACAAGAACGATCGAGAGTATGAATGGACCTATCTTGATCATGGTCACCTCCCCACTACATCAGGCTCGGAAAAATTGATTGGATTCTTTTTCCACTCCAATTTCGGTTTCCGGTCCATGCCCTGTCACCACTGCCGTGTTGTCCTCCAGCGTGTAGAGCCGTTCGCGGATCGACTCCTCGATAGCGTCAAAATCTCCACCCCAAAGATCCGTCCGGCCTATGCTTCCCCGGAACAGCGTATCACCCGCCAGCACGAGCTGTCCTTCCGGAACATGGAAACTCATGGAACCCGGTGTATGACCGGGTGTATGCAGCGCCACGGCTTTCACCTGGCCAATGAGCAACTGCTCCTCATCTTTCAGCCAAAAATCCGGCGCAGGCACGGGGACATAGGGCACTCCGAACATCCGGCATTGGATGTCGAGCATGCCCCACAATTCTCGATCCTGTTCGTGTAAGCATAAAATTGCGCCCGTTGCCTTTTTCAACTCCCCGGAAGCCAGAAAATGGTCGAAGTGGGCGTGCGTGTGGAGAATCATGGTGACCGTCAGCCCCAGCTGGTTGACATCGTGGAGGATGCGCTCATGGGCCCCGCCCGGATCGACCACAATGGCCTGCTTCGTCACCGGATCGCCGATGATGGAGCAATTGCACCCTAATGGAGGGACGGAGAAGGTCTTTCGGATCAGTGTCCTCATGGTTTTCACGCTCTCAACAGAAACTAACGGTATCGCCCGACACGAAAGAATAGCCTGATGCCGCCGGAAGGGTCAAACAACGGGCGTGCGAGAATCCTCGTGGACAACAGCCTGCGAAGCATGGATAATCGCCGCCATGATGAAAAACTGTTCCATGCGTTCCCAACAAAACCTGGTATCGATTCGCGTCAGTCTCCTCAGCATCGTGGCCTTGCTTGCCTTCGTCGGCTGCAAACCGGATGAATCGCCTTTCAAAGCGGAAAACGAAACACTCCGCAAACAACTGGCTAGACAGGAGTCGCTCGTCACGTCGCTACAAGACGGGAATAAGGTCATGCAGCAGCAGATCGACCTCCTGAATCAGGAAATCCGCGATGCCAAAAAGGCGGCAGAAAGCGCCAAAGGCGAAGCGAAGGCTGCCGCCGAGCAACTTGACAGTCAATTGATGCAAGCGAGAAAATTGACGGCGGACATCAAAAGAACCGCCATCGAGCAGGCCGCTCAGAACATCCGCATCGAGAGCAAGGGGGCGCAGACGGAAGATATTCCTCGTCCCCTCAGCACTGTGGCAAAAACCGTCGAAGAAGCCCTTGCCCGAAATGGTTATCAGGTCAAGGTCAGCATCACGGCCGACCAGAAAGCCGTGTTCGTCACAGAACGAAAGGTTTCCAATCCGGCATCCCTCGAAGTCGCCGGGTTTCGGAACCAATATGTGGTCAGCTTGCAAGCCCAGCCAACCAACGTCACCCGCCTGAGCGTGAAAGCGGACTTCGAGAAATTGGCTCAGGGCGGACGCATTCTCAGCGTCAGCGCGGAAGAAACGGCCGAGATCGAGCGGCGCCTCATTGGCGAGGTCAGCAAGGCACTCGCCTCGCCTCACAAAACGTAATGCACCGCTCAAGGTCCTTGGTCGCACCTTTTGTTCTTGCTCTCGCACTGTTGGGTGCGACAGTGGCCGTAGCAAGCACGAAGCCCTCGACAGAATTGGCCCGCCACTTGACGGGCATCGCCGCCCTTGCCCAGTCGAGCCCCACCGTGACCGTTCCGGCAGGACAATTCATCCTTGGCAGCAAACGGATCGACGACGATCCTTACGGCCTTTGGACACAGTTCGACGATACAGAGCTACCGCAGCAAATGGTCTGGCTCGATCAGTACGAGATGGATCGGGACGAAGTCAGTCTCGGCGAGTTTCTCGCTTTCCTGCGGCAACGGAAGCAGTATCCCCCTGACGAACTGCAGAAACTCATTTGGCACCTCATTACCGTCCATTCCGTGACGGATCAGACCCTGGCGCGTTGGCCGGCCCTCTATGTGATGTGGAAGGAAGCACAGGACTTCTGCACAGCTCAGGGGAAGCGGCTCCCGACAGAAGCAGAATGGGAGAAGGCGGCCCGCGGGCCGAACGGCAATTTATTTCCCTGGGGAGAGACTGCTCCAGACAATACGCTGGCGATGTTTGGCCAGCACCATGTTCACGAAATCCCGATCCTTGCGGCAGTAGACTCACACGATGCAGGCAAGAGTCCATACGGCGTCCACCATATGGCCGGCAATGTGGCTGAATGGGTTCAGGACTGGTTCGGATTCGATTATTACGCCTATATCCCTCAACGAAATCCGCCGGGTCCGACAAGCGGCCGCTACAAGAGCGTCCGCGGGGGATCCTGGAAAAGCAAGACCATCATGCTCCGTACCGCAACCCGCGGCGGTTCGCCCCCGGATCAGCGGTCGGCGACCGTCGGATTTCGTTGCGCACGGTCATCCCGTCAAGCCGATGAATCTTCCAGCAAGAAGTAGCCGATCGCTTGGTCGTCCGAAACGGCCATGATAGCCTATCGGGAGCATGTCTTCCCGTAACCCCAGATCGGTTAATAGCTCGATGCCCCGCCTGTTCGTGATTGGTTTCATCATCGCGGTGGCCACGCTCGTTGGTTGCGCAACAGGCACGCAAGAACGGTCACAGCCGCAATCCGCCGCCATGCCAGGTTGCTGCAAATCTATTGAGGCTTCTTCCCGCCGAGCCGCGATTGTGCGCACGGCTGCCAAACTCGTCGGGGCCACAACAATCCAAGTCAACGGCAGACGGATCGCCTACGACTGCGCCGGCGTGACCCGTGCGATTTTTCTGGCGCATGGCATCGATCTGTACGAGAGCGGCACGACCGATCCCAAGGCCAACGGGGTCAGACTCATCCATCAGCACATCAGCCGACGCGGCAAACTGCATCAAGGCCCGGCCGTGCATCCGGGCGACCTCGTCTTCTTCGACAATACCTGGGACTACAACGGGGACGGGTTCATCAACGACCCTCTGACCCATGTCGGGATCGTCGAACGGCAAGAGCCGGACGGCACGGTCATTTTCATCAGCCGAGTCGCAGGCGCCATTGAGCGTTACCGCATGAATTTAGCACTGCCCCATGTCCACAAGACCTCTGAGGGACGAATCCTGAATGACTATGTCCGCAGGAAGGATATCGAGGATCCCCCCAGTACCGGATACCTGGCCGGACAGCTGTTTGCCGGATTCGGGACCAGGATAGGGCTCTAACCCTCTCCAACGCAGGGTCCTCTTCCCCGGCATAATTTCCAGCCTGCGCTATACTTCATCCATACGTCTTTTTTCGCATTCGTTCATTCCGTCTGGTGACAGGGACCTTCAAGGCATGCTCACGTAACGCACAGGAGGGACTATGGCGAAGACCGCGACGTATTGCAGCGAGTGTTATAACAAGGTCGGGAGAACCGAGGACGCGCAGATCCAGGCGGCAGAGAAGGCGGGGCAAGTCCCCATGACCGGACAAGGCACCTGCTGCAAATGCAACAAGGCCTCGGTCGTCGTGTACTACGAAAACTAACGATCCCGTCGAGACCAAACCAACGCCGCAGATCTAGGCGTGTCCGCTGTTTTCCGCATCGTCGTATTCATCGATGAGTTGTTCCAGCTCATCGAGATCGCCGGGTTGGACTTTTTTGAATTCCACGCCAAAGGTCTGCTCATCGACCCATTGCACCATTGCTGCTTGGATCGACAGGGGTGAGTCAAGCCCGGGGACGACCAAACGAACGACAATCACCTTCCCCGGAAACACATCCAAATCGCTCTCAAATCTCGCCCCTCCGAGCGAGAGATCGAGCGTCTGGCCCTTGACCTCATGCGAGTTCCCCAACAAAAACCCCTGGACCTGGGCTGGCACACGCCGATGTTTTCGACGCTCCATTGCGCACCCCTTGCGTCATTCCCTGGTTAGCCCTCAAGAATCGAAGAATACCTGCCTTCGTACCGGAAATCACCTGGACTTTCTGAGCTGACTCCATCGCGAGGCCCCTGGCAGAATGTCACTGGCCTGCTACACTTGACATATGGCGGCATCGCCCAAGACGACAGCGCTCGTTCCCATCGACGTTCGCCGGCGCACGGTGCTCTCGATCCGTGAAAGTCTGGTCGGACTTCACGGGGCCCTGATTGTGGCCGAGCAACTGACGTATGAAGGCATCAACGGGCCGGTTGAATCCGTCGATACGCTCCTCGCATTGCTTCAAAAGGATCCCTGGTTTACGTGGCTCCACCCGATTGCCGATCTCCTCGTTCGTATCGATCACTTGCTTGAAGATGAGAGCTGTGACATCACCGACGAAAACGTCGAGCATCTCATTCGGGAAATCGATCGCCTGCTCCATCCGTCGGTCGAAGGCGACGGCTTTGAACGGGCCTATTATGAAGCGTTGGACCGAGCGCCCGATGTGGTGCTTGCCCACTTCCGCGTCAGGAAGCTGCTCCCCAAAGCCGCGTAACGCGGCCGGCTCTCTGATATGATGAGGCAGATCGTGTGAGGGGTCCGCCTTGTTGGTGCGAATTGTTGGCAGGATCATGGTAATGGCAGTAACGCTGGCTGCCGACTCGACGCAGGCAGAGATTGCGGTCGTGCAATCGCCTCACGGCTCCAGCGGCACGATTACGGATCTCGGAAACGATGTCCAATTACAATCGGATCCGCATGGTCAAGATCGCACGTTCAGCACGCCCATCGAACCAACGGTTCCCCTGTCCCCTGGTCCGCATGGCGATGTGAATCAGCGAGCGGTGACGCCGTTCGGATCTCCGTCGCCGCCCAGTCAGATGACTCCGCCCCCTCTCCTACCCTTTCACCCAAACCGTCCTCTCATGCCATCCCCTTCTGCACCGCCCACGGTCCTACCGCCGACGGGGTCACAAGGGGGACGCGCCGGTCGGTAACGCCGTCGTCTGGTCTTTAATTGTTGTGGGCCAGTGCACTCCATTTTTTCTCTGACCTGCTACAATAACTTCATGGCACAGACATTCCACTCTCCCTCAACCGCAGCTACGAGAACCCTCAGGCAGACGCTTCTCGACGTGCGCCGTGGTCTGCTGGGATTGCATAAAGCCCTCATCATTGCAGAGCAGCTCACCTATGAACGCATCAACGGTCGCGTTGGCTCAACCGGGCAACTGCTCCAGCTGGTGCTCAACGACCCCTGGTTCACGTGGCTTCACCCCCTATCCCAGTTGGTCATTCGTGTAGATGAATTACTCGAAGAAGACATGGAACCGACCGCCGTTGAAGTCGAACATTTTCTGGCGGAGGTGCGCGACTTAATCCGGCCTTCGGAAGAAGGCGACGGCTTCGAGCGCAGTTACTATGAAGCGCTCCAGCGGGCCCCGGACGTTATTTTCGCGCATGTGGAAGTAAAGAAGCTTCTCCAGAAAGCAGCGGCCTAAATCTCTTCCCCTGTTCTTCAGCGATACCAAAATGTTCTTGCACTAAAAATAAAAAGCGGCCGGCCCATCGTCGAGCCGACCGCTTGGTTCCGAGCCTCAACAGCTCGTACGCTGGCAAACCTTACTGCTTGTCTCCTTCCCCATGCTTCTCCTTGCCTTTGTGCTTCCCTCGATCTCCCTTCCCCTTGTGCTTACCCTTCTCCTCGTGTTCTTCCTTCCCCTCGTGCTTCTCGCCCTTCTTCTCCCCTTCCATGGCAGGAGCCGGAGCTGGGGCCGGAGCTGTCGCCTGCGGAGTTGGCGCAGGAGCCGGTGCCGGGGCTGGCGCCGGAGCCTGGGCAAACACGCTGGTAAACGCGGCGAACACCGCAGCCGCCGTAACAGTCGAGATCGTCTTCATCATGCTGTCCTCCCTGTAAGGATCCGTCTGAACGAGGGGCCCATTCCCCTCGATTGGCGTTAGACTCTACAGCAATCTTGATGCCATTGCACCCTGGACCTGAACCCTTCGATAAGTGCTGATTTCCTGTTGTTTTCTTCCAAACGATTTCGGCCCTTGCTCTGGTCCTGAAGCAAGATAGCTACAGATCTCACAAAGTTGCCCCACAATCATGGAGGCAGAGAGAGTCGTCTGGGCTTTAAATAACCTGTTTCGGTCTTTGCCGTGGCGCACCGTTTCATTGAGCCCGGTAAAGGCTTTTACGCCACATTGATGAAGCAGCTTATGCACCCGCTCTTTCAAAGAAGAGCGAGACACGATCATGAGCATCTGCATAGAGCACCTCAGGCGTAATTCTTGACCACGGATATTAACTCAAGGGAACGACCGGACTCGAAACAATTCCGAGAACCACTGATTGGTCTTTCCCTCACGAACGGCTTGCGGCGCAGTTTTGTCAGCATGTTCGCAACCGTGACGGACCTCTTGTTCGGTCCACCCCTTTTCTTTCATCGTGCTCTCATACGTTCGGGCCACCAGACACGTGACTCCAAAATAGCTCATGCCGTACTGTGCCGACGGCTCAACGCTCATCAACTCCTCGACAGATTCCGGCAGATCCTCTCCTTCGCACTTGCAATACTGACAGGCCACCAGTTGGGGAATCACGCTGGCATTAAAAATAACGTGGCGTACTTTTAATGGACGGCCGGCTTGAGGAATGGCTGTCGCATCAGTCGCCATCGGAAGAGCCTGCAGAAGCAGTCGACCAACAGCCAGATGTTCGTCGTGCCCGCTTACGCCGCAATGATAGTCCATCGTGATTACCACGTCTGGACGGATCCTCCTCAATACCGCCACTAGATACTCCAGCGGCTCCCTCTCCTTCGCCCATTTCTCGATGACGTCCTGGGAGGTGGCCTTACTCGACCAATCCTTGTGCGGCACTCCAGGAGGCATGGAATCTAGTTCGGCACGTGACAATGGTCCGTTCACAAACGGGCCAATTTCAAATCCGTCCGCCTGCAACTGCGCAGCAGATTGCGCGAAGAGGCGGGCCCGCGCGGCACCGATTTCTGTACCGCGACGCAAGCCACCCCAGACGACATCGCTATTTTCCCCGCTTGTCAGGCTCACCATATACAGCCTTCCGGCCAGATCTTTCGCGCGTGCCAGCAACGCACTCGATGAGGTTTCATCGTCCGGATGAGCCGCCAGCCAGAGCACCACATTGGCTTGCTTCAGTGCGGCGATAACCTGGCTCTCATTCGAGGGAGTCGCCGGCTTGAGCGTGATGCTCGATTCAGCACCGGCCACACGGCAGTTAGCAAGGACAATAAAGAACAAGAGGAGGAGACAGAAGTTGAGGAGCGAATTACATTCGTTCTTCATCGAGTTCGATGACGTCAACCCACGTAGACACAGAAGGGAGGGAACCGACCGGCACACCGCGTTTGGCAGCCACTTCCCGAAGGCGACCTTGGAACCGCTGACGTGTGGCCTCATCTTTCGGTCCCGAAGAAAGAAGATTCCGGCTCCACTGCGCAATCTCTTCCGGCGTCAGGGGCTTGCCGTGTGCCACAACCCAGGCAAGTAATTCATCATCCGTCCCGCCGGATAATACACGTTGCTCGAACGCCTTCGGATCGATTCCCAGAAAATCGATTAGATGTTTATCGAATCCCACTGTGATGTAGTTGTAATCCTGAATCTTGCCTGCATTCCGCAACCGAATCTTGTCAATAAACCGGCCCAAGTGGGCAATGCCACGGAGGAGGACTTTCGGGCTGCGGGGATACGTTTGTTGCGTCATTGAAATCTTCTTCAACGTTGTGATCGCTGAAAACATACAGATGCAGGCAAGAGAAGTCTAGGAGGGCCGAATATACCTATGCGGATTGGCGAACCCCAGCATGTCGCCGCCGCTCGCTATCAACGAAAGGGTCGCTCCGCGTTGCAGGGGAGCAACGAGTACTGGCACGTGTTGAAGATGAGGAGGAAATGACGAACCGGAAGGTCTGCCTCACGAAACAGCTTTCTTTGCTGACTTTCCAGCGTGAAGATATTTATCCATACCCGCCGCCATCTTGCGCCCTTCGGCGATCGCCCACACAATGAGCGAGGCACCTCGCTTAGTATCGCCGCCGGCAAAGACCCCGTCGAGGTTGGTCATGAAGTTCTCGTCGACAGCTACTGCGCCACGAGCATCATAGGTCACACCGAGGCTGTCAAGCAGCCCGTTCTTGACCGGGCCGGTGAATCCCATCGCCAGCAGGACGAGATCCACATCCATCTCGAAGTCCGTGTTGGGCATCGGAATGAATTTTCCGTTTTCGAACTTCACGCGATGGGCGTGCAGCTTCGTCACATGGCCGTTGTGGCCGGTGAATTTCGTCGTTGAGACACTCCACTGACGGTCACAGCCTTCTTCATGCGCGTGTGACGTGCGCAGCTGCATCGGCCAGAGCGGCCAAGGCGTCGAACTCGCCCGTTGCGGTGGCGGTTCCGGCAACAACTCAAATTGATGGGCTTCCACACAGCCCTGTCGATGCGCCGTCCCTAGACAGTCCGACCCCGTGTCGCCGCCGCCGATGATGACAACTCGCTTCCCTTTTGCTGTCAACGGTTCGTCCGTCACGGGAATGCCTGCGGTGCGCTTATTCTGCTGGGTCAAATAGTCCATCGCGAGATGGACGCCTTTAAGTTCGCGGCCAGGAATCGGCAGCTCGCGCGCCTGTTCCGCTCCCATCGTGAGCCCCACCGCATCGAACTGTTTCCGGAGCTGCTCGCCGGTAATGTCTGTACCGATCGTCACGCCGGTCTTGAACTCCACCCCTTCGGCCTTCATTTGTTCCAGCCGGCGGTCGATGACCCATTTCTCCATCTTGAAGTCGGGAATACCATAGCGCAGCAACCCGCCGATGCGATCGGCCTTTTCAAACAGGGTTACGCGATGGCCGACGCGCGCCAACTGCTGTGCCGCCGCCAGCCCGGCCGGGCCTGACCCGACGATGGCAACCGTCTTGCCTGTTTTGACGACCGGTAGGATCGGTGTGACGAGGCCTTCGTTGAAGCCGCGATCGACGATGTTCCATTCGATGATGCGAATTGAGACCGGATCCTCATTGATTCCAAGCACGCAGGCGCCCTCGCAGGGGGCTGGGCAGAGGCGGCCGGTGAATTCTGGGAAATTGTTCGTGGTGTGCAACGCCTTGAGCGCGTCATTCCAGCGTCCGCGATAGACGAGATCGTTCCATTCGGGAATCAAGTTCACCACTGGGCAGCCGGTGTTGCCTTGGCAGAACGGCACGCCGCAATCCATGCAGCGCGCGCCCTGGACCTTGAGCCTGTCTTCGGAGATGGGCTCGTACATCTCCTTCCAATCGAGCACGCGGAGCTCGACCGGTTTCCGCTTCGGGCCCTCACGGGCATATTTCATGAAACCTTTTGGGTCACCCATCTCTTTTCCAGTGCTGACTGCTAAGTTCTGAGTGCTGAGTTTTCAGGAACCGTTCTCTCTTCGACCCCCTCACGCCTTACCCCTCACGAGTTAGTGCACTGCGCTCGCCTTCCGCTTCCGTTCTTCGATGACTCGCTTGTAATCAACCGGCATCACCTTCACAAATTTTGGCAATGTCGCGTCAAACGCATCGAGCACCTGCTTGGCCTTGCGGCTGCCGGTATACATAAAATGCTTGGTGATCAAGCCGTGAAGCAGTTGTTTGTCTGCCTTCGTCGTCACCTGCTCTAACTCGACCATGCCGGTATTGCAGCGGCCTTGGAATTTGCCGAATTCGTCCAGCACAAATGCCACGCCTCCGGACATGCCGGCGGCGAAGTTACGACCGGTTTGGCCAAGTACGACGACCACGCCGCCTGTCATGTATTCGCATCCATGATCGCCGGTGCCTTCGACGACGGCATGCGCGCCGCTGTTCCGCACGGCAAACCGCTCTCCCGCCATGCCATAGAAATAGGCCTCGCCTTGGGTTGCGCCATAGAGAGATGTGTTCCCGATGAGAATCGTTTCTTCCGGATTGAAGAGAATGTTCTTCGGCGGGAACACGATGATCTTGCCGCCGGAGAGTCCTTTCCCGATATAGTCGTTCGACTCACCTTCCAACGTCAGCGTGACACCTCTGGCCAGGAACGCGCCAAAGGATTGGCCTGCTGATCCGTTGAACTTGATCGAGATGGTATCTTCAGGCAGCCCTTCCAGCCCGTACTTCTTGGCGATCTTGCTGGAAAGGACCGTCCCGGTCGTCCGGTTCACATTCTTGATCGGCAGCTCGAGACTCACCTTTTCACCTTTCTCGATCGCCGCCTTGCAGAGCTCAACCAGCTTGTTGTCGAGAATGTGCTCGAGGCCGTGGTCTTGCTTCTGCACACAATAACGCGGCACGTCATCTCCCACATCGGGAACGGTGAGCAGGGGAGTAAGATCTAGTCCTTTAGCCTTCCAATGGTCCACGGCTTTCGTGATCTTAAGCTTATCGACGCGCCCGACCATCTCGTTGATCGTCCGGAAGCCCAACTTGGCCATGAGCTGTCTCGCTTCCTCCGCGACGAAGAACAGATAGTTCACGATGTGCTCCGGCTTGCCAGCGAATTTCTTGCGCAATTCAGGATCTTGCGTGGCAATGCCGACCGGACAGGTGTTCAGATGGCACTTGCGCATCATGATGCACCCCTCGACGATTAACGGCGCCGTGGCAAACCCGTATTCCTCCGCGCCGAGCAGCGTGGCGATGACCACATCGCGACCGGTCTTCAATTGCCCGTCGGTTTCGACGCGGATGCGACCGCGCAGATCGTTGAGGACGAGCGTCTGATGCGTTTCCGCAAGGCCGAGTTCCCAAGGAATGCCCGCATACTTGATCGATGCGAGCGGCGACGCGCCCGTTCCTCCGGAATCACCGCTGATGAGCACTTTATCCGCATGGGCTTTCGCAACGCCGGCTGCAACGGTTCCCACTCCAACCTCCGCAACCAGCTTGACGGAAACCCCGGCATCCGGATTGGAGTTCTTCAGGTCGAAAATCAACTGCGCAAGGTCTTCGATCGAATATATATCGTGGTGCGGAGGCGGCGAGATCAGCTGGACGCCGGGCGTGGCATAGCGGAACTTCGCAATATTCTCGTCAACTTTATGGCCCGGCAACTGGCCGCCCTCGCCTGGCTTCGCACCCTGCGCCATCTTGATCTGCAATTCGCGCGCGTTGACGAGATAGTGCGCCGTCACGCCGAAACGGGCCGAGGCCACTTGCTTGATGTAGCTGTTCTTGGAGTCGCCGTTCGGCAACGGAATGAACCGTTCGGGATCTTCGCCACCTTCGCCGGTGTTGCTCTTGCCGCCGATACGATTCATCGCGATCGCGAGCGTCTCGTGGGCTTCCTTGCTGATCGACCCGAACGACATCGCCCCGGTATTGAAGCGTTTGACGATCTCGCTCGTCGGTTCAACCTCGTCGATCGGAATCGGCTTCGCCCCGAACTTGAAATCAAGCAATCCGCGCAAGTTCGACCGGCGCTTGCTTTCGTCGTTGACCAGCTGAGCGAATTCGGCATAGCTCTTCGCATCGTTCGCGCGGCTGGCATGTTGTAGTTTGTAGATGGTTTCCGGATTCCAGTTATGGTGCTCGCCCTGGATGCGGTAATGGATCTCGCCGCCAAAATCGAGCTGGCGGATCGGTGCCGGTTCATAGGCGACGCGATGCCGCCGCAACGTCTCTTCGCCGATCTCGCGAATCCCCACGCCCTCCACGCGCGATGGCGTGCCGGTGAAGTAGCGGTCGATCAGTTCGTGGTTGAGTCCGATCGCCTCGAAGATCTGCGCGCCGCAATAGGACTGCACCGTCGAAATCCCCATTTTGGAGAAAATCTTCAGGAGGCCCTTATTGATCGCTTTGATGAACTTGCCTTCCGCCGTCTGTGCATCGAGTCCTTCCGGAAGATAATTGTCGCGCTCCATATCCACCAATGACTCGAAGACGAGGTACGGATTGATCGTCCCGGCGCCATAGCCGATCAAGCAGGCGAACTGATGCACGTCGCGCGGCTCCCCGGTCTCCAGAATCAGACCGACTTCGGTTCTCGTGCACTCGCGCACGAGATGATGGTGGATCGCGGAGATGCCGAGCAAGCTCGGAATCGGCGCCCATTCTTCATTGACGCCGCGGTCGCTGAGGATCAGGAACTTGTAACCATCCTTGATGGCCTGCGACGCCTGTTTACACATATCGTCCACCGCAGCGCCGAGCCCGTCCGGTCCTTCAGCCACACGGAACAACATGCGGAGCGTGTTGCTCTTGAAGTGCGGATCGGAGATCCCCCTGATCTTCTGCAGGTCGGCGTTCGTAAGAATCGGCTGCTGCACCTTGATGCGGCGGCAGGACTCGGGCGACTCTTCCATTAAATTGGGCTTTGGTCCGATGTTCGTCACCAGCGACATGACGAGCTGTTCGCGAATCGGATCGATCGGTGGATTCGTCACCTGCGCAAAGAGCTGCTTGAAGTACTTGAAGAGCAGTTGGGGCCGATCGGAAAGCACCGCAAGCGGCGTATCCGTGCCCATCGACGAAACCGCCTCTTCGCCGGTCACGATCATCGGCGTGATGACCATTTTCAGTTCTTCGACCGTGTAGCCGAACGCCTGCTGCCGTTGGCGAATCGTCGGATGGTCCGGTTGGGGGACGTTCAACGGCTCCGGCAGCTCGTCCAGCGAGACGCCGTATTGCGTGACCCAGCTGCGATAGGGTTTGCGACCAACGATATCGGCCTTGATCATTTCGTCATCGATGATGCGGCCCTGCACCGTATCGACAAGAAACATACGGCCCGGCATGAGTCGCCCCTTCATGCGGATCTCTTTGGCCTCGGCCGGCAACACGCCGGCTTCGGAAGCCAGCACAACCATGCCGTCCGTCGTCACCTGATAGCGACAGGGGCGCAACCCGTTCCGGTCCAGTGTCGCGCCGATCATCTTGCCGTCCGTGAAACAGACAGCGGCCGGCCCGTCCCACGGCTCCATCATGGCAGCGTGGTATTGGTAGAACCCGCGGCGGTCTAAGTCCATCCCCGCGTTGGCCACCCAGGGCTCGGGAATCAGCATCATCATTGCGTGCGGCAACGAGCGGCCGCCCAAAAGGAGAAACTCCAACGCGTTGTCCAGACAAGCCGAATCGCTTTGATTCTCCGACACGATCGGGAAGAGCTTTTCCATGTCTTGCCCGAACAGATCGGAATGCAACCGGCCCTGGCGCGCCTTCATCCAATTGACGTTGCCCTTGAGCGTGTTGATCTCGCCGTTGTGACAGACGTAGCGATAGGGATGGGCGAGCGGCCAGGTCGGAAACGTATTCGTGCTGAAGCGCGAATGGACCAGCGCCAGCGCGCTGACCATGCTTGAATCGGTGAGGTCCTGATAGTAGGCCGCCATCTGATGCGGCAGCAGCAGGCCTTTGTAGACGATCGTGTTGGCCGAGAGGCTGGGAATATAGAAATACTCGCGGTCTTGGATGGCCGATTCCTTGATCGCCTTCTCGACTCTCTTTCGAATGACGTAGAGTTTGCGCTCGAACTGCGCTTCGTTCAAGACGTCGCGGGCGATAAACACCTGGCGCATGAACGGTTCGGTCTTGCGCGCTTGCACCCCGATCGCGTCGCTCTTGACCGGCACGTCGCGCCAACCGAGCAGGCGTGCGCCTTCATCCTCGATAATCTTGCCGAACAGTTTCTCGCATTGCTGCCGCGCCGACTGGTTCGGAGGGAGGAACAACTGCCCGACGCCGTACTCGCCGGCGTCCGGAAGTATGACTCCCGCATCGCCGGCTGCCCGCTTCAAGAACTCGTGGGGGACCTGGAGCAGAATGCCGGCGCCGTCACCGGTGCAGGGATCACAACCTTGCGCACCACGGTGCGTCAAATTCTCGAGAACTTGAAGGCCCTGCCGGACGATCTGGTGCGACTTCTGCCCCTTGATATTGACGACAAACCCGATGCCGCACGAGTCTTTTTCGTGCTGAGGGTCGTAGAGGCCTTGCTTCGGTGGAAGCCCTGGGAGTTCCATCATACGTATCTCGTGAAAAAGGCAGGTCTTTTCCTGCTGGACAGAGGCCCTACCGAGAGGAATCAGGGACGCGGAATCCCATTACTCTTGAGGCGATATCCGTTTCAAAATGGTTGCTCAGATTAATGGATGGGTGAATCTTCTGTCAAGCCGAGGAGATAGCCGTTTTTCAAAGCCATTCCCTTGACTTTGTTTCCTGCTCTGCCCTACCATCCGCCGCATGCCACAAGGTCCTGTTACCTCAACCATTCACAGCATGGCGGACGTGTGGGATGCTTACCGCCATGAGCTGGATGGTGTCGAGGACCAGGTCCGCAAAAATCTGAACTCGAGCGTCGCCCTCGTCAACACCGTCGCCGCCCATATTCTGAACAGCGGCGGCAAGCGTATCAGACCTCTCCTTCTGCTTCTCTCCGCCCGTCTCTGCGGCTATGGTGGCCGCGATCATCACCAACTGGGCAGTCTCGTCGAGTTCATTCATACCGCGACGCTGCTGCATGATGATGTCGTGGACGATGCCGACATCCGCCGAGGCCGCCGAACCGCTCGGAAAGTTTGGGGAAATCAGATCAGCATCCTCGTGGGCGACTACCTCTATTCGAAAGCCATGTGTCAAGTGGTGGAGTTCCGGAGTCAGGGTATTAATGAAGTGCTTGCCGAAGCCTGCAAGAAGATGGCGGAAGGCGAAGTCCTCCAATTGTATTACAACGGCAATCCAGCCATGCCGGAGACTGACTACCTCACGATCGTCGAACATAAGACGGCGGGCCTGATCGCGGCCTCCTGTCGCATGGGTGCAATTCTGGCGGAGGCTTCGGAGGTGCAGCAGGATGCCTTGTTCCGCTTCGGTCAATATCTCGGGATCGCCTTCCAAGTCGCCGACGACACATTGGATTACACCGCTAACGGGGAATCACTGGGCAAAACACTCGGTCAGGATCTTCGGCAAGGAAAGGCCACGCTGCCGCTCCTGCATCTGCTCAATCACTGCTCGGAGGCCGATCGGCAGATGATCAAGGACCGGATGGAAACCAGAACCTTGACGGAAGAGGATTTGAGCCGGCTCATCCGCTTGATGGAAGAATACGGTTCCATCAACTATGCGCTGGGGCGGGCTCAGGCTTATATCGCCGCCGCCAAGCGAGATTTGGATTTATTTGAAGACAATACGGCCAAGCGAGCCCTCTCGGCGGCTGCAGACTACATGGTGACCCGCGACCGGTAGCCCCGTTTTCCGCGCGGTCCCAGGCGGTGTACGCATGGGACGGGCAACGCGCTGGATGAATGGCCCAGCCTTTCGGTTCTTGTCTACACATATTTATTTCACTCACGGAGAAAAGGATCACGCATGGCACAGATCATTCCGTTTCGAGGCACCTTGTACAATCCAACTGTGGTTGGCGCTGTCCGCGATGTCGTCGCACCTCCGTACGACATTATCGATGCGGCAGGCCAGAAGGCCTTGCACGATCGTCACCCCCAAAACATCATCCGGCTGGAACTCGGCCTCGATCAGCCGGGGGACAATCCGAGCAATAACCGGTACACCAGAGCCGCCGAGATGCTCGATGACTGGCTCAAGAGCGGTGCCCTGAAGCGCGACGCCCAACCGGCTATTTACTATCACACGATCGAATACGCTCCGCCTCCCTCCAAGCCCGGCGCGCCGAAGAAAGTCCTGAGAGGATTTCTCGTCACGACCAAGCTGGAAGCGTTGGATTCGGGACATATCTACCCGCATGAGAATACGCGGGCCGCCGCGAAGACGGACCGATTGAATCTTCTTCAAGCCTGCAAAGCCAATCTGAGTCCGATTTGGCTCCTCTACTCCGATCCACAGAACGCCATCTTAAGCCTGCTCGAAAACGCCACGAAAGGAACGCCGGCCCGCATCGATTTCCAGGACGATAGCGGCTCCCACCAGCGGCTCTGGGCGGTCACCGATCCGGCCGTTCTCAAACAGATCGTCGAGATCATGCAGAGCAAACCCCTCTTCATCGCCGACGGACATCATCGCTATGAAACAGCCCTGAACTACCAACGCCTGCGGAGGCAGCAAGCAGGATCACCGGACGGGCTTCAACCCTATGATGGCGTGTTGATGCTGCTCGCACCGTTGGAGGACCCGGGTCTGACCGTGCTTCCCACTCACCGCGTCACGACCACACCGCTACCCCCCTATCAAAAAATCAAGGCGCTGATGGGTGAGAAATTCGAAATACAAGAGTTCCCCTTTACCGCGAACACGCAGGCGGCAGTCCGAGCCCGGTTCATCGAGGCCCTGCGCACAAACGGACGGACCACGCCGACATTCGGTCTGGCGCTCAAAGGGGAAAGTCGTTACGTCACGCTGGCGCTGAAGGCTGCTCATCGCCCCACGGATCAGGCCTCCCCCCGCGCCAAGCTCGACGTCTCATTGTTACAACAATTGGTGGTGGCCGTTCTGTGTCCGACACAAGAGGAGCAGGAAGCCATTCTCTATACCAAGGACGACCATGAAGCGCTTGACTGGGTCGCAGACGGAACTGGAACCGCGGCGTTGCTCCTCAACGCCACCAAAGTCAGCGAGGTGCAGGCAGTGGCCACAGCCGGTGAACGGATGCCGCACAAGTCGACCTACTTCTATCCCAAACCGCTCACGGGACTGGTGATCAATGTCATGGAAGAATAGCCGGCGTGAGGCGTAAGGGGTGAGGGGTAAGGCGACACCGTGAGATTCCGGGCGGGCATGAAGCGGTACTTCTTATCGCCTCACGTCTGACGCCTAACGGAGGGATCATGAAGGCGAAGATCCTCATCGTCGACGACGATCCGGACATTGCGACCATGCTGGAGGATCGCCTTCAAGCCTTCGATTATGGAACAGTCATAGCCCGCGACGGCGTCCAAGCCCTTGAGATGGTTGAGCAGGAAGCGCCGCATCTCATGTTGCTCGATCTGGACATGCCCCGTCTGACCGGACTCGAAGTCCTCAAACGCCTGCCGAAGGTCAGGCCCGCCGAAGATCTCCCTGTCATCGTCATGACCGCCCACGGGTCAATCGAAGCCGCCGTCGAAGCCATGAAAGACGGAGCCTACGACTTTCTCACCAAACCGCTGGACAAAGATCATCTCTTGATCGTGATCGACAAAGCGTTGGAACGCGACTCGTTGAAACGGCAGGTCGCCTGCCTCAAGTCCGAGGTCGATGGCCGCTACGCCTCTATCGTCGGCACCAGTACGAAAATCCGGACGGTTTTGGATGCGGCGCAGCGCGCCGCCAAATCGGACGCCAGCGTCCTGCTGCTCGGCGAAAGCGGAACGGGCAAGGAGCTTCTGGCTCGCTCGCTTCATCAATGGAGCCCGCGCCATACGATGCCCCTCGTGGTCATCAATTGCGTGGCCTTGACGGAAACCTTGCTCGAAAACGAATTGTTCGGCCACGAACGCGGCGCCTTTACCGGCGCCGACCGGTTACAAAAGGGCAAGCTGGAAATGGCCGACGGCGGTACGGTGTTCTTGGACGAGATCGGCGACATGTCGCTCTCGCTCCAATCCAAGCTGTTACGGGTGTTGCAGGATCGTGAATTTCATCGTGTCGGCGGCACCCGGCTCGTCTCCGTCAACATCCGTGTCATCGCCGCCACCAATAAAGACCTGAAGCAAGCGGTCAAGGCCGGGGATTTTCGCGAAGACTTGTTTTTCCGCCTGAATGTCATCAGCCTGACGCTTCCCCCCCTGCGCGAGCGGCTAGAGGACTTCCCCGCGTTGGCCAAATTCTTCTTGGACCGGCATGCCAGAGAGGCGAAACGACCTGGAATGATGTTCAGCCCTGCCTCGATGGATGCCCTGGCTCACTACACCTGGCCTGGAAATATTCGCGAACTGGACAACGTGATCGCACGCGCGGTCATTCTGAGCCAGACCGATACTATCGAGCCGGATGTCCTGGCACTCGACTTCAACTCCGCCACAGGGAAAAGTGACTCTCTACCTTACGTCATGTTGCCCTACCACGAATCGATGGACGCGCATAGTCGCCACATCATCGAACAGGCGCTCAAACAGGCGGAGGGCAATCAGACCAAAGCTGCAGAACGTTTACGCCTGCAACGAACCTACCTGGCTCGCTTGATCAAACAAAAGCAGTCCAAGTTCATTTAAGCGGGGATGCTCTTACACGCGGGTCTACCGGGTTTTGTCAGTCGATGCAGGTCTGCGCTTGCTAAGGAAGGTTATTGGGCGGGCCACACGTTCGCCAAGGGGTTCTCGGAGACTCTTATCAGTTCATAGTTGGACCGGTTGCCGGGCTTGCAGAGAAATCAGTCCCGCATTCGCATCATGTTCGGCCTCAGCATAGCGTTGAGCTGTCCCGATATCGGACCAGTAGCCCTCCAGGTCATAGCCCAGGACAACCTCGGCGCGTTGAATCGCCGACACATACGCATCGATGATGGACGACTCCTTGCCTTTCGGCACATCGCGCAAGAGGCGAGGGTGTAGGATATGAATCCCGGCGAACATGCGTGGTTGGGTTGGGCCTGCTTCTGATTTTCCTCGGCCGGTGATACGAACGATCCGGCTGTCCGGGCCCACCTCGACCAACCCCCAACGCGCAGCCTCGGCATCCGATCTTAACACGAGCGTCGCGGCAGCCTTGCGCTGCTGGTGAAACGCGCATAAGGCCTCAAGGTCCAATTCGAAGAGTGTATCGCCGTTGAGCACCAACACCGGCTCTCCTGAAAAATTCGGTTCCGCCTGTTTGATCCCACCACCCGTCCCCAAAATCACCGGCTCATGTGAATAGTAGATCCGCAGGCCGTATTTCGACCCATTGCCAAGTGCCTGTTCGATCATCGGCCCCAGATGGTGGAGATTGATCACGACGTCGTGAAACCCGTGCCGCTTCAGGAGCAGGAGATTCCACACGATGAGCGGAGTGCCTGCGATAGGGAGCAGCGGCTTGGGGATCGTATTCGTCAGCGGTCTGAGGCGTGTGCCCAGACCCGCCGCCAGGATCATGGCTTTCACGTGGCCAATGCTGAGGACCGAGTGCTGAGTGCTGAGTGCGCCGAGCCGCCATCAGTCCTTAGCGCTCTGTCCCCAGTCCTCTTACTGCAATTCTGGCACATAGGCACTCATGAGTTTCCGTAACGTGAAGAGCTCTGGATACTTGTGTAGATTCCGTTTCACATAACCCAATGTCCGTGGAATGTCGGCCAAAAATTTAGGGTTGCCTTTCACGCGATCGATATAGACGAATCGACCAGCAGCCTTGAGATTACGTTGAATGCTCGTGAGGTCGAACAGACGGCGAAAGGCCTCTCGGTTCGTCCAGACCTGACGCCCCGACTCCAGCCGATCGAGATAGTAATCGATGAGACGATCGATCAGCGCCTCATCAAGCGCAATATAGGCATCGCGTAAGAGCGAGGCCAGGTCATACGTGGCCGGACCCATCAACGCGTCCTGAAAATCAATGACCCCCAGGCGATGACCATCCACCATGAGATTTCTGGAATGGTAATCCCGGTGGACGAATACCCGTGGCTGGCCGGCAAGCAGCTCGGAGATCTTTTCAAACTCCTGGCGGATCCCCGTCCAATCATCCGAGCACATCGGCTTTCCCTGCCGCGCTACGATGCCGTACTCCAGAAAATGATCGAACTCCCACATCAACAACGGCACGTCAAAACTTCGATTGAACGCCAGGCAGCCTGGATCAGCTGGAGAGGTGGCTTTCGATTGTAATTGGATGAGGATGTCGACCGCCACCTTGTAGCGACCCTCGAGTTCGGTCGTCGTTGCATCACGGCAGGCGTCCGAGAGCGTGACATCGCCAAAATCTTCGAGGTACAGCAAGCCTGCAGCTTGATCGTAGTGATACAGACTCGGCACGGGAACCCCGGCCTTCGCCAGATGTGCGTGGATATTCAGGAAGGGCAAATCGGTGATCTGGTGAGCCGCTCCGCTGACTGCTTCTTCCGATTGCTTGAACGCCTCCGGTTCAGCCAATTGCATCAGGATGACGGGCCGAGCGGTCTGCTCGCTGAGTTCGATCCTGAAATAGCGCCGATTGGAGGCATCGCCGGCAAGGGCCGTGAGCTTCTTCACCGTCCCGTGAAAGGGAAGCTTGGTCCGTACCGTCTCCGCAACGAGTGCACGATTGGGAAGGGCAAGCGGTTTTTTCGGCGCGGCAGGATCGATGGTGGTCATCAGCGGCGCATTATACTGTTGTGTCCACACCTTGTCACGGCAGGTCGGCCTTCGTATCCCGCTCCGCGAATCGGCGCAATCCCACCGCACCGATCACTCCGCCCATCGTATCCGCCAACCAATCCAGCCAGCTGGACTCACGGAATGGAACAAAGGCTTGATGCACTTCATCCGTCATCCCATAGAACGAAACCGCCATGATCGTGATCATCACCGCGCGGCGGCCCACTGATGGTCCGGTCGCCCAGCGGAGCGCCCGGTAGCACAACAATCCAAGCACGGTATATTCGACAAGATGCAGGAATTTATCGCTCAACTTCTTGAACATGAACTCCGGCAGTTCATCTTCGGGGTGCGGCAACGAAGAGAGGTAGAAAATCAACATGGCATAGAGTAGCACTGGCATCCAGTACCACAAGATCGGATAACGGGAGCCGACACTGGTCGCAGACAAAACCTTTTCCATTTATCCCCGTTGATTGCAAGCCCTGTATCCCTATGACATACTCTTTTTCAGTCCGCAATATTCTTCGCACATCGTCTATGAAAACGGCTCGCGTCTGCTTTCTGTGGCACATGCATCAGCCCTATTACACCGACCCGGTGACCGGTTCGGCCAGCATGCCCTGGGTGCGTCTCCATGCGGCCAAAGCCTATTTTGACATGGCTTATCTCTTGGACAAGTTCCCAACCATCCATGCCACGTTCAATTTTACCCCCTCGTTAGTCCTCCAGCTGCAGGAAATTGGGGCCGGAACCGTTCACGATCTCTTTCTCGAGCATGCGCAGCGGCGTGCCGCTTCCCTCACTCCGGAAGAGCAGGCCTTTTTGATTCGTCATTACTTTTCGATCAATTGGGCGACGATGATTCGCCCCTACCCCCGTTATCATGAACTGCTGGTGAAACGGGGGCTGAACATCGACGGACAAGACCTCGAACGTCTCGCGCGACAGTTCACCACGCAAGACTTGCTCGACCTCCAAGTCTGGTTCAATCTCGCTTGGTTTGGGTATGGGGCGGTTCGCCGGCATCCGCGGTTAGCTGCGTTGCGGGCCAAGAACCGGGGATTTACCGAAGAGGAAAAGCAGGAAGTGCTGGCGCTTCAACGAACGTCGATCCAGGAGATCGTTCCCATGTATCGCCGATTGGCGGAGCGGGGCCAGATCGAGTTGACGACGACGCCATTCTTTCACCCGATTCTTCCCCTCATCATCGATACGGAATACACGCGCCGCGCCCGGCCGGATCTTCCGCTGCCTTCTCGTTTTCACGCTCCGGAAGATGCTGAAGCACAACTGCGGCGCGCCGTGGAATTTCATACGGACGTATTCGGCCGTCCCCCAGTGGGACTCTGGCCATCGGAGGGATCCGTGTGCCCCGAGTTGATTCCCATGCTCCCGCGCGTCGGTCTTCGTTGGCTCGCCACCGACGAGGGCGTCCTCGCACGTTCAATCGAGGCAACACAGCAATCCTGGCATCGGCAGACCCAACTCTATCGACCCTATCGATCGGGACCTGCGGGGCAGGAAGTTCTGATCCTATTTCGCGACCGGGAGATTTCCGATGCCTTCGGTTTTGTGTACCACAAAGCCACGGCTGAATCCGCTGGCGACGATCTCTTACGGCGCATCAGGCAGATCGTGTCGGACACGCCGCAGGACGACATCCTCATTCCCATCATCCTGGATGGCGAGAATCCCTGGGAGCATTACTACGAAGGGGGCGAGAAGTTTCTCTCGTACCTCTACTCGGCCTTTGCCAATGGAGTATTGAATCAAGAAGGATCCGTCCGGGTCACAACCGCCACGATATCCGAGGCGCTCGACTCCATGCCGGTCAAGGACGCCTTGCCGCATCTGCATTCGGGCTCATGGATCAATCAGGATTTCAAGATTTGGATCGGCCACCAGGAAGACAACCAGGGGTGGGATCTCGTCGGCCACACGCGGTCCCGCCTTGTGGAGTTAACCCCGGCATTGCCCCCGGATCGAGCCCAAGCGGCGTGGAACGAACTCTACGCGGCGGAAGGGAGCGATTGGTTCTGGTGGTACGGCGACGACTTCGATACGGCATATAAGGAAGAATTCGACCGGCTCTTTCGCATGCACCTGCGCAACGTCTGGACCATCGCCGGCGGGACACCTCCTGAGACGCTCAGTCACCCCATCTGTGAAGTACGGGGGCTCCCCGCTCTGGACCAGGTCACGTCGCCCCTATCACTCCTGCATCCCACGCTCGACGGATTGGTCACAGATTTTTTTGAATGGCGCGGAGCCGGCACCATTAATCCCAACCCGCCGCTCGGAGCGATGTGGAAAGCGGACGGTTTCTTCTCAGCGATCTACTTCGGGTTCGATCTCGAGCAGCTGTTTCTCCGCCTCGACCCCGACGACAACTTGCGGGGTCGGGAGAAGGATCTTCGCGTCGAATGCCATCTCCAGACCCTGACTCAGGTCTATCGGCTGTCGATCTCCCTGGACACCCCTGATCACTATGCCCTAGCGGAACACATCGGCGGTGGTAGTTGGCAGGAGGCCGGTTCCTCGCAACTGATCGGCTGGCGCAAGGTGCTGGAACTCGCGCTCCCCTTCAAAGATATTCATGTCGAGGCAGAGCAGGTTCTGCGGTTGAGCCTCGTGGTGCAAAGCCATGGATTGGAAATCGCCCGCTACCCCCACCATCAACCGGCCACGCTGACGGTGCCGGGGCCAGGATTCGAAGCAACGATGTGGCGAGTATGATGGTGACAGTTCTGAGTGTTGAGTCCTGCGTTAGGAGTTGTGAAATTCCAGTTCCTTTGAGACACTGAATCCTCAGGATCCAGCCCACAGAAATTTTTATCCCCCCGGGGAGCACCGATGCCCGACCTCAGACGTGATCCCATCGTCGGCCGCTGGGTGATTATCTCGACAGATCGAAGCGGCCGGCCGCACGACTTTGCGCAGATGCAGCAAGCCCGACCGATTTCAACGGCACTGTGCCCCTTCTGCCCGGGCCAGGAACGGCTCACCCCGAAAGAGATCATGGCCTACCGTCCTCAACCGTCGGAAGCGAACATGCCGAACTGGACCGTGCGGGTCATCCCGAATAAGTTCCCCGCCTTGCAAGTCGAGGGAGAACTGGGTCGCGAAGGGGTCGGCCTCTATGATCGGATGAACGGCATCGGGGCGCATGAGATCATCATAGAAACCCCGGAGCACAATACAGGCTTGGGGGACATGCCGGCCAAGAAAATCGAAGACGTCCTGTGGGCCTACCGCGATCGCATCCTCGACCTGAAGAAAGACGTTCGTTTCCGGTACATCTTGATTTTCAAGAACCATGGAGCCGTGGCCGGCGCCACCCTCGAACATAGCCATTCGCAATTGATCGCCTTGCCGGTCATTCCGACCAGCGTGATCCAGGAGATCGAGGGCTGCCGCGCTCACTTCCAACAGAAAGAACGTTGTATCTATTGCGATATCCTCCGGCAGGACCTCTCGGATGGCGACCGCATCGTGGCGGAGAACCCGGAATTTGTCTGCGTGACGCCCTTCGCGCCTCGCTTCCCCTTCGAGATGTGGATCCTCCCCAAGCGCCATGCCGGATATTTCCAGGAAAGCCATAAACAACAGTTCGAGTTCCTGGCCCCAATTCTCTCTGAATCATTGCGTCGAATGGATAAGGTGCTCTCCACGCCGGCTTACAACTTTATTCTCCATAGCTCTCCCCTCCACGAAAAAACCGGCGACTTCTACCACTGGCATTTGGAGATCATCCCCAAGCTGACCCAAGTCGCCGGCTTCGAGTGGGGCACCGGGTTCTACATCAATCCCGTTTCGCCGGAGGAATCAGCAAAGTTTCTCCGCGATGCAGAAATCTAACCGGATTCGGTCCTTCCGCCTGTTCTTGACCTGTTCATCACCCGACAGAGCAACGACGGCCTCTTCCTCTCAATGAGTTTGCGGACCAGCGAAGCAACATGACATGCCCGCCTCCCTGCAGTTTATGCAGGAAGGTGTCCGGCCATGGCCTAGATGATCCATCCTGCAGTCAAGGGTTTCTTCTCGGGTTCGAACACGTGACCGCGATAACGGACGCAATGTTTGCACAAGCGTAATGGGTGGCCCCTGCCTCTGATACCTCATTCTCGAATTCCTGCCGCATAAATGGTCGCTCCATTTGGAAAAGGTCTTTTCCCGTCCTCGTCCGAAGATTTCGGCATGCCTGTTGCTTCGTGAAGTTTCTGAATGCCGAGTGCTCCTATTGCTTCGAGTTGGAGACTCACGAATGCCTCCTCTCACCTGTGCGAAATGCCGAAAGGATATTACCAGCGCCCTTTGGGATAACCAGACGAGCCAGTTTTACTGCTCTCAGTGCGTTCCACCGTTACCAAGAATCACTCCTCCGGTAGCACAGAGCAAGAAAGGGCCACGACCAGGGATGATGACCCAAGCAAAGGGCCCACGACCAACGTAGTCGCTCGATGAATCAACCGGAACATCAACACTTAGAGCCTCCCGATTATCCCTGTGAACGATGCGGCAGCCCCAAGCCACGACTCGCCTTTGACCAGCTGAGCCAGCTCCTTCTCTGTGAATCCTGCTTGGATCGCGTGCAGCAACAACAGTCCTGGTCCCTTCTGCGCGAGGCTGACAATGTGTGACAGGGCCGGATGGAACAAGCAGATCACCCGCTCGAATCCGCCCTCTCGAGCTCCCTGGACGGAGGAACAAAACAAGCTCAGTTGGCTCATGGCTCGTCACTCTGACGGTCTCGAACTGTCCTGATATCCGATCTGCCTGTCGGCATCGAGCACTCGACAGGGAAGCACTGTCTGGAAATGCGGACGACCCTTTTGGGGGACACAGGCGCCCAGAGCGCATCTTCCGGCATGTCATATCACGCCACGATCGGCGGGCGTTGGAAGCCACACGTCCCTTTCCGTCAGCACCGGCTGCACTATTTGCAGATCCTGCATCAAGGGTGCGGCGCGCAGCACAGTCTCAACATAGGAATGGACCTTCCACTGCTCGGTTTCCTTGATATGACAACGAGATCAGCAGATCTGACATAAGTCCGTTGCCGAGGCACCGGCGTTGCTTGATGGTGTGAAGGTAGAGTGGCAGCCTGTGCTGAGCAGCTGGCTCGCATCTCCGGCTGGGCTCGACGAAGCAATCGAACAGCATCACCCATCGGGTATGAGCCGAATACCTCACGGTCTCGACACTTGTGCGGATGTCGGGGGCAGCCGATAGACGAAGAGCCAGATACTTCGTATTCTCGTGGCCCGCGCAATCGTGACGCGCCCGCCGCTGTTGAACTTCGATGGAACCTTGCACAATATGGAATCGAGTTTGCGGCAAGTTCTCCTGCGAAGACTCTGTTCAAAAGAGGAACCCTGGGCTGCGATCTTCGTCACCAATGACCCGACGTTGAAAGAGTATGCCGACTGAAGCGTCGCACTGATGTGAGAAGATCGCCTTCGTGAACGGGCGACGGGAACGTCCCGTGCACTGCACATTCCCGCTGTGGTAGCATTGTGTACTCAGCATTCGGCGGTCAACGACGATGTTTCGACCTTCCCCTGAAACAACGCTCTTTCAAATCATCCCCCTGCGTTTGATCGCCACCGTTCTGCTTATTCTCGCCCTGATGGTATCCGCACTCTTGTTGTTCAGTTTCGAGCATGAGCAGTTTGTGGTTCAAGGATTGACGGAGGGCAGGGACGTTCCGACCGAACTGCTCGGCGGGCACTGGCAATACCGCTACGACCTCATCGTGATGACCGTTTTATTATTCCTTCTGAGTGGCATCGGGATCGCGGCCGTCATCACTTTTCAGCATTACAACAGCACACGCCGGACCCTTGAAGAAGTCAAAGGCCTTGCCCGGAACATTCTCGAAAGCATTCCGACCGGCGTCGTCACCGTGAATCGGGACGGGCAAATCACGGCGGTCAATCCCTCGGCAGTGGCGACCTTGAAACGCTCCGCGGATGAATTGCTCGAGCAGAGCTATGACAAAGTGTTTGCAGAAGGAGACATGATCCGGATCGTCCTCGACACAGCGCTCCGCACCAACCGCCATGTGGATCATCACGACATGCCCTATGGGACCGGCGACCAGACCCGCACGATCCGCGTCGCGACGGCAGATCTGACCGGAGACGACGGCCGGTCGGCCGGGGTGATTGTGCTGCTGAAGGACGTCACGGAGTTGCTGGACCTGGAGCGGCGCGTGCGGGTGGCGGACAAGCTGGCGGGACTTCATACGCTGTCAGCCGGCGTCGCGCACGAACTGCGCAATCCCTTGAGTGCCATCGATTTGAACCTCCATCTCCTGGAAGAGGAACTGCGCGGCGGCGAACGACTCTCCCCAACGACAGACAGATACCTGCACGTCTTGAACGCGGAAACGCGCCGGCTTTCGGCCATTCTGGACACGTTTATGAAGTTCGCACGACCCGGTTCGGTGCCCCTTCACCCTATCGATACGAAACAACTGCTTTGCCATATCATTTCGCTCTTGCAATACGAAGCACAGGAGCGCCGCATCCAGCTCATCACTAAAGCGCCCGACGCGTTGCCGCCTCTCATGGGGAATGAAACCGAGATCAGCCAGGTCCTGGTGAACGTCATCGTGAACGCCTTTCAAGCCATGGCCGATGGCGGCGTCTGTCACGTCCTCACAAGAGGAATTAAGACGGACGAGAAGGATTGGGTGGAGCTCACCGTGCAGGATAGCGGCATCGGCATCAAGAACGAGGACTTGTCCCGCCTCTTTGAACCGTTTTACACGACGAAAACCGGCGGCAGCGGATTGGGCCTCGCAATCGCCTACCGTATCGTGCAGGACCACGAGGGTACGATCCACATTACGAGCCAGCCGGGCCTCGGCACGACGGTCGTCGTCAAACTTCCTGCCGCCCCTGTGACACAAGAGGCGCTGGTACCTGACCGATGACGCCGCCCGCTCACATCCTCGTCGTCGAAGACGAGGTCAACATCCGGTCCGCTCTCATCACCATGCTGGAAAAGCTCGGGCATAGAGTCTCGGGTGCGGGAACTACAGAAGAAGCCCTCGCGTTGCTCGAGGACTCCCCCGCGGATTTGGTCATTACCGATCTGCGGATGCCCGGCCTGAGCGGCATGGAATTCCTCCGCCGAATGAAGGAGCGATGGCCTGAGACGGAGGCCATCGTCATGACCGCTTTCGGATCGATCGACACTGCGGTCGAGGCGATGCGCCGCGGCGCTTACGACTACCTGACAAAACCTATCGATCGCGAGCGATTCCCCGTCGTGGTGGGGAAAGCGCTCGAACGGCACGTGCTCGCAACAGAGAACCGGCAGCTCCGCGATCGACTCGAAACGCGCACGCGCTTCGATCAGATGGTCGGCGAAAGCGCCCCGATGCAGCGGGTCTACAGTCTGGTGGAGATGGTGGCGGAAAGCGACGTCACGGTTTTGCTCACGGGAGAAAGCGGCACTGGCAAGGAACTCGTGGCCCGGGCGATCCATCACAAAAGTTCGAGGGCCAACGGTCCGTTCGTCACCTTGAATTGCGGAGCCCTGCCTGAAAATCTCTTCGAGAGCGAGCTGTTCGGCTATGAAAAAGGCGCCTTTACTGGCGCGATGAGCAACAAGATGGGACGATTCGAGCTCGCGGACAGCGGGACCTTGTTGCTGGATGAAGTGGGAGAATTGTCGCTCAAGTCGCAGGTCGATTTCCTGCGCGTGCTGGAAACCAAAGAGTTCAGGCGCCTGGGCGGAACAAAGCTGATCAAAGTCGATACCAGGATCATTGCGGCGACCAACCGCAATTTGGAAGAAGCCGTCAAACGGGGGGATTTTCGGGAAGACCTCTACTATCGGCTCAACGTCGTCCCGATCCGTCTCCCGCCGCTCCGGGAGCGGGGGGACGATATCCCCCTCTTGCTGGACCGATTTCTGGATGAGTTCTCCGCCCAGCACCACCGACCGCCAAAGGAAGTCTCGCGGGAAGCTATGCGGTTGTTGCGGTTATATGCCTGGCCCGGAAACATCCGCCAGCTCCGGAACCTCATAGAGCGGATGGTGGTCACGGTGAAAGACCCCGTCGTTCAGCCGGAACATCTTCCGGAGGAAATTCAGGCGAGCAAGGAAGATGCGCGCACGATGGTGGTCACCCTCGGCTCATCCTTGGAAGACATCGAGCGGGAAGCCATCCGGCGCACCTTGGCGGAAGTCACCAACCACCGAGAGAAGGCGGCCAAACTGTTGGGCATCAGCTTGCGCGCGCTTCAATACAAGATCAAAGAGTACGGCATCCGCGAGTAACGTTCCCTCCCCTTCACCAGTCTCCCGTCAAGAGTCCTCCTTGCCGATCCGCAACTGTTGCGCGGGTCAACCAATCAAATGGTCTGGAATCTGCGGACAAATCCGGATCGCTGCAAGTTTTGCAGGCCTCACGGTGGTACTGCCGGAGAATCTGCAAGTCTTGCAGCCGTTGATAACGACAGGGCTCCGCACGCTGCAGAGTTCCAGAAGCCGAACTTCCAAGTGCGCAATTTCCTTGGCACCACCATCGACGTCTGACGAAGTGCACCGGCGGCATCCTCCCTGCATTGGCTCATGACGTTCGTCATGTGCGAGGCACGCTTTCTAGAGCCACAGCCCACGAAGTGCTTCGGGATGTCCAAGCACTCAGGCGGCTGAACGTGGAGGGGGTTCCCTCATCACAACACGAGACAGAAAGGAACGATGCATGGGTCCCATGGAATCAGCGAAGCTTGAACGGATCATCGATGTCGGGCCTGCGGGGTTCCACCCTCCATCAGCAATGGAGATGGGCGTCACTCATCCGGATTCCGGATTCGGACTGTTGTATGGACGTCATGCGCCGGAGGATGAAGTGATCGCTGAGGCGGCCAGACAACTCTACAGCCGCAAGAATCCCACGATCTTTCCCGGTCCGTTGTATTGCTGGGCCTGGCATCACGAATGGATGGCCAAAGGGCAGGCGCTGTTGAAACTTGCGGCAGAAATTCCAGACGTGATGATCATTCCCATGCCGGACTATCGTCCAAAGTATCCCAAGATCGATCCGGAGGAGGGAATCAATCCCAACCACCCCAATCTCACTATCTGGGGAAATAAGATTGAAGCGGCGTTGTTCATCGGGATTCATTGTCACTATGCCAACCTCGCGTTGCGGATGGTGCGAGCGGGAACGAACTGTCTTACCGTCGCGTTCTGCCACGACATTCATGAGGACGCGATGTTGAGCGTGCAGGACCTGGATGTGAAAAAGATGGACCATATCATCAGTATTTTCAGAACGGTCCGGAAGGAACTCGGCATCGGATTGCCGAAAGACGGGAAGACCGTACGGTTGACCGGCACGCAGATCCGCGCAAATCACGGGGTCGAACGAGTGCATCCACTTCAGGCGTAGCTGACGGGAGCTGTTGTGGAGAGGACAGGCAAAAAAATCGGCGGAGCAAGCAAAGACCTGAGCCCGGCTTTCTCCGCGGAACCGCACTACCCCGGATCGCGGGGGTCGAATCACGAATGGCTCGCTCAACTCATTCGGCTGCAAGATGCATTGACCCTCTGTCCCGCAGATATTCTGACACGATGCGAACTTGCCGTCATGCTTGAACAGTTAGAGCAGCATGAGGAGGCCTTGTTCCACTGGAAAGCGGTCTTAGCGTGCAACCCGAATAGCCTCACAGCGCGTGAGGGGCTGGCTCGCTGTCGACGGCGAACAGGGCAGCCTCTCCAGTCAAACCAGTGACAGAGCGCTACCCATGCCGACGATCTGGGGCTGTCTCAGTCGGATTGAAGATGATCTCCACGGCACTCCGTGGGTTGAGGTCAAGGCGATCCTGTCTGCACGAACGACGATCCGAGTCCGGGCCTTCGTCGGGAGACAGACACTGATCGCACGGGGGATAGAACGGGTGGATCTCTCGAGCCTATGTGCAGGTGAATTTGTCGAGATCAGTTACAACCGCGGCCGCGACGGCTTGATGCAGGCTGAAACCATCTATGTCCGGCCCGAGCGGGTGGCAGTGGCGTAAGAGATCAAGAGAAAAGCATGCCTGCGCTCTAGGACTCGTTGAATCAACTGTGTTTCGCCGGAATATTCGGGCCGACAGCGAACGCAGGCTTTAGTGGCGGCGCGGCCCGTTTACTTCGATCACCGGGCAACGGAGTCAGGTTCCGCGACAGGCCGAATTGTTCATCACTCTTCCTCACAGGGGGGACCAGATGGCAGCGAAACGCAAGGCGACGACCAAGACATCCAAGAAGAAGTCCGCGACTAAAAAGAAGAAGAAACGATAACCCGCAAGAGCATCTGAACATATGTCAGAGCATGCCGATATCGTCGTCATCCATTACCCCAGAGGGGCAACCGCCCTTGTCTGGCTTGATCTCACGACCGGCGCGATTGCCACGAGCCATGCGGGATTGCAGGCCCTGTTGCGTCGGGGACTCAGGGACTGGGAAGGGCATCCGGTCTGTCCGCACGACGGCCACGTCTTTCTGTCCGCCGTGTACGACCATTTTTTTCTGAGCGGATACGCCGTGCGCTGGCTCAGTGTCTCCGGCCTCAAGGAGCTGCGAAATGCCTACCGTGTTTAGGTATGCAGTCGAGTGATATGGCTCCATTCACGGCCTGGCTGCCGGCTCATTCCGATCAAGATTTCGATCTCGTCGTCAAAGTCGTAGGGCCAGGCGCGCCGGCTTTGCTCAAGACCTGGTCTCCGATCGCCCAATATCTCATTGATCGAGGCTTCGCAGTGATGGCCCAAAGCGGAAAATTCAACGGCGACTCCCACGACAATCTGTTGCATATCCGCATTGCAGCCCGGACGTTCTACTCGATGGGGGATGGATGCGATGTGCTCATTTACTTGAGTGAGCACCTGCCGGAATTCCGGCAGTTCGGTCTCCAGCCGGGCAGCGTCTTCCTCTGGGACCCTCCCGCTCACCCGCAGGTGCCTCCGATCCTCCCCGAAGGAGTGGTTCCCTATCACATTCCCCTCTCCGCCCTCTGTGCCTCATGTGGCGAAGGTGTCATCGGCAAAGGGTTCGCAGCGTTGGGAGCCCTCTTGCAACTGTTGGGTATCCAGGAAGAGGCCTTCCCAGACCTGACCGCCGCGGCGGCGACTCCTCGTTCGTTCGCAGCGGGGTGGGACTATGCCCGGAGAGTGCTTGAAAAACACGATGCGTATGCGCTGCCACAGTCTCCGGCTTCCGATGCCCCGGGGCAGGTACTCCTGACTCCCCATCAGGCCATCATGCTGGGGTTCGCGGTCAGTGCCTGTGACTGTGGGGAGGCTTGCGGCAGTGAGTTGAACGGGTCGGCGGTGGCACAATGGGTCACCCGCCACACAGGAATGGCCGGCTCCATCGTCTCGGTGCTTGAGAGCAAAAACCAACCGGGCTTGCAGGCCTATCGAATGCCACAAGGCAAGGTGATGGCCATCCTGCAGGGAGACGCTTCTTCTGTCCGGACTTGTCTCGATGCCTTCACGGCTCCAAAAGTCTTCGTCGCTCCCGACATTTCGAATGCGCTCGGGCTGTTGCTTGCGGGGCACGCCCTGATTCACGACGGGCTGAGTGACGGCGTCGGCGTCTTGATCGAAGAAACTGTCGCGCGTCGCCAGCAAAGCGTCGAGATTCGTTCCCTGGTCGGCAGGATTCGTCGCGGGAGCACCGACCAGGGAAACACAGCCGTACCGTATCAGCCTGATCCAGTCACCGCGATGGTCGACCGAGAGGAAGGGCCCAACGCGGATGTGGGCTTTGTCGCATGGGGAGCAGCGCAAGGCGTCGTTCGCGACGCCGTCACGCTCTGCCGGAATTTCGGCCTCAACGTGGCAAGTCTGTATCCGAAAGTCATCGTGCCGTTCCCGAAGGAGGAATTGGAGTCCTTTGCCAGAACCGTCAAGCGTATCGTCCTGGTCGAATCAAACCGGACCCACGGTTATGAGGAGCGGCTACGGGCAGCCTGTTCATTTCCCGCGAGCGTGTTGACCCCACCCCTCGGACAAGCGCTCACGCCGATGGATATTTTTCTTCGAGAAAGCTTGGGAGCTGCTTAATCACCACGAAAGAGAAAAGGAGTTGGGAAGATGAAACCGTACGAAATGACACTGGGTCCCGAAGGCTACCTCCCACCCTCCGTCTCAGAACGAGGCGTGATCGGTCCCTCCAAGGGTGAAGGACTCGTCATGGGAAAGCGCGTGCCGGAGCAACAGGCGATCGACGAAACGGCGCGCCGGTTGATCCACGCGAAGAACCCGACGATCTTCCCGGGTCCGCTGGTCCTCTGGGCCTGGAACGAACAGGCGGTGCGCGAGTCCAAAGTGGTGAAGGCGTTGGCGAACGCTGTTCCGGCAAGGCTCATCCCGATGGCCGATTACCGGCCGAAGTATCCGAAGATTGTGGCGGAGCACGAGATCAACCCGAACCATCCGAACCTGACCATCTGGAAGAACAAGATCGACGTTTGTCTCTTTGTGGGTGTACACTGTCATCAGTCCAATATCGCGCTCAAGATTATCCGCGGCGGCACGGACTGCTTCACTATCGCGCTCTGCACATTCAACGGCGACGACGAAGCGCACGTGACGATTCGCGACCTGACCGCCGACACGATTCAACGCATCGTGGACTCGGTGCATCGGCAGAAACGGACGCGACCCTCGTAAACCCGAGAGGCGTCATGTCTTGTGCGTGTGTGTATTTGGACCTATGTTTATTATCCATTCTTATGAGGAGAGGAATGCCATGCGATATTTCGTGACCGCGCTGATCGCAATCATGACGGGAATAGGCTCGCCCGCCTGGTCTTATGAAGAAGCCGCCGTTACCGACGGCGGCCGTGTGGTGGGCACGATTACCCTCGACGGCAAGGTGCCGAAGCCCAAAGGCTACAACCTGGTTACCTTACCGGACCAATACTATTGCGGGCGCATTTCTGATGGGCAAGGCTGGCGCATCCTGCAACCGTTCAACGTCGGACCTGCGGGCGAGTTTCGTGACGTGGTGGTTTATCTCGAAGGGATTAACAAGGGCAAGCCCTTCGACGAAAAAGGCGTGCCGCAAATCGAAGCGAGAGACTGCCTCTTCGTTCCGTTCACCACAGTCGTGCGGGACGATCAGTCAGTGACGGTGGTCAACATGGACCCGGTCATGCACGACATCCAGGCTTATGAAACCTCGAATTTGGGTGCGCGCGTGCTATTCAACGTGCCGCTGCCGATGAATCCGCAGCACCCGCGCAACTTCAAGGATCGCAGCGACGCCGGGATGTATCACAAACACATGGCGGGCGCGCCGATGAAGCAATTGGTCAATCTCAGCAAGAACCGCCGGATCTTCGTCATGCAATGCGGCTTCCACGCCTACATGGAAAGCTGGGGCGTGGCCGTCACCAACCCGTACTTTGCCAAGACGGACGAGCAGGGCCGGTTCACCATCACCGATGTGCCGCCGGGCACCTATAAGCTGGTCGTCTGGCATCCCTACGTGCGTAGCGCGATCGAGCGAACCGTCACCATCGGCCCGAAAGGGACCGTGGAGGCCAATATCGCAGTCCCGGCCCCGATCGGGCGGCTCTACGCCAACGAGGTGATGGATCATCCTTACATTCGCTACAACGTGTCCGAGGAAACGCAGAGAGAAATCGATCCGATGATCAAGAAGCAGGACCACTGAACATGGTGTGGCTGACGATGCTGATTCCTGCTTCCAGTGGATGGCTCTGCGCCAATGAGATGGTCGATTATCCTTATACCCGGTACGGAATTACAGACGATGTCCGGGATCAGATCAGCCCCAAGTTAACCCGCCAAGAGCGATAATGCATCCACCGACGGCATGCTAAACCTGTTGTGGGTTCTTCTCGGGGGGTATGCGGTCGGGATGCTGCTGCCGCTCTGTCTTCAACGGCGCCAGGCGCAGAGTCTCGCCTCCGGCATCTGCGCCATCGTCGCGACCTGCACCGGCATCGCCTTAGGCCTGCTTGGCCTTACGGCTTCGGAACCAGTCACGGGCTCGATCTCCTCGACAATTCCTCTGCTCGCCTGTGCGATCCGGCTCGATGGGCTGGCTTCGTTCTTCTTAATGACCATTTCCCTGGCCGGCCTCGCCGCGGCGATCTATGCCATCGGATACGTGCGGCATTTTGATGGGCGCGTGTCGATCGCGGTGTTGGGATCGCTCTTCAATGCCTTTCTCGGCTCGATGACACTGGTGGTCCTCGCGGATAACGGATTCTTCTTCCTCATCGTGTGGGAACTGATGTCTCTGGTCTCCTACTTCCTCGTCGTGACGGAACACGAGAAAGCGGAGGTGCGTCACGCAGGCTTTTTATATTTGATCATGATGCATGTGGGCACCGCCTTCATCCTTCTGACGTTTCTTCTCCTGTTCCAACAAGGTGCGTCGTTCTCGTTCGACGCGTTTCGCCATCCTGAACAACCCTTGTCGGAAAACCTGCGGACGCTCACGTTTCTCGCCGCGCTCATCGGTTTCGGCACTAAGGCAGGGATCATCCCGTTGCACGTGTGGCTGCCCTATGCCCATCCTGCCGCGCCGTCACACATCTCGGCCCTCATGTCCGGCGTCATGATCAAAACCGCGATCTACGGCTTGCTGCGGGTCTCCTTCGATTTCCTCGGCGGAGAGTTTCCCTGGTGGTGGGGATTCACCGTGCTCGTCATTGGCGCAGTCTCGGCGTTGCTGGGCGTGATGTACGCCTTGATGGAGCACGATCTCAAAAGCCTTCTCGCCTACCATAGCGTCGAGAACATCGGGATTATTCTGCTGGGAATCGGTGCGGGAATGATTTTTCACAGCTACGGGCTTGAAGAATTAGCCGCGCTCGGATTGATCGCAGGGCTGTACCACACGATCAATCATGCGATGTTCAAGGCCTTGCTGTTTCTCGGCGCCGGATCGCTGCTCTACGCGACCCATACCCGCAACATGGAGGAATACGGCGGCCTGCTGCGTCGAATGCCCTGGACGGGTCTGTTCTTTCTTATTGGCGCGGTGTCGATCGCGGCATTGCCGCCCACAAACGGGTTTGTCAGCGAATGGCTGGTTTTCCAAAGCCTCTTTTTGAGCTTCCAGATGCCCTCGTTACTGATGAAGCTGATGCTCCCCATCGCCGCCGCCATGCTGGCGCTCACCGGAGTGCTCGCCCTCACCTGTTTCGCCAAAGCGTTCGGAATTTCGTTCTTAGCTCTGCCTCGCAGCTCTCATGCACGGCATGCCGAGGAAGTGCCCTGGCCCATGCGCATCGGAATGGGTTTGCTGGCAACCGCCTGCGTCGTCCTTGGTATCGCTCCGATGGTAATCGTCCCCCTCTTGGACCGCGTGACGGTCCCGATGACCGGAACATCAATCGCGAACAAGATGCTGGCGCTCGACGGGTGGGCCCTCGCCCCGGTGAATGTGGAGTTCTCCAGCCTGTCCTCCCCGGTGCTGGCTCTCGTCCTCGCCGGAGCCGTGGCAGTAGGACTCGCCTTCGTTGCGCTGTTCGGGGGCGCGCGCGCCATTCGGCACTACAAGACCTGGGGATGCGGCATCAACCTCTCTCCTCGCATGGAATACACCGCGACAGGATTCGTACAGCCGATCAAGCGGGTGTTCAGCACGATCTATCAACCGACGGTGAAGCTCGAAACCGAATTTCTGGAGGAGTCGCGCTATTTCGCCAAACGGCGACGATTCGAGTTTCACATCGAACCGTTGTTCCAAAAATACCTCTATGATCCGACCGTCACGTTCGTCTCCGGATTGGCTGAGCGATTGCGGATCGTCCAGGCAGGCAGTCTCCATTTGTACCTGGCTTATATGTTCGTCACGCTGGTGGTGCTGTTGTTGGTCGCGCTCTAACGGAAATTCATGACGACAGTCCAGACCATACTTCAGGCAACTGCACTCACGCTGGCTCAAGCCTTAATTCTGCTGGCCGCTTCGCCTGCTATCGTCGGCCTCATCAGAAAGGTGAAGGCCCGGTTCCAGTGCCGGCAAGGGGCGAGCATCTTCCAGCCTTATGCGGATCTCGCCAAGCTGTTCAGAAAGCAGCCGGTGGTCTCAACCACCACCTCATGGATCTTCACAGCAACTCCCTATATCATCTTCGCCTCGACGCTGACGGCCGGGCTGCTCGTGCCGGTCTTCGCGTCGCAAATGCCGCTGAACTTTGCCGGCAACGTCATCGCCTTCGTCTATCTGATCGCGCTGGGGACGTTCTTTCTGATCCTCGCGGGGCTCGATGCGGGCTCGTCCTTCGGAGGCATGGGCAGCAGCCGGGAATCGATCGTCGCCTCGCTGACCGAACCGGCCATGATCATGGCGATCTTTGCGATCGCGTTGACTGCGGGCTCGACTAACCTCAGCACGATCGTCCATAAGACCGCCCTGCTTGAAGGGATCGTGACGGATCCGTCTCCGCATCTGATGGCGCTCGCCGCGCTCTTCATCGTGGCCATTGCGGAAACGGGACGGGTCCCCGTCGACAACCCAGCCACCCATCTCGAACTGACCATGATTCATGAGGCCATGGTGCTGGAATATTCCGGGCGCTATCTCGCGCTCATTGAATGGGCCTCCGGCATCAAACTGCTGGTGTTCCTGACCCTCATCGCCAACGTGTTCGCTCCTTGGGGCATCGCCACCACCCTCACGCCGATGGGCCTGTCGATCGGGCTGGCGGTGTATCTGGTAAAAGTCGCCTTCCTGGCCGTACTGATCGGCACGATGGAATGCATGTTTGCCAAGCTGCGTCTCTTCCGCGTCACCGATTTGCTCGGCGTCGCCTTCATCCTGGCGTTGCTCGGATTGCTGTTTTTTTACATCTTGCGAGGCTGACCATGTCCTGGCTGACTCCGCACATGGGCTCTCAACTCGTCGACCTGGGCTCGGCCCTGTTGCTGTTGACCTGCTTTGCCATCGTCGCACAACGCCGGCTTTCGGCCTGCGTGGATCTCTTCGCCTTGCAATCCCTGTTTTTGGCCATGACTGCCGCCTTGGTGGCCTTCCTGACAGGAACTCGGCACATTTATATTGCGGCGGCCCTGACGGTGGTGGTGAAAGTGATCGTGATCCCCCGCGTGCTGAAAGGCGTCATCGAGCGGCTCAACGTCACCCGTGAACTGGTGATGAACGTCAACGTGCCGGCCAGCCTGCTCATCTGCGGGGCACTGGTGATGATCGCCTTTTTCATTACGCAGCCGATCATTCCGTTCGGGCATCTGCTGACCCGCGATTCGCTCGCGATTGCCCTGGCCATCGTGATGATCGGCTTCTTCACGATGATTGCGCGCCAGAAGGCCGTGACGCAATTAATCGCCTTCCTGGTCATGGAAAACGGCCTCTTTTTGGGAGCCACGGCTGCGACGTACGGAATGCCGCTGATCGTCGAATTAGGCGTGTTTTTCGATGTGCTGGTCGCAGCCTTGATTGCCGGCATCTATACGAATCGGCTGCAAGACGCGTTTGACAGTGTGGATACTACCCGTCTTAGCGAGTTGAAGGAATGAACGGACACATCTTGACGATCGCCGTCAGTCTGCTGCTGCTCGCACCGCTGACTGCCGGCTGGCTCAGCCTGCTCATCACCGGTTCGCGCTGGCTGCATGTGACCAATCTGATCAGCATCGGGACGTTGGTCGCCGCTGAAGTCATGATTGCGCGATTCGTCTTCGCACAAGGTTCAGTCACGGCATTCGGGGAGATCATTTACATCGACGCCCTCTCGTCGGTCATTCTATTCATTATCGGTACGGTCGGCCTGGCCTGTTCGCTCTATATGCGGTCCTACATGGACGAGCAGGTGGCCCGTGGCGTGATCGCGCCCAAACGGCTCAATCTGTTCTTCTTCCTGTTTCATATGTTCATTCTGGCCATGGTCCTGGCCACCGTCGCGAACAGCTTAGGGGTGCAATGGGTGGCGATCGAGGCCACGACCTTGGCGACGACGTTTCTCATCGCCTTCTGGAGAAGGCGCGAATCGTTGGAGGCAGGCTGGAAATACTTGATCCTCTGTTCCGTCGGAATCTCCCTGGCCCTGTTTGGAGTCGTGTTGATGTACTATTCCTCCCTTCGCGTGCTGGGCGACGTGAGTTCGGCCCTGAACATCACCCAACTTCAGCAGGTCGCAGCCCAGCTGGATCCCCACATTCTGAAACTGGCGTTTGTGTTTCTGTTTGTCGGATATGGGACGAAAGTGGGCCTCGTGCCGATGCATAGCTGGCTACCCGACGCCTACACGGAAGCGCCGGCGCCGGTGGCGGCCATGCTGGCCGGCGTATTGGAGACCGTGGCGGCCTATGCGATCATCAGAAGCCGCGGGATCGTCGATCAAGCCGTCTCCCTGGAATTCACCGGCGGCCTGCTGACTCTGTTCGGGCTCGTCTCGTTCGCGCTCGCGGCTTTCTTCATCCTCCTGCAACACAACTACAAGCGGCTGTTTGCTTACTCGAGCATCGAGCACATGGGATTAGCGATGGTGGGGTTCGGCGTCGGAGGACCCATCGGGAATTTCGGCGGACTGTTCCATCTGGTTAATCACGCCTTCGCGAAGTCGCTCGCCTTCTTTGCTGCGGGCAACATCCACAGGCGGTTCAAGACTGTCGAGATTGATCAGGTCCGCGGTCTCGCGACCGTCTTGCCCTGGTCCGCACTGGCCTTGATGATCGCCGGGTTCGCGCTTGCCGCACTCCCGCCCTTCGCGCTCTTCACCAGTGAAACGCAGATTGTCACCGCGCTCGCAGCATCCGGACTTCCCGGCGAGTGGACCAGGCCTAGCCCGGCGTTTCCGGTTGTCATACTGCTGCTCTGTAGCCTCGTGGCGTTCGCCGGCTTTCTCTATCGCATCACCGGCATGATCTGGGGCACAGCACCGAAAGACATCCTTCGGGGTGAACGGTGGTCGGTGGGCCACATCCCGATCATTCTCCTGGGAGCCGTGCTCGTGGGGTTCTGCTGGGCTCTGCCGCCTCCATTGCGACAACTCTTTGAAAACGCCTCAACCATGTTGCTGAGCCGATAACCTGGGAGGACGAGTGACGGATCGCCCATCGCAAGACCAGACGATAGAGCAGCGGATAGAGGCAGCCTTCCCCGGCCTGGTTCCGGACTATCCATGCGGCAACGGCCTGGTGCGCTGCCGCATGAACCAGAACCGGCTTCCGGAACTGGCCCGGTTTCTTCATGAGAAAATGCACGGCCGCCTTGCCCTCCTGTTCGCTGTCGATTGCCGCCCTATGGCGGAGCGATTCGAGATTCAGTATCTGTTTGCGTTGGACTCACGCCAACCCTGGGTGCTGCTGACGTTGGAGTTGGCAGGCCAAGACCGTCTCTTCACCTCCATTACACCGTCGATCCATGCCGCCCAATGGTATGAGCGGGAAATCCGTGATCTGTTCGGCTTGATCCCGCAAGGCCATCCGGATCTCCGTCGTCTGGTTCGCCACGAACATTGGCCGAAGGGCACCCACCCGTTGAAGAAAGACTTTGCGTGGGACAAGGTCTTGGACCGGCAACAAGGGGACTTTCGGTTCCGTCACATCGAGGGCGAGGGCGTCTTCGAAGTGCCGGTCGGACCGATCCATGCCGGCATCATCGAGCCGGGGCATTTCCGTTTCTCCGTCGCCGGGGAGCCGATCATGCAACTCGAAGTCCGCCATTTCTGGAAACACCGTGGGGTGGAAAAGCTGTTCGAGCAACAGACACTCACCGCGGCGGTGCCGCTCGCAGAACGCGTGTCCGGCGATGCGACCGTCGGGCACAGTCTGGCCTACTGCCAGGCAGTGGAAACGCTCCTCGGCATCGACGTGCCCCGACGCGCCAGATACTTGCGTTCGCTTTTTCTCGAGCTTGAACGGCTGCACAATCACCTCGGAGACGTCGGAGCGATCTGCAACGACACCGCGTATGCGCTCCCCCATGCCCACTGTGGACGGCTGAAAGAACGTCTCATGCAGCTCAACGACCGGCTGACCGGCTCCAGATTTTTGCGAGAGACCATGACGATCGGCGGAGTCGCGAAAGACGTCCCGGCCCAGCAACGATGCGAAATCGTCGATGTACTCGATCAGATCGAGAAGGATTTTTCGGAACTCGAGGCCATCATCTTCGCAAACGCCTCGCTTACGGACCGTTTGGAAACCACCGGCGTCCTGACGGAACGCACGGCCTGGGATCACGGTGTGATCGGCGTGGTGGGACGGGCGTCGGGGATCGATCAGGACGTCCGGCGGGATCGCCCATTCGCCGCCTATGACGAGTTTCCCCCTCACGTTGCCCTCTATCGATACGGGGATGTCCGCGCTCGATTGCGCGTGCGCCTGGACGAAATTCACGATTCGATGCGGCTGATCCGCCAGATTCGCAACACAATTCCGCAAGGCCCGCTCGTCGCGGCGCCGGTTCGCTCACCAAACCCCGGCGAGTGGGCGCTCTCTTCCGTAGAGGGCTGGCGGGGAGAAATTCTGTATTTCGTGATGGCCGGTGAGAACGGTCGGATCCATCGGTGCAAGGTGCGAGACCCCTCGTTCGTGAACTGGCCCGCCATCCAATGGGCCGTAGTGGGTAACATCATTCCTGATTTTCCGCTGATCAATAAGAGTTTCAATTTGTCGTATGCGGGGAACGATCTGTGAGACGCAAGCGATCAGCCATCTGCTGTCGGCTCAGAGCTGAATGCTGCTAGCTGACGGCTGACAGCGAGGGAGGAAGCATGTTTCGTATTCTCAAGAAGAGTCTCAAGACCGGAGTCGTGACGGGCCAGCATCCCCAGGCCAAGCAACCAGCCGAACAGCTCACACCGGAGGTACGTGAGAAAGCCTCGCCGTTCAGACGGTCGTTGACCATTCGCGAAGTGGATACCGGTTCATGCAACGCCTGCGAGATGGAGATGAACGCATTGGGCAATCCTGTCTACGACGTCGAGCGGTTCGGCGTCCACATCGCCGCCTCGCCCCGCCATGCTGATGCCCTCGTCGTGACCGGCGCAGTCACGGTGAACATGGAACACGCCTTGAAAGACGTGCACAAACAGACGCCAGATCCGAAAATAGTGATCGCCCTCGGCGACTGCGCCATCAACTGCGGCGTCTTCAAGGGGAGCTACGCCGTGACCGGACCGGTCGACCGTCACATTCCTGTGGATGTCCGCATCCCTGGCTGTCCGCCACGTCCGGTTGAGATTTTGAAGGCGCTTGAAAATCTCCGGGAGCAACGGCGATCGTCCGACAAGTAAGCTCGCGGCTATTTGCAATTCGCAACGAGCCAGCCGTATCATCCCTGCCATGCAAGTCCAGCTCAGTCATCCGGCCAGAACCGTTGAAATCAAAGGTCCGAAGCGGGCCAAAGACGTCCTGCGTGAGCTGAGTCTTGTCGTCGAAGCGCACCTGGTGATCCGCGGCGACGAACTGGTGACCGAAGACGAGATGCTCTTCGACAAGGACCAGATCGAAATCCGGCCGGTGATCTCGGGCGGGTAAAACCTCGATACCTACCTACGGCTCCTCAAAAAAGAAAGAAGGTCTTCGCAATAGCGGACGGAACTCAGCGTGGCACGATGTACGATTGCAAGACCTGACTTCTTTTCAGTTTTCCGTCAATTTTTAGAGATCGTGACATTCATCGCCTTGCGAGCGAGCTCGGCTTCGGCGCCATTCGGATATTGGTCGAGAACCCGGTCAAACATGAGGCGCGCTTTTTCATATTCGCCGAGCTTTGAGTAGGTCTGGCCAATCTTAAATGCAGATGCAGCCAGTTTGGGACTCACTGGGTTATATGAGCGGACGTTGTAGAAGGAATTGAGGGCATCATTGTAGCGCCCTAACCGGTACTGACATTCTCCAATCCAATATTGAGCGTTCGCTGCTAAAGGTGATTGGCCATACAACTCAATAAAAAGCCTGAAACCTGCCATAGCGGCTATATAATCACCATGCTTAAATTCTTCCATCACCCGGTCATACAGCTGCTGCGTAGCGTCATGCACCTTTGTCGAAGCAGCAAGCAAGGGCGCCGTACCTCCCAACATAGATATGACAAGCAACGTCCCAATCAATTTTATTCCCCTATTTACTCCCATAAGTACCTCCCGCAGTTTTGGTTTTCTGGCTTGTCCATACAAGGCACTCAACGATATTTAGTCGGTCATCATATGTGTACCAGCCTTACAATGGCCTCAGTGTCCTGCCAATCATTGTAAACAGATCATCGGGGACAGGAGCCAGCACCCGAATAGGCATCACCACATGCCCCGCGAAGGCGTTGGCCCATGGGAATACATGGCTATGTCTTAGCAACGGCGATACCACGGATTACCATGGGGGCAAACATTGAGAAAGACAGGCTGTTGCGAGGCTCTGGCCCGTTGTTAACGCACAGACGCAGTGGTGAAAAGAGCACGCTTTATGGCGGGAATAAAACACAGAGCCGTTGAAGTAGCTGGGCACCGGCCCCTTGGGCTCAGGAGTTGGGGATTGAATGCCCAAACGGGGGCAGGTTGAGGTGGCCCGGATTTGACAGACACCTTTGAACGGGGACAGGATGTGTCTGTTTTTTCCGGGCCAGCTCAGGTCTTGCCATCGCACGTTTCCGACTTATCCCGAATCAAACAGACTCGTGGAAGGAATTGTACCCGCCTATCTGCCAGAAGCAATTGTTATTAGGTTTCCAACTAACCTTCGCACCCGTTCCTGCCCTACCGCTTTGCACGAATCAGTTACGTTTTCCCTCCTCACAGCATTTGCATTTGCCATTATTCCGCTCGTAAGATCGGGGCCATGGACTGCACGAAGTGTAAAACCAAGGCCGTCATCAAGCTTCCGCGCCACCACGCGAGCTTCTGCAAGGGCTGTTTCAACGGCTTCGTCCATGATCAGGTGGCCAAGGCGATCAAGTCGCAGAAGATGTTCGGAAAGGACCAGCGAATTCTGGTCGCCGTCTCCGGCGGGAAAGACAGTTTGGCCCTCTGGGATGTCCTCTTGAAGCTCGGATACAAGGCCGATGCGCTCTATGTGAACCTCGGCATCGGCGGCTATTCAGATCGATCCTACGAGAAGGTCCGTCTATTCGCCGACAGAATCGCGGCCCCCCTTGGCGCCACGCTCCATACCCATAAGGTGGAACAAGAAGAAGGCGCCGGCATTCGAGAGCTGGCGCACCTGGTTCATCGCCCGACCTGCAGTACATGTGGGACAATCAAGCGCTATCAGTTCAACCGCGCGGCGATTGAGCACGAGTATGATGTGATGGCCACCGGCCACAATCTTGACGACGAAGCGGCCCGCCTGCTCGGCAACGTCCTGCATTGGCAGGAAGAGTACCTTGATAAGCAGGGCCCGAGTCTCCCCGCCTCTGTGGAAGGATTTGCCAAAAAGGTGAAGCCTCTCTATCGGTTGACGGAGCGGGAGTTGGCTGCCTACTGCGTCCTGAACAAGATTGACTATATCGTGGACGAATGTCCGATGGCGCAGGGCGCTCGATCCTTGCTCTATAAGGAAGTCTTGAATCGATTGGAAACCGAGTCGCCCGGGACGAAACAGACGTTCTACTGGGGGTTTCTCGAGAAGCAGAGCAAGAAGGAATCTGCCCCCACGACCATGGCCGAAAAAGATCAAGCCATGCTGCATCCATGTCGTATCTGCAAGCAGCCCACCACTTCGGAGGTCTGTTCCTATTGCAAATTGATGGCTCGGGCAAAAGCTCCCACCCCCCTGTGAGCCGCCTTGACGGTGCTTGCAAAGCCTCCATCGACCCCGTAAGCTGCCCGAAGCACCGTTGATTCTCCAAATCTCAACGTTATCTCCACACCTATGGCAACCACGGCGCGCGACTACTATCTGATCCTCGGCCTCTCACGCACGGCCACGGCGGATGACATCAAGAAGGCCTATCGCCGGCTGGCCCGCCAATACCATCCTGACCTCCACTCGGGCTCAAAAAAAGCCGAGATGGAGAAGAAATTCAAAGAACTCAACGAAGCGCACGAAGTCCTATCCGATCCGGACAAGCGCAAAAAATACGATCAGTATGGTGCGCAATGGGAACAGGCCGAGGCCTACGAGAAAGCACGTCAGCAGGCAGGCGCCCAGGGATTCGGCGGCGGACAGGCCGGCGGTTCATTCGGCGGCGAAGCGTTCTCCGATATCTTCGAAAATCTGTTCGGCGGGCGAGGCAAGGCGGGAGGCGGGCGCGGCTTTGCCATTCCCGGTGATGATTTAGAAACGGAAGTTGATCTAACCTTGCGGGAAGTGCTCACCGGCGTGACGAAACGTGTGAGTCTGCGTGAGCCCCTCCCCTGCTCGACCTGCCAGGGTACCGGAACGTTGCGCAACCGGACCTGCCCCACCTGCTTTGGGAGCGGCTCGACGACGGAGGCGAAAACGATCGAGGTCAAGATTCCCGCCGGCGTTCAGGACGGCACACGCGTGCGTGTCGCGGGGAAAGGACAGCCCGGCCATAATGGCGGCAAGCGCGGCGATCTTTATCTGCATGTCGTGGTCCCGCAAGACTCCGTCTTTCGGCGGCAAGGCAGCGATATTCATGTGATGCTGCCGGTCTATCCCTGGGAAGCCGCCCTGGGTGCAGAGGTCATGGCACCGACCTTGACGGAACCGGTCCGCGTGAAAGTCCCGGCCGGGAGCCGGGCTGAGGGAAAACTGCGCTTGAAAGGCAAAGGGCTCCCTTCTGCAACCGGCGGTCATGGCGACTTGTTCTTGACGCTCCAACTCGTGATGCCGCCTTCCCTGACCGAAGAGGACCAAACGCTCTATGAACGCTTGGGACGCGGAAAACATCCGGACCCGCGAACCGAGCTTCTCAATCAGACGCGTATGCGGTAGCCACGATGACCCAGACCGAGTATGCCGTGCTGGCCTTTAGTTCGCTCTTCGTGATCGTCGATCCCATCGCGACTGTCCCGGCCTTTCTGGCCATGACCGCAAGAGATACTCTGAACCAGCGGCTCCGGATGGCCCGCACGGCCTGCGTCGTGATGATGGGGATCTTGATGGGGTTTGCCCTCGTCGGCCAATCGCTGTTTTCGTTGCTCGGCATCACGCTCCAGGCCGTCCAGGTCGCTGGGGCGCTCGTCTTGTTGTTGGTGTCACTGGACATGCTGCGGGCGCAGCGCTCACCCGTTCAAGAAACCGCGGCAGAAACGGCGGAGGGCGCGACAAAAGATGATATCGCGATTACTCCCCTCGCCGTCCCGATGCTGGCTGGCCCGGCGGCCATTTCAACGGTGATCCTGCTGGACGCTCAGGCGGCATCCTGGACCTATCGGGGCGTCTTACTCGCTTGCGTTGCGCTGGTTGCTCTGGCAAGCTACGCCATCTTGGCAGTCGGCGCGTCCGGCGCCAAGTGGATGAGCCCGTTAGCGGAGAAAATCATCACGCGCCTCATGGGTTTACTCCTAGCCGCCTTAGCCGTTCAGTTTCTGTTCAACGGGCTGAAGGGCGAAGGCGGTTTGTTTGTGCGATAATGCTGCATTCCATCTTCAGAGGCTTCATCAACTCAAGGAGGACGGCATGACGAAGGCAACCAGAACAATCTCCACGCTCGGCATCGTATCGGCGTTCGCGCTGATGCTCGGACTTCCGACTGTCTGGGCCAATGAGCCGGGGTATGGGAAGGGCGGGCATTCGGGCGACTGTCACAGCGCCATGGGCGGCCACGGCATGGGTATGATGCACAGCAGCGCCGGACATCTGATCCGGCATCTCTTAAAGCACGACAAGGACATCGGCCTGACGGCAGACCAGGTGGCCAAGCTCAAGGACATTCAATTGAATCTCGACAAGACACGGATTAAGGCCGAAGCCGACATCCAAATCGCCGAACGGGAGCTCAAAGCGCTCACCGACGATGAGAAGTCCGACCTCGCGGCCATCGAAGCGAAGTTGAAGCAGAGTGAGTCTATGCAGGTCGCCTTGCGCATGACGTCCATCAAGACACGCCGTGAAGTTCTCGGCCTCTTGACGCCGGAGCAGCGCGCCAAGGAGAAGGCTGAACACGACCAGATGATGCAGCAACATAAAGAGGGCGGGAAATCCTCTGCCGGCCCGCATGGCGGCGGCATGATGAATCCGCACGGTGGCAATCCCCATGGGACACCCCAGAAGGACTCCGGCGGCAGCGTTCCCGCTCCCCCAAGCAGCATGTCCGTGAACTAGTGCTCAACCTGTCACTTAAGGAGGTGCCTCGTGAAACTCTTCAGCCTCATTCTCACCCTCATGATCGGAACCGTGTTGACGGCCGTCACTCCCGCGTGGAGCGATAAGAAAAAGGACGAGGAAGGCGACGTCGCAGCGCTCGTCAAAGAAGCCAAGGTGACCATCGATCAGGCCGTCAAGACGGCCTTGGAAAAAGTTCCCGGCACGGCAGTCGAAGCCGAACTCGAAAAGAAACACGACAAAACGGTCTGGGAAGTGGAAGTGGTGGGAGCAGACGGCAAAGTGTCGGAAGTCCATATCGACGCGGCCACCGGCGCTGTCATTGACGTGGAAGCGAAGAAACACGAGAAGCACGAAGAGAAGAAGGAAGGCAAGAAAGGAAAGTAACGCAATCATGCCGAAGGAGTTGAAGCTCAAGAGCCACGATCTGTTGGTCGGTCCAGGACGGGCCCCGGCCCGGGCCATGTTGAAAGCGGTCGGCTTCACCGATGAGGACTTGTCTCGTCCGATCATCGGTGTCGCCAATACCTGGATCGAGGTCATGCCCTGCAACTTTCATTTGCGCCGGTTGTCCGAACGCGTGAAAGCCGGCATCCGTGCCGCAGGCGGGACTCCGATTGAATACAATACCATCGCCGTCTCCGATGGCATTTCGATGGGGACGGAAGGGATGAAGGCCTCGTTGATCAGCCGCGAGGTCATCGCCGATTCGATCGAACTCGTGGCTCGCGGGCATCTCTTCGACGGCGTCGTCGCGTTGTCAGGCTGCGACAAGACGATCCCCGGGACCGTGATGGCGCTCGCGCGATTGAACGTGCCGTCGTTGATGCTTTATGGCGGCTCGATCATGCCGGGACAGTTCCAGGGTCATGACGTGACGATTCAAGACGTCTTCGAAGCAGTCGGCAAACACGCATCGGGCAAGATGACGAATGCCGAGCTCAAGGACCTTGAAGACCATGCCTGCCCTGGGCCTGGGGCCTGCGGAGGACAATTCACCGCGAACACCATGGCGATTGCCTTTGAATTTCTCGGCATCTCTCCAATGGGCCTCAACGGCGTTCCCGCGATGGACAATCGGAAAGACGATGTCGCGTTCGAATGCGGCAAGCTCGTCATGGACCTGTTGAAACAGGATCTGCGACCCCGCCAGATCATCACCCGCAAATCACTCGAGAATGCGATCGCGGCGGTCGCCACCACCGGCGGATCGACAAATGCGGTATTGCACTTGCTGGCCATCGCCCGCGAAGCCGGCATCAAGCTGACGATCGACGACTTCGACAAGATCAATCGCAAAGTCCCCTTGCTCGCCGATTTGAAACCAGGTGGCCGGTTTGCTGCGGCGGACCTCTATGCCGCCGGAGGAACGACCCTGGTCGCCAAACGATTATTGGATGCAGGCCTCCTTCACCAGAACCAACCGACCGTCACCGGACGGACGATCGGCGAGGAAGCCCGGCGCGCAACGGAAACGCCGGGTCAGCAAGTATTGCGGCCGCTTGGGAATCCCATCAAGAAAACCGGTGGATTGGTGATCCTCAAGGGGAACCTCGCACCGGAGGGCTGCGTGGTGAAAGTCGCCGGGCACTCGATGATGCATTTTAGCGGACCGGCAAAGGTGTACGACCGTGAAGAAGACGCCTTCGTCGCCGTGAAAGCAGGACAAATCAAGGCAGGTGATGTCGTCGTCATCCGTTATGAGGGACCGTCAGGCGGTCCCGGGATGAGGGAGATGCTCGGTGTGACGGCAGCAATCGTCGGCGCCGGGCTGGGTGATTCCGTCGCCTTGTTGACGGACGGGCGATTTTCCGGAGCCACCCACGGCCTGATGGCCGGCCATGTCGCTCCGGAAGCTGTCAGAGGCGGGCCGATCGCCGCGGTGAAAAACGGGGATACGATCGTCTTCGATATCGCCAAGCGCCAACTCAACGTGAGCTTGTCCAGAAAAGAGATTATGGCCAGATTGAAGAAGGTGAAGAAGCCGGTCCCGCGCTATACCTCAGGCGTGATGGCCAAGTACGCCCGGCATGTGTCGTCGGCGTC
>JAWOMO010000114.1:0-11222 GCA_033852435.1 Nitrospira sp.
GGCGGCGGGAGTATCACGAGAGTCGTCCTCACCAGGCGCTTCGGGATCGGACACCAGAGGAATTTGCCAAGGTGGTCGCGGCGAATCACCTCGGCGAACTCCTCACCAGCGTCGGAGACTCTCCTTAGAAATGGTACAGAAATCGAGGACCGGCCAGGCGAGCTGAGGATTAACATAGTAGGTGGTACAAAAACTCCCGGCTGGTCACGGTTACGCGAGTTGGCCGCGGCCGGGTCCTATTCGGGTGTCGCCGCGCCTCACGGTCTTGCTGCGACGATCTGAAACACTCGTAACTGAATCAGGCGTTTGACTGCTCCTGGACCTGGCAGAATTACCAGATTCAATGCGTCAACTCGTATCGAACCGCACTAAGTACTTCTTCCATATTTAAGGGCTTCTGAAACGTCTGACACGCCCCCAACCGCTTGGCCATTTTTTGTGCATCCCCACTCGCAAGGCTGCCGGAGATGGCGATGATCTTGACGTTGAGAAATCTCCTGTTCAGCTCCCACATCATTTCAAGGCCGGTCATCTCAGGCATGACAAGATCGGTGATGACTAAGTCAGGGCATCGTTCTCCATACCTCTCAAGTCCAAGCCGGCCATTCGAGGCTTCGAGGACCTGATGACCATCCCCTTCCAGCATGACGCGAAGCAAAGAGCATACAGCTTCCTGATCATCGACGACGAGTATGGTTGCCATGCCGTCTCTCCTCCCCCAATAGCCATGATGATGAAACCTGTGTCCTAGTGGTGGCTGCTTGCCAATTGCCGTTCCACGCATGCAAGGCGAATCAGGGCTTGCCCGTCCTCGAAGCCCATCGAATAGCGCTCGAACACACCCGGCGGACTATACCGATAGTGGTTCGAGTGATCTCTTTTGAGGAGGGCGTCCCGGAGTCCTTCCTCTTCGGCACGCCATCCGTCTTTCTCAGGCTCCGTACATGCCTGCATTCTCTGCCGTCGGCACCAATTAATGCGAATTAGGATGAAGGAACGAGCATATAGCATGGCTCTCCTCCCTTAGGCTCACTCGTAGAAGTCTCAGAGATTTATCGGCGCTCCGCTTTTTAGTCCGGATTGGATCGTTCATTCTCTTCAGGGAAAATCGTCCCACATTCCATGCAGATGAGGTTTCCTGTTTTTTCATTGTCCTCTGAGAGTTCATAGTCAACCATTCTGGCATGAGCACATCCGGCCCGTAATTTCGTGCTATAGCGCGGGTAATCAGTCTTTTTCGATAACACTGGCATGCTCTCCCGTTAGTGGAGGTGAAGACATGGATTCAAATCAGAGCGTTTGAAACACTTATCGGAAAGATGAAGGATGTAAATCCCAGGGCCTTTTCTTTCGAGCAGCAGCGTCCCGTTTCGGCTTAAACGGTCAATCTCTATGAACACCTCATTCCAGGTCAGGCTTGGGCAAGCCAGGATCAGATCCTCAAGTAAACAGCCGGGAGACCGGGAAACCACCTCGATGATCCAGTTTGTTACCGTCTGTTGATGCCCCATGACTTCTGTTTTCCAACAGCACGCTTGTCCGAGTCTCGAGCGGAAGCCGCATGAGAAGGGTCGCGACTACGGCGAGAAGGCGACACCCTCGGAAAACAGGCTTCGGTTGTCGAGGACTCAAGCATCGCCAGGCCGATAATTCTTGCCAGACCATCGCCCTCAATTCTGTTCACAATTGCGCAGTTTTGAAAAAAAAAGTGAGACAAACGGGACTCCTTGGTCAGTTTTTCTGCTTCTGCGATTTGGAGTGTCGTCATCTTACTGCTTACAGCGCGTCGGAGCTGCAGAGCCTCCGTATGCCCTTGTGTCCCAGCACGGCCAAACCAGACGTACGCCTGCACATAGTCCTGAGGGACGCCATAGCCTTTTGCATACATGAGCCCGAGGTTGACCTGAGCGGTCGCATCCCCCTGGTCGGCCGCAAGATGGAACCAACGCTCGGCCTCGCGGTAATCCTGCACGACTCCTTGGCCCCTGGCATACAGGAGCCCCAGGTTGAGCTGCGCGGTCGCGTTTCCCTGATCAGCCGCGAGACGGAACCAATGCTCGGCTTGGCGAGAATCTTGCGGGACTCCATGTCCTTTCGCATACATCGACCCCAAGTGACTTTGAGCGGGTGCATTCCCTGTTTGGGCTGCCCGGCGGAACCAGCGGGCCGCTTCCGCGTAATCCTGCGGAACTCCAAGCCCCTTCGCAAAGAGGAGTGCGAGGTTCACCTGGGCTGACTCATTGCCTTGATCAGCAGCCAGTTCATACCATTGTCTTGCCTTCACATAATTTTGTGGGACTCCGTGGCCCTGCGCACACATGAGGCCGAGATTGAATTGAGCCCGATCATTCCCTTGCTCGGCTGCCTGGCGAAACCAGCGGGCCGCCTCCGCGTAATCCTGCGGAACCTTGTGGCCCTGGCTATACAGGTATCCGAGGTTGACCTGCGCGGTCACGCTCCCTTGCTCGGCTGCCTGGCGAAACCAGCGAGCCGCTTCGGCATAGTCCTGGATCACGCCGTGGCCTTGGGTATACATGAGAGCCAGGTTCAGCTGTGCCGTTAGATACCCTTGTTCAGCTGCCTCGTGGAACCAGCGGGCGGCTTTGGCGTAATCCTGCTTGAGACCAAGACCCGCATCGTAGAGGACACCGAGATTGAACTGAGCCGGAAGCGATCCCTTCGAGGCTGCCTTGTAGAACCAATTGGCCGCTTCTCTGTAGTCCTGTGAGGCCCCTTCTCCGTGCGCGTACATGTATCCCAACATGAACTGAGCCTGTGCATCGCCTTGATCCGCCAGGGACCGAAACTCCTCGATAGCAGCCTCATACTCATGATGTTGATACGCCTCCATGCCTTTCGTGAGGTCTGCCCAGCAGGGTGTGAAGAGACAAACCAGTATAATGACAAGCGCTGAAAACGTGGAAAGCAGCCACCTCATTTGTTTTCATCCTCCGATGCCATTTTGTCCGAATTGCGTCCTAGGCTCCGCCCCGAAAACGTCTGAAACTCAGATGCAATAATGCCGAGGACCTCACTACTTGTGCGCGTAGCAATGAGGCCTCACAAAGACCTGATAGCGGAACACTGCAGAAGCCCCTCCTTCCCTTGCTGACCGTGTCAGCTGCCCCAATTGCCTCATGGATACTGGGCCAAGACCGACTTCGCGGACGTCTGAGGCGTCATCGATGATTGACAGCCGATTCCCCATATAGCTCTGGGTCGACATCACAGAGTTTCTTGATTGAGCGAAGTTCATAGCTGAGTCCCTGTTGATGAAGCGTGATCGTGTCTTCTCGGCTGAGCAGGTCGATGGCGAGAAACAGTTGAGCCCAACTGAATTGTGGCTTGGCATTCAGGAGGTCTTCCACGGTGAGGACCGCGTGCGATCGAAGCATCTCTCGAATGGCCTGTTTCGCCTCCAGATATCCTGTGCCCATGATGGTCTCCTCTCGTCCTATAGAGTAGAGCGACAGTCAGGCCTGCCAGCGTTCCAGGCTGAAACGGACACGATTGAGTGTCAGGCGGGTCCTCTGCACCTGGAACAGTTGCTGATGGAGGAGATACCTCATAACCGGATCTGAGCATGCGGCGAAGTGCCAACCAGCCGTCTCGCGACATTGCATCCGCGGCGAGAAACAACTGGCTCCAATGATGAGCTGAGAGCTGCGCGAGAAGATCTTCCATGCCGCAAGCTCCGCTTTGCTTCGGGATCGCGACGATCCTCTCTGCGAGGGAACCGTCGCTGCTGTCCATGACACATGGCTCTCTTTTTTGATCTAGGTATTCGTTAGATCCACATGCTACGCATAAGACCGAGGTGATGGTACTAGAGAGCCTACGAGCGCAAAGAACAAGAATTACCAGAGGCATAACCCCGCTGGGTTAGCGACAACTTCTCCCAGTCAAGTGCGGAGATACCTATCGCTTCTAGTAAAGCTGGAGGCCGCGACTAGGAAATGGCCTAGTGCACCGGCTCAGACGACCGTGTAGACTACGATCGTTCAGATGAGCGTAGGCGCTTAGATTAGCAAGGTTATGTCATGATCAGCCGAGAGGCCGCGGAACGATCACTCCCAAGGAGGTCTCCTTCTTGAATCATCTGATTCAGCATGGCCTACTATGGATTTCCCTCGGCATAGGAGACTAGCCGCCTCGATATGTTACGAAGCGCATTCCCTAGGCAAGCTGATGGCGGTCTGATACCATCGCTATGGTCCAGATTAATCGATGGCCGGATCCTTACGGCAACAGCACTGGCAGTAGTCTTCCTTCTCGACGTGATTATGCCGGCTGGCTACACCGTGCCAATGCTCTACGTGTTGCCGATCCTCCTCACGTGGCTTCAGCCGGGACGACAGAGCACTGTCTTCATAACGGGCAGTGCTCTCCTGCTCTCTTGGCTGGGACATGGTTGGGAGTTGCTGGGAGGCGTGTTCTTTCGTGGCGAGTTCACTGCGCAAGCCGTGACGAACCTCGCCACCGTCTCGGTGTTACTCCTCGTCGTCGGCTGGTTAGTGAACGCTCAGAAACACTTAACGCAGGAGGCTTCGGCAGCGGATGAGGCACGGCGTGAGAGCGAGCAACGGATGCTGGCCATTATGGAGGGGACTTCGGACGCCGTGTTCGTCAAAGACCTGAAGGGGAGGTATCTCCTGTTCAACCGTGCAGCTGGCCAGTACTTCGGCAAGAGTCCTGGGGAGGTTCTTGGCCGGGACGATACCTTCCTTTTTCCAGCCGACGAGGCGAAAGCGGTGATGGAAAAGGACCGCGATATCATAGCAAGCGGCAAAACCGTGACCTATGAAGATCACGTGACTACGGCGGACGGCGTGTGCAGGACGTTTTCCTCTACCAAAGGGGCTCTATTGGACGCGCAAGGCGTGGTGTGTGGCCTTTTTGGCATCTCTCGCGACATTACCGAACGCAACCGGGTGCAGGAGGAGCTCCAGGACACTCATGCATTCATCGACTCGATCGTGGAGAACATCCCCGACATGATTTTCGTCAAGGATGCCAGAGACCTCAGGTTTGTCCGGTTCAACAAGGCTGGTGAAGACCTGCTCGGGCATCGCCGGCAGGACCTGATTGGTCGGAACGACTATGATTTCTTTCCGAAAGAAGAAGCCGATTTCTTTACCGCCAAGGACCGGGCAGTCCTTGAGAGCCGGCAACTCCTGGACATTCCCGAAGAGCCGATCGAAACAAAACAGCGGGGCATGCGCATTCTCCACACCAAGAAAATTCCGATCCTCGACGAAGAAGGACGACCTCATTATTTACTGGGAATCTCGGAGGACATCACCGAACGCAAGCAAGCGGACGAGGCAGTTCGCTCCAGCGAAGAACTCCTTCGCGGGGTTATCGATTCGTTGTCGGCTCATGTTGCCGTCCTCAATGCTGAAGGCACCATCATCGCCGTCAATCGTGCCTGGGAACGGTTCGCGTCTGCTAATGATGCGCACGACTTGTCTGCCATCGGGGTCGGCGCCAATTATCTGGGAGAGTGCCGCCGAGCCGCAAAGCGCAACGGGCACGTTCAGGCTATCGTCGTAGGCCTCGAAGAGATATTATCTGGGCACAGAGTCTCGTTCCAGATTGAATATCCCTGTCATTCGGCCACCGAACAGCGTTGGTTTATGCTGAGCGCCACTCCCTTGGCCACCAGCACCGGTGGCCTCGTTGTCGCTCACCAGAATATTACTGAGCGTAAGCGAGCGGAAGAGGAATTGCTACGGCTGAACGACGAGCTTGAGGAGCGAGTGGTAGCGCGTACGGGCGAGCTACGGGACCTCAGTGTCAAGTTGCTGCAGGTGCAGGAAGAGGAAAGGCGGCGAATTGCGCAGGAACTCCACGACGACTTCACTCAGAGGCTGGCCGCCTTGACGCTCGAACTCCGTAATGTGTGTCCTCGGGCGTCTGCATTAGACTCTGTGCTCTCCTCCCGCCTCAATGCATTGGGAGACATGGCTGAGCGGCTGGCGACGGAGCTGCAACAGGTGGCGCACCGGCTCCATCCCTCAATCCTGGAACTTGTTGGCCTGGAAGCCGCAGTTCGTGAACACGTGGAGGAATTCGCGACACGAACCGGGTTAACAGCTGAGGTCATAGTGCGGAACGTGCCGAAGACCATTCCTCTGGACCGAGCGACCTGCCTCTTTCGCGTGTTGCAGGAAAGCCTGCAGAACGTCAAGAAACACGCCAATGCATCGAACGTATTGATCCGGCTCTTAGGAACAGAGAGAGGGTTTGGACTCTGCGTGCATGATGATGGACGGGGATTTGAGGACTCCGAGGGCGTCTCATCCCGGAAAGGGCTCGGTTTGACTAGCATGTCCGAACGGGTCGGGATACTGAACGGCACATTCAGTGTCCAGACAAAACCCGGGGTTGGGACTGAGGTACACGCGTGGGTGCCCTTTGAAGAGGCGAACAAGTAATATGTAATGGGTGATGTGGGCGAGGCTGACGGTTGCCCTGTTCACAGAGAGGCATTTGCTCAGAGCGTGGCGTATAGATGAACCGATCGGAATCGGTTGCTGCAATCGAACGCAAATGATCGAGGAGGCGGGACGTTTTCAAAGGGACGTAGGTCTTGCATCGTTCCAAAGTCGTGCCTCCAGTATCATTGCTGAAGAGGATTAATCATATGATGAGACCCCGCCTGCTTATGGCCGACGACCATTCCATCCTGCTCGCCGGCTTGCGCAAACTCGTGGAAGACTCCTGTGAGGTCGTCGGGACGGTCGAAGATGGCCGGGCCTTAATCGAAGCAGCACAGCGGCTGAAACCCGACCTCATTCTCCTGGACATCTCTATGCCGCTCTTGAACGGCCTAGACGCTGCGCGGCAAATCAAAAAATTGTTGCCTGAGGTGAAGCTTCTCGTGCTCACGATGCATTCAAGTGCGACCTACGCGACCGAGGCGTTTAAGGCCGGGGCGAGCGGATACCTGCTGAAACAGTCTGCCGCTTCCGAATTGCCGCAGGCGATCAAGGCAGTACTCAAAGGGCAAACCTACCTCACACCTCTGATCACCAAGCCAGTCCTTGATTCGATGCTGCCATCTGCTCATCCTGAACTGAAAGATTCACCGATCATGCTGACCCCTCGGCAGCGAGAAGTTCTACAGTTAGTTGGCGAGGGTAAGAGCACCAAAGAAGTGGCGGTCCTGTTGAATGTCTCCGTGAAAACGGTCGAATTTCACAAGGCTCGAATTATGGAGCAACTCGGCCTTCATTCCACCGCTTCACTGATCAAGTATGCCATTGCTGAAGGCCTAGTGAGCCTGTGAAGTCTCGCCAATCCTGTCCCCAGCACGGGACACCTGGTGCGCGAGCCCGCCGTCTGCGTTTTCCTGCTCCTACCCCTTCAGCGCATTTTCCTAAGCCCGCTTGACCAGACGGGAGTTTTTGTACCGCCTACAAGGTTAGCCTTGAGCTCGTGCTTGGCCCTCGAGTTCTGTACTGAGTCTAGCGAGAGTGGCCACATGAGATTGTGTTAGGCAGTCACCTTCGATTTCTCCTGAAAAAGGAATGATTATGCACTGCAGGTGTGGGGTTAAGTTGTCTGAGTTAGGAGTGGGGACAATTCGTAAACCGAAGGTCGCAGATTCAGTTCCTGCCGGGCGAACCCCCCTCGCCGCAGGTGCCACCAGTGGCATCTGAGCCGCATTTTCTCCACTAAGAAGCGCCTTCGTAAACGATTCTAGCCGTGTCACCGCATCTCGCAATCGGGCATTCCAGTTGAGCGTCGTCTCCTCTTCCTGAGCCCGCACGATCAAGGGCCATCTGTCCGCTATTTCACTTCCTTCACCATGTCGATCGCCCCGCAGGGACACTCCTCCGCGCAGAGGCCACAGCCTTTGCAGTAATCGTAGTTGATCGCGAACTGGTTACCGGTTCCGAGCTTGATCACGGCATTGTCCGGACAGATGGCATAGCAGTTATCGCATTCGAAGCAGTTGCCGCAGGACAAGCAGCGGCGCGCCTCCAGCAAGGCGGTATCGGCACCGAGTCCTCCGATCATTTCCTCGAAGGTCGCGCGCCGCCTGGCAAGCGCCAGAACCGGTTGCTTCGACTGTTCCGCATCGGTGTAATACCAGGTGTTCAATCGGTCGAACGTGGCCAGTGGATGCGATGGAGGCTTCACATATGAGGTCCCGCGCAGATAAGCATCGATGTGGCGCGCGGCTTGTTTCCCAAGGCCGGTCGCCATGCTCACGGACTGCTCGCCCGGAACCATATCTCCCCCGGCGAACACGCCCGCATGACCGGTCATCATACGTTGGTCGACTTCGACCGTGCCGTCGTCCAACAGACGAATGCCACGCAGGTTCCGCAAGAAACCTGTATCGACTTGCTGTCCCAGCGCAAGAACGACCGTGTCCGCCTCGATCGTTTCGAACCGTCCGGTGGGTTTCGGCTTGCCTTGCTCGTCGAGATCCATGACTTCGACAGTTAGCTTGGTCTGGTCGCCTTTTGCGATGGTGCGCAGCCATTGGAAACGCACCCCTTCTTCCAGCGCTTCGACAACTTCCTCCTTGAACGCAGGGGCATGCGCTTCGTCCCGGCGATAGATGATTACCGGCTCAGCCCCCAATCGCTCGGCGGTGCGGGCGACATCGATCGCCGTATTGCCTCCGCCATACACGGCTACTCGCCGTCCGAGCTTGCATGGGGACGGACTTTCCATGCGCCTCAAAAACGTCGCGGCGTCGAGGATCCGTTTGGCGTCGACTCCGGGAATCTCGATGCGCCTGGCGAGGTGGGCGCCGACCGCGAGGAACGTCGCATGGAATCCACCTTCTTCAATGGTCGCATCGAGATCCTCAACTCGTGTATTAGGTCTGATTACGACGCCCATCGCTTCGATCCTCGCGATTTCTACATCCACAATGTCGCGTGGCAGACGGTAGGCGGGAATCCCATACCGCATCATGCCACCGACCTTGGCAGCGGCTTCATGGATCGTGACGGCGTGGCCCATTCTCGTCAGATGATAGGCAGCCGATAGCCCGCTGGGCCCGGCTCCGACGATCAACACGTTCTTCCCGGTCGACGGAGCGCAGCGCACCCGCCACCCTTCCTTGATTGCCAGGTCACCGAGAAATCGTTCCACTGCGCGGATGCTTACGGCCTCATCCAGCTGGCCACGATTGCAGGCGGTCTCGCACGGGTGGTAACAGACTCGCCCGTGAATCGCCGGCATGGGATTGTCCTCCGTCAGTCGCCGCCAGGCTTCTTCATATGCCCCTTCTTCAGCGTGATTGAGCCAGGCCTGAATGTTCTCGCCCGCAGGACATGCGTGATTGCACGGCGGCAACCGATCGACATAGACCGGTTTCATCGTGCGCCAGTTCCCGGTGTGGTTGGCCAAGCTGCTGTTCGGATCGAGCGTGATGGCGAAGGGTTTCTGATTCACAACAATGCCTTTATCCGATCAAACCGTAAGTGTTGATGTTCGCGTCGGCGATCGATTGGATGGCGGCGATTGCCTCCGCGTTCGGTGGTGGACCGAACAGATGTTTGAAGCGATCTTGCAGTTCCAGGTAACGCTCAACCGGAACCTTGTGCCGAATCGGTGTCCGGTCGACGACTCTTCCACATTGCGCCTCGAACAACGGGAACAATCCGGACTCCACCGCCATTCGGGCCACTCTAATGGTGTGTGCTGGGTCGGACCCCCACCCCAGCGGGCAAGGCACGTGAATGTGGATGTATCGGGCCCCTTCAATGCCCATCGCTTTGGTGACCTTCGCTTCCAAATCATGGAGATCCGCCACCGAGGCCGTGGCCACATATGGAATGCCGTGTGCCATTGCGATGCGGGGTACGCTCTTGCCGGTCCCCAAAAGATTGCCCGGAGCCTCGCCGACTGCCTGAGTGGTGTTCGTTCTCGCGAAGGGAGGCGTGGCCCCCGAGCGCTGAATGCCGGTGTTCATATAGGCTTCGTTGTCATAACAAAGGTAGAGCACGTCGTCATTTCGTTCGAACATGCCGGAGAGGCAGCCGAAGCCGATATCGACCGTGGCACCGTCACCTCCCTGCGCCACGACTTTCACGTCGTTTCGTCCCTTCGCGCGTAATGCCGCGATGACACCGCTCGCCACGGCCGGCGCATTCCCAAACAGCGAATGCATCCAGGGAATCTGCCAGGAACTTTCCGGATATGGGCTGGAAAAGACTTCAAGACAACCGGTCGCATTAATCGCGATCAATCGGTTTTGCGATGCCCGCATCGCGGCATCGACGGCGTAGCGCGCCCCCAGCGCTTCTCCGCATCCCTGACAGGCGCGATGACCGGAGTTCAGGGAATTCGTGCGATCCATTCGGGACTGAACCGTGCGAGCCGCTTCGTCGAGCAACCGATTGCCCGCCGTATAGGTACCGGTCTGATAGAACTTGATCCGTGGCTCCGGCATCGATCGCTCCTCTACACCACCTTGGTCCCAATGGCATTGATGGCGCGAAGCAGTTGCTCGGCCACCGGTCCCGCCCGTCGCTGGTCGCGTTGTCGCGCAAGTTCGTTGTTGATTGCCGTCATATTCAGATCCAGAAAGTACGGCTCGCTCAATCGTTCTGCGCGAGCATCGCGGATCATTTGCTTGAGGGAGGCTTTCGAGATAGACCGCCCTCCCAACCCCGCGATGACCGTGTGAACCGGGATGGGTGTGCCTTGAAGAGCCATTTGGACATCGGCAGACACGATCCCTCCCATACCCACCGCCAGGTCTTTTTCGACCACGATCACACGCGTGGCGCCTTCCAACGCGGCACGCAGCTGAACAGTCGGAAATGGCCGATAACATCCGATTTTCACGCAGCCGGCCGCGATCCCTTCGTGGCGCAATTCGTCGATGGCGTCTTTGATCGTGCCGATCACCGAGCCGAGCGCGATTACGGCCATGTCGGCATCTTCCATTCGATAGGATGAGCAGAGACCTCCTGAGTGGCGCTGGAACTGTTGCTCGAACGCGCTGGCCAGTTCCGGAATCAACGCAAGCGCGCGGAGATGTTGCTGATGTGCCAGATACTTCACCTCGGTAAAGGCTTCCGGTCCGACCATCGCGCCGATCGAGATGGGATCGCCCGGATCAAGCATCTGCACCGGCGAGAAGGGAGGAAGAAATTCATCGACCAGGGTGCGATCAGGCAGATCCACCGGCTCATAGGCATGCGTCAAAATATACCCATCCATGCAGACCATTACCGGGCAGCTCAGTG
>JAWOMO010000052.1:0-45698 GCA_033852435.1 Nitrospira sp.
AGCTGATCAGCCCGATTGCGATGGATCAGGGGTTGCGCTTCGCGGTGCGCGAGGGCGGCAAGACGGTCGGCTCCGGGGTCGTCACGGAAATCTTAGCCTAACCGCAGCGTGCTGTCCCAGGACAGCCTAGGGGTGATGTGTGAAGGTTGATCAACGAATCAGAATCAGGTTGCGAGGGTTCGATTACCGTGTGCTGGACCAGTCGGTCGCCGAGATCGTCGAAACCGTCCGGCGCAGCGGTGCGAAAGTGGTTGGTCCGATTCCCTTGCCGACCAGAATCGAAAAATTTACCGTGCAGGCCGCGACGCATGCGGACAAGAAGGCACGGGAACAATTTGAAATCAGGACACACAAGCGCTTGATGGACATCATGGAGCCGACGCCGGAGACCATGGACTCCCTCATGAAGCTCAATCTGGCGGCCGGTGTCGACGTCGAAATTAAGCTCTGACGCTGAGAACCGATAAGGAACGTGCTGTATGACGAACGGGTTACTCGGTAAAAAACTTGGCATGACGCAGATGTTGGACGGGGCTCGTCTGGCCCCCGTCACGGTAATTGAGGCTGGTCCATGTCGCGTCGTGATGGTGAAGACCAAAGAACGTGACGGGTATGAAGCGGTGCAGCTATCGTTTGGCGAGGTGAAAGACCGCAAGCTGTCCAAAGCGGAGCTGGGTCATCTGAAGAAGCACGAGGCCCCTGCCAGCCGGATTCTGAAGGAGTTCAAGAAGGACGGAGATGTAGCGGTCGGTCAGGTGATCAAAGCAGACCTGTTCAAAAAAGGCGATTGGGTCGATGTCATTGGCGTATCAAAGGGCAAGGGATTTCAGGGTGTCGTGAAGCGCCACCATTATTCAGGTGGTCCGGAATCGCACGGGTCCATGTTTCACCGGGCGCCGGGCTCGATTGGCGCCAGTTCGTTTCCTTCCCGTGTCTGGAAGGGAAAAACCTTGCCTGGCCACATGGGAGCGGAACGAGTGACAACCCAGCGTTTGAAGGTGATTGAGTCCAGACCGGATGAGAATCTTCTGTTCGTCCGCGGGGCTGTTCCCGGAGCGGCGAATGGACTGCTGGTCGTCAGAAAGTCGAAGAAGGGATAGGGCCATGCCGACGGTTGATGTCGTGGATTTGAACAGGCGGAAGGTTGGATCGGCGGAATTGCCTGCCGAAGTATTCGGCTGCGTGCCGCATACGGCGCTCGTGCACGAAGCAGTGATCATGCAGCGTGCCTGTGAACGGCAGGGGACCGCGTCGACGTTGCGCCGTGGTGAAGTTGCCGGTTCAGGGAAAAAGCCCTGGAAGCAGAAGCATACCGGTCGTGCGCGAGCGGGCTCCGTGCGCTCTCCAGTATGGCGTCATGGCGGCTCGGTGTTCGGCCCGAAGCCGAGGAGCTATGCGTTCAGCATGCCGAAGAAAAAATATCGCGCCGCGCTGCAGAGCGCGTTGTCCGCGAAAGTTGCCGACGGGCATCTCGTTGTTGTCTCCAGCTTGTCGCTGGAGCAGCCCAAAACCAAGTTGCTCGCCAAGGCGCTGGGTCAATTCGGGGCCGGCGGACAGGTTCTAATCGTTGCCGGTGAAGGACAGACGGGACTCACGCAGGCAGCTCGCAATTTAGCGAAAGTCAGCGTGGTGACCCCCGATCGTCTCAATGTCTATGACGTTGTGCGTGCGGGCATGATCGTAATTCCCGAACGGGATCTGGCGCGGGTTAAGGAGGTGTGGGCATGAAGCTCGATCTCCACAGCGTGCTCATTCAACCGTTGTTGACGGAAAAAGTCACGGCGATGCGTGAAGCCAATAACACGGTCAGTTTCTTGGTTCATCCGGATGCCAACCGAGTGCAGATAAAGCAAGCGGTGGAAGCGTTGTTGAAGGTAAAGGTCGATCGGGTCAATGTCTTGAACGTGCAAGGCAAAATCAAGCGCTTGGGCCGGTTCTCCGGAAAACGCTCAGATTGGAAAAAAGCCTTCGTGAAGTTGAAGGCAGGCGAGAAGCTCGAGCTCTACGAGAGCGCATAGAGGGAAGGAAGAGAAGCGCATGGGATTAAAAGCCTATAAGCCGACGACGTCAGGCCGACGCGGGATGACGATCGTGACGACGGACGAACTGACGAAGAAGAAGCCTGAAAAATCGCTCACGTCGTTTCATCTGCGGACCGGTGGTCGCAACAACGACGGACGTACGACCGTACGATTCCGAGGAGCAGGGCACCGCCGGCTCTATCGCAAGATCGATTTCCGTCGGGAGAAGGTGGGGATCTCCGCCAAGGTTGCGGCGATCGAGTACGATCCGAATCGCTCAGCCAGGATCGCACTATTGAATTATAAGGACGGCGAAAAACGATACATTCTTGCGCCTGTGGGGTTGCAGGTGGGAGACGTGCTGCAGTCCGGCATTGATGCAGAAGTTCGGACCGGTAATTCACTGCCGCTTGCGAACATGCCGCTTGGTACGACAATCCATAATATTGAACTCAAGCCCGGTAAGGGTGGCCAGCTCATCCGGAGTGCCGGAGGGTTCGCGCAAGTGATGGGCCGCGATGGGGATTATGTCCAGGTTCGGCTTAAATCTGGTGAAATGCGCCGGATCCTGGCCTCCTGCATGGCGACAGTCGGACAGGTTGGCAATGTTGATCATGAAAACATCACCGTCGGGAAGGCTGGGCGTACGCGCTGGCTGGGCCGTCGCCCTCACGTGCGCGGCGTGGTGATGAACCCTGTCGACCATCCACACGGCGGTGGCGAAGGTAAGTCCGGACAGGGTAACCCGCACCCCGTGTCTCCCTGGGGTTTACCGACGAAGGGTTATAAAACGCGCAACAACAAGGCGACGGATAAGTTCATCATCGCCCGCCGCAAGTCAGGAGTGCGCAATGCCTAGATCGATTAGCAAGGGGCCATTTGTAGACGATCATCTGCTGAAGAAAGTGGAGCAGATGAATCAGACGAAGGATCGGAAAATCATTAAGACCTGGTCGCGTCGCTCGACCGTGGTGCCGGATATGATCGGCCATACGTTTGCTGTTCATAATGGCAAGAAGTTTATCCCGGTGTTCGTGACGGAAAATATGGTCGGACACAAGCTGGGCGAGTTTGCTCCGACACGATTCTTTAAAGGGCATGGACAGGCGAAGACCGAAAAGGCGGTCGCGCTCAAGTAAACCAAGTTTTCAGGCAATGGATGCCGGCATCCGTACGTAAGGGATAGGACATGGCAGAAGCACGAGCAGTACTCCGATTCGTTCGCGTCGCTCCCCGTAAGGCCCGTCCCGTGGTCGATATGATCCGAGGGCAGCAAGTGCCCATGGCGTTGGCCATGTTGAAGCACCTCCCGCGTCATGCGGCCCGCGTGGTTGAAAAGATTCTCCGTTCGGCCGTCGCGAATGCCGAACAAAAGGAGTTGGGAGATAGCGAGTCGATGCGGGTGTCGAAGGCGTTTGTCAATTGTGGCCCGATCTATAAGCGTTTTCGCGCCCGGTCGATGGGACGTGCCAACGCGATTCAGAAGCGAACGAGCCATATCACCGTTGTTGTGGAAGCCCCGGGCGTCACGGGGAAGTCATAGGCATTGGCAGATAAGAGCGGAGAGGCGAATCAGCCGCCGCAGAACTGAGGCATGCGCGTATGGGTCAGAAGACACATCCAATAGGTTATCGGCTTGGGTACAACTATACGTGGAGTTCTCGCTGGTATGCAGGGAAAGACTACGCGAAGTTGCTCCATCAGGACATCAAGATCCGGAAGGTGGTGAAGCAGAAGCTCTTCCACGCCGGTGTGGCCAAAGTGGAGATTGAACGGTCCGGAGATCAGACGCGCGTCATCATCCATACGGCGCGGCCGGGTATCATCATTGGACGGAAGGGTGCCGAGGTCGACAAGCTGAAAGCTGAATTGGAGAAGCAGTATGGCGGGCAGGTCTACATCACCGTCAAAGAGATCAAGAAGCCGGAACTAGACGCGCAGTTGGTGAGCGAGAACGTCGCGACCCAGCTGGAAAAGCGGGTGGCATTTCGTCGGGCCATGAAACGAAGCGTGCAATCGGCGCTGCGTCTCGGCGCGCAAGGCATCAAGATCATGGTCGCTGGGCGGCTCGGCGGCGCGGAAATCGCGCGGACCGAGTGGTATCGGGAAGGCCGTGTGCCCCTGCATACTCTGCGTGCTGAAATTGACTACGGGTTTGCGGAAGCCCACACCACGATGGGTCAAATTGGCGTCAAAACGTGGATCTACAAGGGGGAAGTCCTCCCCGCACAGCCGCTCAAGCCCGAAGCGGCGTTTGAACGGCGGCTTGGGTAAGCGAAGAGGGAACCGTGTTAGCACCGAAAAAAGTCAAGTTTCGAAAAATGATGAAGGGCCGGATGCGTGGCAAGGCCTATCGTGGCGGCCACATTACACTCGGCGAATTCGGATTGAAGGCGCTTGAGCCTGGTTGGGTCACCAGTCGGCAGATCGAAGCGGCGCGTATCGCCATTACGCGATATGTGAAACGCGGTGGTCAGGTATGGACGAGGATTTTCCCTGACAAGCCGATCACCAAGAAGCCGGCTGAAACTCGAATGGGTAAAGGGAAGGGAAATCCGGAGTATTGGGTTGCGGTCGTCAAGCCGGGAAGGATTCTGTACGAGATGGACGGCGTGACGCCGGAAATCGCTCGCGAAGCGTTTCGGCTTGCGTCCCACAAGTTGCCGATCGCGACCAAATGTGTGACTCGAGGAGAATTCTAAGTTTGTTGGCCGGATAGCTGAAGGGCGAGGCTTGAGATGGAACTAAAAGAATTGCGACAGATGACGGGCGCGGAACTCTCGGAAAAGGCCAAACAATTGACGCAGGAGCTCTTTAATCTTCGTTTTCAATTGGGAAGCGGGAGACTGGAAAATCCCATGCAGATCCGGAAAACGAAACGGACGATTGCCCAGGTAAAAACCATTCTGCGCGAAGTGGAACAAGCTGATCGGAAGAAGGCTTCGTAAGGGGAAGGGGTTGGGATAATGGCAGAAACGGAAGTCAAACGGCGCGAGTGGGTTGGGCGTGTCGTGAGCAATAAGATGAACAAGACCGTCGTCGTGGCGGTGGAGCGTTCGGTCGTGCACCCTATCTATCGGAAGGTGCTGCGCCGGATGACCAAATTCAAGGCGCACGATGAGCAGAATATCTGTAATATTGGCGATCGTGTGCGGATGATCGAGACCCGGCCGATTAGTAAGGATAAGCATTGGCGTGTGGTCGAAGTCTTGGAAAAAGGGCGAGCGGAGTAGCTCTTCAGGGCCTACTCGTTGAGGACATAAGAGAGATCATGATTCAGAATTACACATATATGGACGTGGCCGACAACTCCGGTGCGAAGCAGGCCATGTGCTTTCACGTGCTGGGCGGGTCGAAGCGCCGCTACGCCTCTCTCGGCGATATCATCGTCGTGGCCGTCAAAGAAGCGATTCCTCAGGCGACGGTGAAGAAGGGCGATGTCAGTCGCGCCGTGATCGTGCGGACGACCAAGGAAGTGCGCCGTGAAGACGGCTCCTACATCAAGTTTGATCGAAACGCCTGCGTCCTTATCAATAAAGACGGCGAGCCGATCGGGACACGCATTTTCGGGCCGGTTGCGCGCGAGTTGCGCTGGAAGAAGTTCATGAAGATTATTTCGTTGGCTCCGGAAGTGCTCTAGCCAGATTCCAAGTAAGGGGTAATCGTGGAAGCGTTGCAGAAAATTCGTATTCGGAAGGGCGATACGGTGATGGTGATCGCGGGACGCGACCGCGGCAAGTCCGGGAAGGTGCTTTCCGTGGATCGCACGGCAGGGAAGATCGTGGTCGAGAAATTGAACATGATAAAGCGCCACACCAAGCCGAATCAGAAGGTGAAGCAGGGCGGCATTCTTGAGAAGGAAGCCCCGTTGGCTATTTCGAACGTGATGTTCCTGTGTCCGGTGACACAGAAGCCGACGCGGTTGGGCGTACGGACTCAGGCAGATGGCCGCCGAGTCCGGTTCAGCAAGAAATCGAACGAGCTCGTTGAGTAGGAGTGAGGACGGTCGCATGGCGGAAGTAAAGGACGCAAAAAAAGGAAAAGGCGGCAAGCCGGCAGGGCGGCCAGCCAAGAAGGACAGCGCATCTGCACCCAAGGTGTTGGACGACGGAAGCGAGGAGTCGAAGTTCCATCCGCGTCTGCGCGATGTGTATCGCGATCAGGTTGTGCCCGCTCTCATGAAAGAGTTTGGGTACAAGAATGTGATGCAGGTGCCAAAGCTGGAACGCATCGTCCTGAACGTGGGCATGAGCGAGGCGATTCAGAACGTCAAGCTATTGGAGAGCGCTGCCGGTGAGCTGGGTACGATCACAGGGCAGAAGGCGGTCGTCACCAGGGCGAAAAAGGCCATTGCGGGATTTAAGTTGCGGCAGGGGATGCCGATCGGTGCAAAGGTCACGCTGCGCAATCGCCGGATGTACGAATTCTTCGATCGGCTCGTGAGCCTCGCATTGCCGCGCATTCGCGATTTTCGTGGAGTCTCTCCCAAGGCGTTTGATGGGCGCGGGAATTACACGTTGGGCCTCAAGGAGCAGCTGATATTTCCGGAGATCCAATACGACGAAGTAGCGTCGATTCACGGGATGGATATTACGATCGTGACGACTGCCCGAACGAACGATGAAGGGAAGGCGTTGCTCAGACAGTTGGGGATGCCGTTCCGGACCTAACACAGAACGAAGGAGTGAGCAGTGTCGAGACTAGCACTGAGAAATAAGACGGCGGCGAAGCCGAAGTTCCCGACCCGAGGCTATCACCGGTGCGGATTGTGCGGTCGTGTACATGGGTACTTGCGCCGTTTTCGAATGTGCAGAATCTGTTTTCGGCTACTGAGCTTGAAGGGCGAAATTCCGGGAGTCAGAAAATCCAGCTGGTAGGATGTTATCGCCGGCCATACTTTGGAAAAGACCGGTATGATGTTGTCGAATTAGAATGTTGGTGAAAGGGTTGGTATGGTCACAGATCCGATAAGCGATTTGTTAGTTCGATTGAGAAACGGTTTCCGGCGCCAGCATGACGTCGTGAGCATTCCAGCTTCAAAGTTGAAGCGTGAAGTGTTGCGGGTGCTCCAGGCGGAAGGATTCATCCAGGGCATCGAAAATGACACGGAAGATGGACATCCTGTGCTGAAGGTCCAGCTGCGGTATGTGGGGGAAGGGCAACCCATGATTACGGGGATGCAACGTGTGAGCAAGCCAGGACGACGCGTATACGTGGGCACGAAGGATATTCCGCGAGTGCGGAACGGCATCGGCATGGCCATTTTGTCCACCTCCAAAGGCATTATGACGGACCAGGCTTCCCGCAAGGCGGGGCTTGGCGGAGAGGTTCTCTGCTCCATTTGGTAGCGGGGTTCTGAATTAGCGAGAGAGATGAGGAAGCGATGTCACGCATAGGAAAGAAACCGATCGCAGTACCAGCCGGAGTCGATGTCAAAGTGGCGGGAGCAGTTGTGTCCGTGAAGGGCCCGCTGGGGAAACTTGACTGGACGTTGACGCCCGGCATCGGAGTGACGATTGATAAAGGGCAGGTCATCGTGACGAGATCCAGTGAAGACCGCAATATACGGGCCATGCATGGACTGGTTCGCGCGGAACTCAACAACATGGTGTATGGCGTCACGAAGGGCTATGAGCGCAATCTGGAAATCACCGGTGTCGGTTATAAGACGGCCATTCAGGGTCGCACGATGAGTTTTAATGTCGGCTACATCAATCCGGTGGTCTATGCCGTGCCGACCGGCATCGATGTCAAAGTCGACAAGCAGACCTTGATCAACATCAAGGGGGCCGATAAACGGCTTGTGGGTCAGGTGGCCGCCAATCTGCGGGCCATTAAGCCGCCGGACGTCTATAAGCAAAAGGGTGTCCGGTACGCGGGAGAAGTTTTGAGGAAGAAAGAAGGAAAGACCGGAAAGTAGGTTGATCTATGAATAGCGCAGAAAAAGTACGCCATCTAGCACGACGTCAGCAGCGAGTTCGCCAGCGGGTGTTTGGGACCGACGAGCGCCCTCGGCTCAATGTCTATCGTAGCAGCGGACATATTTATGCACAGATCATCAATGATCTGAAAGGGACAACGCTGGCTGCCGCGTCCTCCCTCGACAAGTCCTTGCGGACGACGCTGAAATCGACGAGCAGTATTGCCGCGGCAAAGGCCGTCGGAAAGTTGTTAGCAGAGCGGGCTAAAAGCGCCAAAATCCTGGCAGTGGTGTTCGATCGTGGTGGCCGGTTGTACCACGGTCGGATCAAGGCCTTGGCGGATGCTTCGCGTGAGGGCGGCCTGCAGTTCTAGGACGATGACTCTCGTTTTCCCGATCGAGGAAACGAGAGGAACCAAGAGGAGACACGAGGCGTGCGAGTTAATCCAGATGAACTGAGCTTGAAAGACAAAGTCGTCTTCATCAATCGTGTGGCCAAGGTCGTGAAGGGCGGGAAGCGATTCAACTTCTGCGCGCTCGTGGTCGTGGGAGATGGACAGGGATGGGTCGGGATCGGGAAGGGCAAGGCGGCCGAGGTGCCGGTTGCGATCGCGAAAGCGGTGCAACAGGCCAAAAAGAACCTGGTTCACGTTCCCTTAAAGTCCGGCACGATTCCGCACGAAGTCCATGGACTGTTTGGCGGCGAGCACGTTCTGCTCAAGCCGGCTGCAGAAGGGACAGGAATCATCGCTGGCGGTGCTGTGCGGGCTGTCGTGGAATTGGTCGGCGCACACAATATTATTTCTAAGACGCTGGGACGGGGCAATCCGTTCAACACCGTTCGGGCGACGCTCGACGGTCTCACGCAGCTCAGAAATCCTGAGGAAGTGATGCGGTTGCGTCGTGAGACAGCGCAAGGATTGCAGAGTGGAGTGATGGCGTAATGGCTACGGCAAAAACCACGAAGACTTCGGCGCAGAGCGTGCGGATTACCTTGAAGCGGAGCCCCATCGGCACTCCGGAAAGGCATCGCCTCGTGTTGCGCGGCCTCGGGTTACGCAAGATTCGGCAAACAGTGGTGCGTCCGGACACGCCTCAGGTGCGAGGCTTGATTCATAAAGTCGGGTATCTATTGGAAGTGCAGCCATCATGAACTTACACGAACTCGCTCCTGCGAAGGGAGCCAAGAAGAAACGGAAACGGATTGGTCGTGGTCCTGGTTCGGGCCATGGAAAGACGGCGACCAAGGGACATAAGGGTTTGTTGGCTCGTTCGGGCGGCGGAAAAGGCCCCGGATTCGAGGGTGGCCAGATGCCCCTCATCCGTCGCGTGCCGAAGTATGGATTCACAAATCCGTTCCGAAAAGAGTACGCCATTGTCAACATCAAGAGCTTGGCTGATCTGGCAGCGTCCGGCACGATTACGCCGCAGGCTTTGGTCGACGCAGGCTTGGTCAAGCGTGTGACATTGCCGATCAAGATTCTTGGAAACGGAGAGCTGAAGAAGGCGATCGTCGTTCAGGCGCATAAGTTTAGTAAATCGGCTGAAGCGAAGATCCAAGCAGCGGGAGGTTCAGTCGAGGTTATTCCCGGTGTTTGAGCGGCTCCTGACCAGTTTTCAGAATATTTTTAAAATTCCCGAGCTGCGGACCCGTATCCTCTTCACGCTGGGGATGCTGGTCGTCTATCGGGTCGGTGCCCATATTCCGACGCCGGGAATCAACGGCGAAGCACTATCGGAGTTCCTTCAGAAGCAGGGCGGTGCGCTTCTCGGCTTTCTGGATATTTTTTCAGGCGGCTCCCTGTCGCGATTGACGATCTTTGCGCTCGGCATCATGCCGTACATCAGCGCATCGATCATTTTGCAATTGCTCACGGTGGTTGTCCCCCATCTCTCGAAACTCGCGAAGGAGGGAGAGCGGGGCCGCAAGAAGATTATTCAGTACACCCGCTTCGGGACGATCGGGATTGCGTTGATTCAGGGGTTCGGGATCGCGATTGGTCTCGAACAGATGAATCAGGGCGCCTTCGTCATGCAGGCCGGCTGGAGCTTCCGTCTGATGACGGTCATTACCTTGACCGCTGGGACGGGCTTCTTGATGTGGCTTGGTGAACAGATCACCGAGCGAGGTATTGGGAACGGGATCTCGCTGATTATTTTTGCAGGCATCGTCGCACGCCTGCCTGCGGCGGTTGCGCAGACCTATAATTTGTACGAGATTGGTCAGCTGAATGCGTTTTTGCTGATCGGCCTCGCACTTCTTATGGTGGCGGTCGTTGCGGCGATTGTCTTCCTTGAGAGCGGACGACGCAAAGTTCCGGTTCAGTATGCCAAGCGGGTGGTCGGCAGGCGGGTCTATGGCGGACAGAGTACCCATATTCCGCTGAAGATCAATACGGCCGGCGTCATTCCTCCGATCTTCGCCTCGTCAATCATTGCGTTTCCAGCGACGATCGCGGGGTTTTTTGAGACGCCGTGGATTAAGGCTATCGGATCTCAGTTGGCTCCCGGATCGTTGCTCTATACCTTGATGTACGTCGGGCTCATTTTGTTCTTTTGTTTTTTCTACACGGCGGTGGTACTGAATCCGGTGGATATGGCTGACAACATGAAAAAGTACGGAGGCTTCATTCCTGGAATCCGTCCCGGACAGCGGACCTCCGATTATATCTACAAGGTGTTGACGCACATTACGTTTGCGGGCGCCATCTACCTGGCTATCGTGTGCGTCATCCCGGAATTCTTGATTTATAAACTCAACGTTCCGTTCTATTTCGGCGGCACGTCGTTGCTGATCGTCATCGGTGTGGGCCTCGATACGGCGCAGCAGATCGAGTCGCACATGTTGATGCGGAATTATGAAGGGTTCCTGGGAAAAGGGATGGGGCCTCTGCGTGGACGGAGCGGGTGAGGCCGTATGCGTGTCGTGTTTCTCGGAGCGCCCGGTGTCGGCAAGGGTACCCAGGCGGATCGGATTGCCGCCCAGTTTAAGGTCGTGAAGATATCGACCGGCGATTTGCTCCGCGAAGCGGTCAGAAATCAGACGCCGCTCGGCCGCGAGGCGAAGAATTTCATGGATCAGGGAAAGCTGGTTCCTGATTCGGTGGTTATCGGTCTCGTGCAGAATAAGCTTGAAGAACCCAGCTGCGCCAACGGTTTTGTCTTGGACGGTTTTCCTCGGACGGTCCCTCAAGCGGAGGAACTCGGGAAGGTTCTGAAGTCCAAGCGTGTGTCGCTCGATCGGGTCGTCAACTTTCAGGTATCACGGGACGACGTCATCAAGCGATTGAGTGGTCGACGCCATTGTCCGAAGTGTCAGGCGACGTTTCATGTGGATTTTGCGCCGTCCAAGTCCGGAAGCGCCTGTGAACGATGCGGAGAATCGCTGATTCAGCGGAGTGATGATCGGCCCGAGGCCGTCGAAACGCGGCTGAAAGTGTACGAAGAACAGACGGCTCCGCTGATTCGCTATTACAACGATCAGCATCTCTTGTCTGAGCTCGACGGGTCCGGTGCAGTCGATACGGTGTTTCAGAAGTTGTTGCAAGTGCTCGCGCCGTATAGGGCGGCATGATCATCCTCAAGACGCCAGATGAAATTGCCGTGATGGCAAAGGCGTCGAGGGTGGTGGCTGAGGCTCTGGAAGTGTTGATGAGGGCCGTCAGGGCCGGCATTACGACGGACGAGTTAGATCGACTGGCTGAATCGGAGATTCGATCGCGGGGAGCGGTGCCGGCATTCAAAGGGTATCGTAACTACCCCAAGACGCTCTGCGCGTCGGTCAACGAGCAGGTCGTCCACGGTATTCCCTCCAAGCGGGTGTTGAAGGAGGGGGACATTATCGGGCTCGATCTTGGCGCGATCGTCGGGGGGTTCTACGGGGATTCGGCGGTTACGGTTCCGGTTGGACCAATTGATGAGAAGACGGCCCACCTTGTGCGGGTCACGAAAGAGGCGTTGTCGCTGGGAATTGAACAAGCAGTTGTTGGGAAGCGGCTGTCCGACATTTCCCACGCGGTTCAGCGGCACGTGGAAGCGGCCGGGTATTCGGTGGTGACCGAGTTTGTCGGGCACGGCATTGGTCGGCAACTTCATGAAGAGCCCCAAGTGCCGAATTACGGGAAGCCGGGACAAGGTCCCCGTTTACAGCCGGGAATGGTTCTGGCGATCGAGCCGATGGTCAATATGGGCGGACCAGCGGTCCGGGTGCTGGAAGATCGCTGGACCGCGGTAACGGCAGATGGCAGTTTATCGGCGCATTTTGAACATACGATTGCGATTCAACCCAGTGGTCCAGCGTACGTGTTGAGTCAGCTATGAATCAGTGCGAACAGGTGGCTAGCTAGGAGATGAGGTAACGCTTCGTGCCCAAGGAAGATATTATTGAAATTCAAGGCTCAGTGTTGGAAACCTTGCCCAATGCCATGTTTCGCGTGCAACTCGATAACGGCCATAAAATATTGGCGCACATCTCTGGGAAGATGCGCATGCACTTCATTCGAATTCTTCCCGGAGACAAGGTGACGGTGGAAATGTCGCCGTACGACCTCACCAGGGGCCGGATCACGTATCGGTTCAAGTAGGAGCGTAGAAGAGACATGAAGGTCAAATCATCGGTCAAGCCGATTTGTGCAAAATGCAAGGTCGTTCGACGCCGTGGAGTTGTTCGGATTCTCTGTGAGAATCCGCGACACAAACAGCGACAGGGATAATGTGAATTGCTGAGCCATGAGGGCTGAGTTGTGAGCGAAGAGCCAAGGTAAACGGCTTGGCCGCCAGAGAGACTCAGAACGTGGTTCGCAGCACTCAGTATTGGAGGAAGTATGGCACGTATTGCCGGGGTGGATTTGCCGAGAGAAAAGCGGTCGGATATCGGCCTGACGTACGTATTTGGAATTGGCCGGGCCGCAGCCCGCTACATTCTGGACAAGGCCGGCATCGACGGTGCGATTCGCGTGAAAGATTTGAGCGAGGATCAGATCGTCAAGATTCGAGAAATTATCGACCAGGAATATCAGGTCGAGGGTGATCTCAGAAAAACGTTCTCGATGAATATCAAGCGATTGATCGACACCGGCACCTACCGAGGACTGCGGCACCGAAAGGGATTACCGGTTCGTGGTCAACGATCAAAGACCAACGCGCGCACAAGAAAGGGCCGTCGCGCAGGAGTTGGAAGCAAACCAAGACCAGCCGCGCGTCCGGCCCCGAGCGCGTAACCGTTCTGTTGTAGGGAGTTTCTATGAGCGTGAAAAAAGGTAAGAAGAAAGAACGGCGGATCGTCCAGAGCGGGGTTGCGCATGTGCAGGCCTCGTTCAACAACACGATCGTGACAATTACCGACATGAGCGGGAACACGATTGTGTGGGCCAGCGCCGGCAACCAAGGATTCAAGGGCTCCAGAAAGAGCACGCCCTTTGCCGCGCAGCGTGCAGGCGAAGCCGCGGCCCGCAAGGCCATGGAAAGCGGCATGCGGCAAGTCGATGTGTATGTGAATGGACCTGGGTCCGGGCGTGAGTCGGCGATTCGTTCATTGCAGGGAGCCGGTCTCCGGATCAACTTGATCCGTGACGTGACCCCGATTCCGCACAATGGCTGCCGGCCGCCAAAACGCCGCCGAGTTTAGTTAAGAGGATAAAGATCGTTGAATCGGAAGGAATTTGTTGGACGCATCCTTGCGGATGTGTCCGGTAACCGGAGGTAGAGAAGTGGCTAAGTATCGCGGTCCTGTCTGTCGGTTGTGTCGGCGAGAGGGCGAGAAATTGTTTTTGAAAGGCTCGCGCTGTATGACCGAAAAATGTGCCATCGAACGTCGCAGCTACCCGCCTGGGCAGCATGGGCAAGCTCGGCCGAGAATCTCCGACTACAGCACGCAGCTCCGTGAGAAACAAAAGCTCCGAAGAATTTACGGATTGATGGAGTCCCAGTTCCGTGGAGTGTTCGAACGGGCGGAGCGGCAGACCGGGGTAACCGGCGAAGCGCTGTTGCGATTGCTGGAGTGCCGCCTGGACAACGTGACCTACCGGTTGGGATTCGGGGCCTCCCGCAAGGAAGCGCGTCAGCTCGTCAGTCACGGGCATGTGACGGTGAACGGACGGAAGACCAACGTTCCCGGCGCACAGGTGCGCGCAGGTGACGTGGTGGCTGTGCGCGAGCGAAGCCGGTCGCTTGTCTCGATTCAAGCAGCACTGGAATCGGTGGAAGGCCGGGGAATTCCCGAATGGCTGGAGCTGGACAAGGCCGGCTTCAAGGGGACGGTGCGGGCTTTGCCGACAAAGGATCAAATTACTCTACCCGTCAATGAGCAGATGGTCGTGGAACTGTACTCGAGATAACGGCGACTTCATACAACGACGCCGCGCCGTTGCAGAATGCATCGCCAGGGCGTGTGGCGGCTGAAAGGATGAAGGGGGACTCATGATTAAAGCGATGAAAGACTTTCAGATCCCGATGCGGGTCGAAGTCGATAAGGAAACTGCCTCTCCGACGTTCGGGAGATTTTCGACCGAGGCGTTCGAGCGAGGGTTCGGGACGACGGTCGGCAATGCCCTCCGTCGGGTGTTGCTCTCGTCGTTGACCGGTGCGGCCGTAACGACCGTCAAGATCGAAGGAGTGCTGCACGAATTTTCCACAATCCCTGGTGTGACCGAGGATGTAACGTCGATCATTTTGAACGTGAAGGGATTGCGATTGGCCCTGCACACGGACAAGCCCAAAACCATCAGGCTCAAAAAGAAGGGGCCCGGAGAAGCGAAGGGTTCCGACATCATTCACGATGCGGATGTGGCCATCTTGACGCCGAATCTCCATATCGCGACGCTGGACAAGGATGCGACGCTGGATATGGAAATGACGGTCAAGCATGGACGCGGGTATGTCCCGGCCGAACGGAACAAAGAAGAAGGATTGCCGATCGGTGTGATCGCCATCGATTCAATTTTTTCACCAATCAAGCGGGTGAATTTTCACGTGGAGAATGCTCGCGTCGGTCGCATGACCGATTACGATAAGCTGACCCTGGAAATTTGGACGGACGGAACGATTTCGCCCAGCGATGCGCTGTCCACTGCCGCCGGAATTTTGCGGGACCATGTCGACATCTTTATCAATCCTGAAGCCAGAGTTGAAGGCCGAAGCGAAATGGCCGGTGACGAAACCCAGCGGGAGATCAACAAGAATCTGTTCCGCAGCGTCAACGAATTGGAGTTGTCCGTACGGGCAGCAAACTGTTTGAAGAACGCCAATATCAAGACGATTGCCGACCTGGTGCAGAAGACGGAAGCCGAGATGTTGAAGACGAAGAACTTCGGCAAGAAGTCGCTCAATGAAATCAAAGAGATTTTAACGGACATGGGCTTAAGTTTGGGCGTCAAAATTGATGCCATGGCCTCGGGCGGCAATCCTAAAAGCGAGTAACGAAGGAAGAGGGAACCGTGCGTCACAGAAAAAAAGGCAGACAACTCGGACGACAGACGAAACACCGGTGGGCGCTGTTTAGAAGCCTCGTCACGTCGCTGCTCGAGCATGAGCGGATCGAAACCACCGAAGCGAAGGCAAAAGAAATCCGCGGATTCACCGATCGTATGATCACGTTGGGGAAGGAAGGTTCTTTGCCGGCTCGCCGTCGCGCACTGAGCTTTATCCGAAGCAAAGACGTGGTGTCGAAGCTCTTTAGTGATGTGGCCGTGCGGTTCAAGGATCGCCCGGGCGGCTATACGAGGATGGTGAAGACTAGGCGCCGGATTGGTGACGGGGCCGAACTGGTTGCCATCGAGCTGGTGTCAAGATCCGAGACGCCCTCGGCTAAAAAGTCTGCTCCAGCTACGACGCTAACGAAGTCAGATAAAGCCGACTAGGTCCTACCCAGGACCTGGTCGGGCAGCACGACTACAAGTCTCAGCGGGCCAGCCGGTTCGCTGGTTGGTGTTTATCTCCTCCTGTTTGTTATCCCTCTCAGAGCTCTGCAAGAGTTTACTTGCCATGATTCCCATGCTAGTATCGTGCCAGTCAATCGCGATGAGGGAATGGGAACATAAACACTGTGTGGCGGCGCTGGGCACAACGAAGTCTTTTCACGCTCAGCGTAGTACTGGCATGCGTTTTGGTCTATCTACTCATGACAAACGCCACCTCTGTTCCTCCGCCGACTGCGACTGCACCCGGAACAATCAGTCAAGCCGACGCCATCATTTCTCAGTTCACCTTTACGCAGACCAAAGGCGATAAGGTGCAATGGCAGGTCGATGCCAAGCAGGCTCGTTTGTTTGAACACGAAAAAAAAGCGATTCTCGATCATGTGGCGGTCACCCTTTTCGGGCTTCAAGGGAAAGAAATGAGTGTGGAGGGAGATGAAGGGACCTTGGATACGGAGTCGAAGAATTTCGTGTTGGTGAATCGATCCGAACCTTTGGTCATCTACACGGAAAGCGGGTATGTCATCTATACCAATCATTTAGTGTGGACGGATCAGACCCGAGAAATTCGCACAGAGGACCCTGTTCGTATTGTCGGTCATGGATTGGAAGTGAGGGGACGTGGCTTGTGGGGGCATTTGGACAAGGAAGAATTTGAAGTGCTCGAGGACGTACATGTGGATTTGGCTCCTAGTTCTTAGCAGCGCGTTCCTGAATCCGGCAACGATCAGCTGGGCTGCCGTCGCAGATGCTCCGAAGGGAGCGTCTGATCAGACTATTGGGACGACCGTGACATCCAAGAGGATGACGTTTAAGAATCAAGAGAGTCAGGCGGTTTTTGACGGAGCCGTCGTGCTGACAAGGGGGACACTGGTAGTGTATTCGGACCGAATGATTGTTTCCTTTCGCGAGCAAGATCAGGCAGGGGGCGAGCCCAAAAAAATGGCTGATACGGGAAAAGGGGTCGCACCAGCAAAGGGGCCTGATACGGTGTCGAATCGTGCAGTGAGTCAGATTGAAGCGACGGGGCGCGTGAAGATCGAGCGCGATGCAGGGAACGCCACGTGCCAGAAAGCCATCTACTACCGGGATGAGGACAAGATAGTCCTGACTGGAGATCCCGTGGCCTGGGACAAAGGGACGAGGGTGAGCGGTAATCGCATCACGATGTTCTTGGCTGAGGATCGGACCGTCGTTGAGGGCGCGTCACGTGTCCAGATCGAGCCTGATGGGGGGGCTAAGTGACGGAGGCGGTTCACTCACAACCGGTGACGGGTGGTCTATCTGGTCATACTGGCCGGAAGGCGATGCTGCGTGCTGATGGCCTCGTGAAGAGTTTTCGTGCCCGTAAAGTAGTCAAAGGCGTTACTGTTGAAGTAGAAGCCGGTGAAGTTGTGGGGTTGCTGGGGCCGAATGGGGCTGGAAAGACGACAATTTTCGATATGATGGTCGGATTGACCCAACCGGATGAAGGGGCAATCACGCTTGATGGAGAAGTCATTACGCCCCTCCCCATGTATAGACGGGCGCGGAAAGGGATCGGGTACCTGCCACAGGAATCTTCTGTATTTCGGCGTCTGTCGGTTCAGGACAATATTCTGGCAATTCTTGAAATGCTGGACTACTCTCGTTCAGAGAGGGCGGAGCGAGTAGACTTCTTGCTCAAGGAGCTGGATCTTAGCCACATTAAGACGAGTATGGCCTACGCGCTTTCGGGCGGCGAGCGTCGGCGCTTGGAGATCACCAGGGCCTTGGCCACCAATCCCTCATTCATGCTTTTGGACGAACCGTTCGCGGGTATCGATCCGATTGCCGTTGCTGACATTCAGCAGATCATCACTAGACTAAAAGACAAGGGTATCGGTATTCTCATTACCGATCACAACGTTCAGGAAACGCTGTCCATTACGGATCGAGCGTACATTATTAACGAAGGGTTGATATTGGAATCCGGTTCCCCGGATTCTATTGTGAAGAGTGAAACGGCTCGGGCCATATATCTAGGGGATCGATTTAGGCTGTAGTGGTGAGTGACAGGCGATGAAACTACGACTGGATCTTAAACTCAGTCAAAAACTGATAATGACGCCGCAGTTGCAACAGGCGATCAAGCTGTTGCAACTGTCTCGGCTTGAGTTGCAGCAGAGCTTAGCGCAGCATCTGATGGACAACCCGTTGTTGGACGAGCTCCCCGAGGAAACCGAAGAGAGCGAACCAGGCAATGCGGAAGAACAGGCGGAGGACGCTGCTGCATCGGCTTCGACAAACACTGATACATCTGACGCAGAACAATCGACCCCTGAGGAGCGAGATACACCGGACGAAGTATCAGCTGCGGGTTGGGAGGAGTATTTTGGAAGCGACCGCCACACGGGTGGAGGGGAACATCAATCGTCCTCCCCTGACGATTTCCCCTCCTATGAGCAGACGGTTGCGAAAGCAGCTTCGCTGGAGGACCATTTACTGTGGCAGCTTTCATTGTCTGGCTTGTCAGAGCGTGAAAAAGCGATCGGAAGGTTGCTCATCGGTAACTTTGACGATGATGGCTATCTTCGCACGCCCCTCTCAGAAGTCATTAGCGGAACAGATTTCACTGAGGCGGAGGCCGAGTCGGTCCTCCATGATATTCAAACCTTCGATCCAACCGGGGTTGGGGCAAGAGACCTTTCAGAGTGCCTATTGCTGCAACTCGGGCATTTGGGGAAGAGTCCGATGGGATCGCTGGGGTCTCGCCCCGGTGCGCTCAAGGGGTCGATCGTCGAGGCTGTGGTGCAGCACCACCTAAAGGATCTCGAGAAGAAACAGTATGCGAGAATTGCAAAAGCATTAGATGTGACGATTGAGGAAGTCTTTCAGGCAACGAAAGTCATTGAGAACTTGGAGCCAAAGCCTGGCCGCCCGTTTGCCAACACACAAAACTATGTGATCGTTCCCGACGTCTTCGTGGTCAAGAGCGAGGGCGAGTGGGTGGTGCTTCTGAACGACGAAGGACTCCCTCGCATGCGAATTAGCCCCTATTATAAGCAGATGATGGCATCTAGCGAGAGTGGATCATCCGAGACGAAAGCCTATCTCGATGAGAAGCTACGCGCCGCCCAGTGGGTCATTCGCAGCATTGAGCAGCGGAACAAGACGATCGTGAAGGTTGTCTCAAGCATTGTGAAGTTTCAGGAACAGTTTTTCGAGCACGGCATTCAATACCTGAAACCGCTGGTTTTGAAGCAGGTGGCTGAGGATATCGGGATGCATGAGTCAACGATCAGTCGCGTGACGGCCAACAAGTACATGTATTGCCCTCAAGGGATGCTGGATCTGAAGTTTTTCTTCAACGCTGGACTCCAACGTGCGGACCAGCCGAGCGACATGCTTTCATCAGTGACCGTGCGGGAAATGATTCGCAAAATGGTGGCGGAAGAGGATGCCAACCGTCCTCTCAAGGACGAAGAAATTGCGGCTCGGTTACGCGAGCGTCAGGTCTTGATTGCGAGGCGCACGGTTGCTAAGTATCGAGCCGAGGAAAATATCCCCCCAGCCACTCAACGCAAGCGGTTTTTCTAGTCTAAATCTCGTGGATTTCCAACACATGGTCTGGCCGAAAGGGTGACTCGTATGAAGATTACTGGGCGACATATGGAGGTGACGCCGGCGCTGAAGCGGCATATCAAGTCCCGCTTCGAGCGACTGGATCGCTATGACGTCCCTCTCGATCGTTTGGAGATTGTTCTTGGCGTCAGTAAGCTACAGCATACGGCGGAAGTCGTCTGTTCTGTTGGAGGGAAGCGGTTTCAAGCGAAGACCTCGACTCGTGAAATGTACGCCACGATCGATCAGTTATTGGATCGTCTTGACGCACAGATCAGGAAATATAAGGAGCGGCGCGTTGAGCATAAGGGGAAAAAGAAGGCCCAGGTTCTCTCATCCGTTGCCCCCACACCTTCTGACTCCGAAGACATGAGGGTCGTGCGCCCCCGCATTGCTGTGCTGTCTCGTTCCGAGGCACGCAGTCAGTTGGAAAGTCGTCCCGGCGCCATGTTGTTGTTCACCTGTGCGGAGTCCGGCAAGCTGCAGATTCTCCAGCGGTCCGAGGCCGGCCACGTCTTACTCATTGATCCTTGAGGATTCATCGTCATGTCAGGATTGAAGCTCGTCGTGATCACCGGTCTTTCGGGAGCCGGAAAATCACACGCGCTGAAATGTTTCGAGGACGTTGGGTACTTTTGTATCGATAATCTGCCGCCAGCCCTCCTTCCCACCTTCGTCGAACTCTGTCATCAGCAGGGTGGTGAAATCAAAAATGTCGCGTTGGGCATTGACATCCGTGAGCGGGTGTTCTTTGGCGATCTTGTCGGAATTCTGCAGCAGATAAAACAACTTGGCCATTCAGTTGAGCTGTTGTTTCTTGAAGCCCGCGATGAAATCCTCGTGCGGCGGTTTTCTGAATCACGGAGACCCCATCCCCTCCTGCCAGACTTGCCGGTGCTCGAAGGTGTTCAGTTTGAAAAAGAGCGGCTTGCTGAACTCCGGGGACACGCGGATCGCATTATCGATACGTCAAATTTGACCGTCCACGAATTGCGAGATCTACTGACTCGGCAATTCAGCGAGGAGGAGGGGGCCCGCCAGCTGACCATCTCATTGATCACGTTCGGATACAAGTTTGGCGTGCCCTACGATATTGATCTCTTGTTCGATGTGAGGTTCTTGCGCAACCCGTTTTTCGTTCCGGAGCTCAAGCCGCTGACTGGTGAGGATCCTCGGGTGATAAATTATGTCTTGTCCGATCCAGATGCCGTTCCCTTTCTTGAGCATTTGGGGAAATTGTTCAAGTTTCTGATTCCGCTTTTTGAACGTGAGCGGCGTAGCTATCTGAATGTCGGGATAGGCTGCACCGGAGGACGGCATCGTTCAATTGCAATCGCCAAACGATTGCAGGACCGCTTTGCTTCCTCTGGTTATCACGTAACCTTGTCGCATCGAGATCTTGCCAAGCCGTAACCTCTGGCTGCTGTCCCATCACAATCGTGATCTTAGGATATTCCACCGGCGGGCCGTGCTGTGCCTTGGATTGTCACGATTTCTTGACAGGGAGGGCATCTGAACTATACTTAGCCTGTGCATCGTAAAAGTGCCTGTATTTAAACGTCGTTCAGCCACTGTGCCGGAACGTTGTACCGAAACCTGTTCCCAGTAGGTGAAGGAATGTTGGAAAAACATAAATTGATTTGTGCTTTAAAGAAAGTGATGTAGAGTCTGAGGCACGTATGCTGAATTCACTCAAAAGCCTGGTCGACACAGATATTTTCTCAATGCTCACGCCGAAACGGCAGTTGGTCGGGCTCGATATTGGGTCGAGTGGGATCAAGTTGGTTCAACTGAAAGAAAATCGCGGGCGATACATTCTTCAGAAATTCGGGTTTAAACCGCTGGAGCCGGAAGTCATTGTCGACGGCACTGTCATGGATGAGGGGCGAGTCGTTTCGGCGATCAAAGAGCTGTTCGAGGAACTGAATGTCAAGGTCAAGCAGGTTGCCGTATCGATTTCCGGCCATGCCGTGATCATCAAGAAAATCAGTTTGCCGCCTATGCCAGATGATGAGTTGGAAGGGCAGGTCAAGCTTGCCGCGGAGCAGTATATTCCTTTCGACATCAACGAGGTCAATATTGATTTCCACGTCCTTCCCCCTGCTGAAGGTGATGGAGACGGCCAGGGTGAAATGTCGGTGATTCTTGTTGCCGCTAAAAAAGACAAAATCAATGAACTGACTGAATTAGTGAAGGGTGCAGGGTTGAGTCCCGTGGTAATGGACGTTGATGCGTTCGCCATCGAGAATATGCACGGAATTAACTATCCTCTTGTGCAAGACGAGACAACGGCACTGGTCAATGTGGGTGCCAGCGTCATGAACATCAACATCGTGTCCAAGGGGACGTCGCTCTTTACCCGTGACATTCCAATTGGCGGAAACCGCTATACAGAGGCAATCCAGCGGGAGCTCGGGCTGTCGTACGAAGAGGCGGAGGAAACGAAGAAGGGCGGACGAAGCTCAAGCGGCAATCAGGCTTCCGTACGAAGTGTGATCGAGGGTGTGAACGCTGAGGTCGCTTCCGAGATCGCCCGCACCATCGATTACTTTAGGTCCACTGTAACTGATGGCGAAGTGCAGCAGGTTCTGCTCTGCGGGGGCGGTGCGCAAGTAGCAGGCCTTGTGCAGCAATTGCGTGATCGCATGCATGCGGTTGTAGAAGTAGTGAACCCGTTCTCCGAGGTCGATACCTCCGGCAGCGATCTCGATCACTCGACGCTCGCCGCGTTGGCTCCGATGGCTGCAGTGGGGGTTGGCTTGGCCCTCAGATCGGTAGGGGATCGATGATTCGCATTAATCTACTGTCAAGCGGGCCTAAAGGCCGTCCGGCTAAACCCCAGTATGATGTCCGTGCCCAAGTTCTGCTCGGCGTTGGCCTGGTGGTGATTACCTTGGCAGGATGTTGGTGGTATGGGGATTCACTTGATAACGAGATAGCAGCCCGGCAGACGGAAAAAGAAGAGAAGACCAAGCAAGTTGCTCAGTTGAAAGAACAAGTGAAGCAGGTTTCTGACTTTGAGCAGCGGAAGAAACAACTCGAGGACAAGAATCGTATTATTGATCAGCTTGAGAAGTCTCGAGTGGGGCCCGTCAAAGTCTTGGACCATGTCAGTCATAGCCTTGAGCCTCTCAAGCTATGGCTGGTGAGGGTAGGAGTAAATGGTCAAAGCATTGATCTGGAAGGGCGCGCCCTGACGAATGATGATGTGGTTGAATTTGTCAATAATCTGCGGCGGACCGACTACTTTACAGATATCAATCTTCAAGAGAGCCGAGCTGCTATGGAAAGCCAAATCAGTGTGTATCAGTTCAAGCTCGGGTTTCGCCTCAAGGGATAAGCAGCATGAAAATGCCAGAATTCAATCTTGAAGTCCTGAGAACGATCCCGCTGATGCAAAAGGTGGGGCTTCTGCTTCTGATCTTAGCCGGAATCATCGTCGCGTTCTACTACTATGTAGTTGAACCAAAGTCTGCTGAAATTGCTGTACTTCAAGGGGAGGTTGGAAAACTAGACACGGAAATTCAGACCTTGACCATTAAGGTCAAGCACCTTGATGAGTTGATTGCCGCAAACAAGCAGCTGGAAATTGAGTTGGCGAAGAAAAAAGAGCGACTTCCGCCGGAAGAAGAAGCCGTGATGCTTTTGAAACAGGTATCGGATCTTGGCATCAGATTAGGCCTGGACATTAAGCTGTGGAAGCCGAGTGGGAAGAGTGAAGATCCGTCTAAGCTGTTTGTGCGGTTGCCCGTAAATGTTGAAGTGTCAGGAGGATATCACACGGCAGCTTTATTCTTTGATCGGATTAATAACCTTCCGAGAATTGTCACCGTATCGAATCTGAAGATGGGGACTCCTAAGACCGAGAAGGGGCGCGTGGTAACGCAAACGATCTTCGACCTCGTTGCCTATGCCGCGCCACAGGAGGTCAAGGTCGCAGCGGCTGTTCCTACACCTGCCGTGAAATAGCCGCAGCAGGTTGCTCGGATTGACGGACGCTACGCTGTCACTTGATAGACATACGAACGAAGGGTGGATACTGGTGCTTGAGATGACAAAGACAGCAGTTGTGACTACCGTGCTCGTGTGTGCCGTGGGTGTTGGGGCCACCGGGCAAGTGTTCGGTGGCCCGGGGCTTACATCCAATCTCAAGCAGGTAGCCCCCATGCGACAGGATTCATTGAAAGTGCCGTCAATGAATGAGACGCCAAAGGACATGCCTTCTCCAGCTCAAACGATGTCGGTGCCCAGTACGATCGGGGATCCAATGGAAAACGTCCAGGCACCTCCCTCTGCATTCATAGGCGGGTACGATCCGGCAGGAAGGCGTGATCCCTTCGCACCGGTCCTTGGCCAACTCGCCCCTGGCCAAGCCGATCTGACGCTTCCTCCTTTGCAGCGCGTCGGTCTGACCGATATGAACCTCATCGCGGTTATTTGGGGAGCCTATGGATACACCGCCATGGTGCAGACGCCGGATGGCAACGGATACACCATTCGGAAGGGGACCAGAATGGGGCCAAACAATGGTGTCGTCAGTGCGATTACGGAGAAGGGAATCATTGTCCAGGAGCGGTTTACCGATGTGTACGGCAGAAAGCAGGAACGCGAATATGTCAAGCTTCTCCATCCCAAAGAGGGCCTAGAATGACACGCACAACATTCAAGACAACGATTGTAGGTCGAACCCTCGCTGCTACGGCAGCGCTGAGCTTCTTCATTGCAGCCCCATCGATGGGGAGCAATGCCGGCACGGATTTCGAGGTGCCGCCAGGTCATCTGCAAGCCGACCAGCCGGCCGCGGCCATCGGCGACAGAGTGGCTCAGACATTGACCGGGATCGAGATTCAACGAGGAGATGCTGACATCAGCATTCTTATCACGGGAGACGGGACACTGTTTCATGAAGAAGCCAGGCCTGATCAACAGCGGCTAGTCATGGATATTCCACATGTGGCGTCCGTTGTTCGGAAATCTGTCGTGCGGGTGAACCATCCCCTCTTGAAGCAAATCCGTCTTGGCTATCATTCCGATAAGGTCCGGCTGGTCTTCGATCTTCCAGGCAAGTCGGGTTATTCTGTTGAACCGAAGGGAACCAATCTTCTCGTAACGTTCAGAGGTTCGATTGCCGATGAATCGATGTCGGCTGTGGCTACAGCGGAGCTCCCGCAGTCTTCGACTTTTACACCAGCCGGGGCAGGGAATGCCGTGAAGTGGGAGCCAAGGCAGAATCAGATCCCGAATCGTGCGAAGGTTGTTGTTCATCACGGGCCGTCGGCTTTTCATGTTCGTCCCGTTCAGATGAATGCTGAGCCGGATTCGACCCAGAAGCAGTTTCCTACGGAGGATCTGGTTCTTGGCGAGACTCGCTATATAGGCAGACGCGTTTCATTGGATTTTCAACAGGCGGATATCAGCAACGTGTTACGCCTCATTGCTGAGGTGAGCGGGTTCAACATCGTGATCGGCGAAGGGGTGAAGAGCAAGGTCACAATGAAGCTGGTCAGCGTTCCTTGGGATCAGGCTCTTGATATGATTCTCAAGATGAACGGACTCGGAAAAATCAAACAGGGCAACATTCTCTGGATCGACTCTCTGGCGAATATCTCCAAGCAGGAGGATGAAGCAGCTAGGCTGAAAACTTCGAAGACAAACGCTGAAGATTTGGTTGACCGAGTCTTTTATATCCGAAATCTACAGGCTCAGGAGTTGTACACTACTCTCAGGCAGAGCTTGAGCCAAAGAGGCCGAATCCAGGTAAGTCCTGGGTCAAATGCCTTGGTTATCCAAGATACCGAAACGCAAATGACCGTGCTCAAGCAACTTATCGATGGATTGGATCTTCAGGTGCCGCAAGTTCAGATTGAGGCCCGCATCGTTCAAGCCGATACGGTCTATGCGAGGGGATTGGGCATTCAGTGGGGTATTGCGAACTTTAATCAGAACTCGAGCACGTTTTCAGGTGTAGCCAATCTCACGGGCCCATTTGCTCCGGCAGCAGGAACAGGCTCTTCGACCATCCCGAGAGATTTTCTGGTCAATCTTCCTGCGCAAGTTGCCGGACTCCCGGCTGTTCCGGGGATTGGGTATACTTTCGGTCACCTGGCGCCAGGATTTGCGCTGGATTTGAGACTGTCGGCCGGCGAATTGCTTGGTTTGGCAAAGGTCATTGCGTCTCCCAAAATTACAACGTTGGATAAGCGAGAGGCAAAGATCTCACAGGGCGAGTCCATTCCGTTCCAAACCACCTCTCTGCAAGGCACTCAAACGACGTTTGTCGACGCGAATCTCGAATTGAACGTGACGCCTCAGATTACATCGCGCGATCCCAAGGAAGTTGGCAAGCAAATTATGATGAAGGTTCGCGCTACGCGCAATGCGGTCGGTGCGCGAAGCAATCCTGCCGGTCCGAGTATTGACCGGCGCGAGGCGAATACCCAAGTGATCGTGCGAGACGGGGAGACTATGGTGATCGGTGGTGTGTTCATCGATACCCAAAACAATAACGTCCAGGGAGTGCCATACCTGTCTCGAATTCCCGTCTTGGGGTGGTTATTCAAGAACAAGTCGGAGAGTGTGGCCAAACAAGAGTTGCTCATATTCTTGACACCTTCGATTGTCGCTAGGTAATAGAGAATCTCTCCAGATTCTCTTTGGCGGGGATGCAGGGCGTTGCCTTGCATCCCCGCTTCGTTTTTGAGTGAATATTCATCGCAATATGTCATCGCCTGACTCGTTGGCCCATCTGCACGACGAGGCATTGTTGAACAGAGGTGTTCAAGATTCATAGATGAGGAACCAGTCGACGGGTTTCCTTCTAATCCAGCGGGAGTTCCCCGTCTGTGAAGACGGGGGTGAGAGCAAGGTCCTGCGAAGCAGGACGATCGAAGATCGTAATTAGTTTAGGGCCACGCCTGTAAAGGCGTGGGAATCTACCAATTTCGTGGGGGATATACATGCGCCTTGACTCATTACGAGTCAACAAGGCAGACCCCTGTTATGGGTCTCTCTAGAATGCTTTTATCTTTCAGGGGGTTGTGCTAACATCCGTACTGCTTCTTCTGAAGGCACACATCAGGCAACAGCTTCAAAATTCGTTTTCCAATCCAGCCTTGTTAGGAGCATTTAGGAGCTCATAGCTTTCTAGGCTGCAGCGTTATGCGGCCCGATGGAAGCTCAAACGAACATGCAGAGTATCCCCGTCAGTTTGGGTGAGCGAAGTTATGATATTACCGTCGAGCCAGGGGTGAGCACGGCTCTTGGCGATCGCCTGAGGGATCTCTCGAAGTCCGAGAGAGTCGGCGTCGTCACTGATCGCCATGTTGCCCAGCACTACCTTCAGCGAACTGTTCGTTCCCTGAAGCGGGCAGGATTCGAGGCGGTTCCAATCGTGTTGCCGCCCGGCGAACGATCGAAGACCCTTTCGACCGTCGCACGGATACTAGATGTGCTGGCCAAGCACAGGTTTGAACGTCGTTCAATGCTCATTGCATTAGGTGGCGGCGTCATTGGGGATCTCACAGGATTTGCCGCGGCGATTTATCAGCGCGGAATGCCGTTTGTGCAGGTTCCCACGACGTTGGTGGCGCAAGTCGATTCGAGTGTCGGAGGAAAGACGGGGGTGGATCATCGGCTGGGAAAGAACCTTATTGGCGCGTTTCATCAACCGAAGGCCGTGTTCGTAGATCCCCACACGTTACGGACGTTACCCCGCCGCGAATGGGTCGCCGGTCTGGCCGAGGTCATCAAGTATGGAATCATCGCCGATGAATCGTTTTTTTCGTTTCTGGAGGAAGCGATGCCGGCGCTCCTCAAACTCGAAGAATCTGCGGTGATGCAAGCCATCACGCGATCCTGTGAGATAAAAGCGCAAGTTGTGACGCAAGATGAACGGGAGTCGGACCGTCGACGCATACTGAATTTTGGACACACGATCGGACATGCGTTGGAGTCATTGGGAAACTATCGCGGACTTATCCATGGCGAAGCAGTAGGCATCGGTTTGGTGCAAGAGGCTGATCTGGCTGTCTACGTTGGGCTCTGCGGGCAAGAGGTGGCGGATCGAATCAGGCGTCTTGTTCAACGGGCCAGCTTGTCCGACTGCATGCCGAAGGTTTCCTTTGCTGCTCTCTGGGGTGCGATGCAACACGACAAGAAGGTCATCGGCGGCAAGGTGGTCGGGGTATGGCCTGTCCGCATTGGCGAGGTGGTGATACGTCCATTAGAACAATCGGCTTGTGAATCATGGTATCGGAGCCGCCAAGGAGGTCATACAGCTATGCCGCGTCGAAAAAGAAGAGCAGTCCGCAGATTTCATCGCGCAACCCGGAAGCAGAAATAGGTCATTGAATGGCAACTCGACGTACACCATCCATCGCTCAACTCGAACAGGAATTGCGGGAGAAAGCCCGTGAGGTTAATGTGCTGCATCGGATCACCGATTCGATCAGCAACACGCTTGATCTCGAAGCCGTCCTGAAGCATATCGTCGAAGTCGTCGTGGAGGTGACAAAAGCCGATGCCTGTCTTCTGTATCTCCTCTCCGACAACCACGATGAACTGATTCTCCGGGCTTCAAAGAATCCCCATCCCAAGCTCATTGGACGCATTACAATCGGCATGGGAGAGGGAATTACCGGATGGGTTGCCAGAGAGCGCACGCACGTGGTGATCCCCAGCAATGCCAGCGACGATCCACGGTTCAAGTTCTTCCACAACCTGCCTGAAGACCGACATCAAGCGTTTGTTTCCGTGCCGATCATGGCGAAGAAGGAAGTCGTCGGTGTCATCAATGTTCAGCACAAGCGCCCCAAGCGATATCGTTCGGATGAAGTAACGCTCCTATCGACGATTGCCAACCAAGTAGGCGGGGCGATCGAGAATGCGCGGCTCTATGAACAAATGCGACGCAAGGCTTTGCAGGTGGAAACGTTGTCCCAGGTATCTGAAACCGTCGTTTCGAACCGCCTCCTCGAAGATGTGCTGCAACTGCTGGTAACCATGACTGCGCAAATGATGAATTCAAAAATCTGCTCGATCATGTTGATGGACGAAGCCAGCGGCGAACTCCGGATTGAGGCGACGCAAAGCCTCAGTGAGTCATATCGCCGGAAGCCGAATCTCAAAATCGGGCAAAGTATCAGCGGTCGCGCAGTGCAAGAACACCGCCCGATCGTTGTCGCCGACGTGACGAAGGACCCGGATTACATGTATCCAGACATGGCGAGGAAAGAGGGATTGTGCTCTCTCTTGTCGGTCCCCATGCTGGTGCGCGAAAAGGCGGTGGGAGTAATCAATAGCTACACGTCGGTGCCGCATGCGTTTTCAGCAGAGGAAGTCAAGCTGCTGCAGGCCGTGGCCAATCAAGCGGCCATCGCGATTGAACATGCGAAGTTGCTCGAGAAGTCGTTTGAAATGCAGGAAGCTCTGGCGGTACGGAAGCTCCTGGAGCGGGCCAAGGGCTATCTGATGCGTTCCAAGAAGCTGACAGAAGAGGAGGCGTTTAAACTACTGCAGCGGCAGAGCATGGATCTTCGAAAGTCGATGCGCGAGATTGCTGAGGCTGTGCTCTTGGCCGGAGAACTTGATGAGCGGGTTGAAAAACAACGGGGCTAGAACTGCTGCGTTGTTTGATTCCCACCAGTGGGCGAGTGTAGCAAATAAACGGTGTCACTTGTGAGTCCTGTCCTAGTTTCTGTCCTGCCAAGCTCGTGAACGTATTGATAAATTCCCTCCGCGTGGATTCTATTTCATTGCCTCAGGGCCCAGGCTGAACCGGTGAAATCCTGGCCAGATGGTATTTGATACCTCATTCGCCCGATGCTATCCTGGCACCTGATTTTGTGGTAAGTGAGTCTCGTCCACTCTTTGCCGACTGGTCTAGGGCTCTATGCGCACATTTCGCATCGCCATGGTCCAGATGAATCCAATGGTCGGGGATCTGGACGGGAATGTCCGCCGGATTACGACATGGCTGCGTGAGGCCAAGAAAGCCAAGGCCGACCTGGTCGCATTTCCCGAGTTGGCAATCACAGGCTATCCACCTGAAGACCTACTGCTCAAACCGAAATTTGTGGAGGACAATCGGCGTGCGCTTGATGATATTGCCCGCGAGTGCAGCGGAATCGTCGCCGTCGTCGGTTATGTCGGACAGGGGACGATGGTTCGAGCAAAGTCGGGGCCGCCGTCGGTGGTTTCAGCCGATCGGCACGAATTGTACAACGCTGCGGCGATCATATCCGACCGGCGTCCAGTGGCGACCTACAGCAAGTGGCTCTTGCCGAACTATGGGGTGTTCGATGAAGGCCGTTACTTCCATCCTGGGCGAAGGCTGCAATTGGTTGGGCTTTGCGGCGTCACGATTGCGGTTAATATTTGTGAAGACATCTGGTTTCCAGACGGGCCGACGCGAGCGCAGGCAGCGGCTGGAGCCGACGTGATCGTCAACATCAACGCATCACCGTTTCACATGGGGAAGAGTCGATTCCGGGAACAGATGCTGGTCACCAGGGCTCGGGAGAATGGCGTCATCGTGACCTATACGAATACCGTCGGCGGGCAGGATGAACTCATCTTCGACGGCAACAGTGTGATACTGGATCAGACCGGCGAAGTCATAGCGCGAGGCGCGGCGTTTCGAGAAGATCTGATTGTGGCCGATCTGAACGTCGAAGCGGTCGCTCGGGGACGCATGGCTCAGGGACGAAAGAGGATCCTGAGTGGTAAAGTCGCTGCGGTCATCGATCGCATTGCTATAAAGGTCTCAGCCCCAAAGATGAAGCGAGCTCGCGTCGTGCCCACACTCGCGGCGCCGCTGGGCGAGATTGAAGAAGTCTATCAGGCACTGGTCTTGGGTGTGAAAGATTACGTGTGTAAGAATGGATTCAAGCGAGTCGTGATCGGACTGAGTGGCGGAGTAGATTCCGCACTAACCGCCGCAATTGCAGTGGACGCGCTCGGTGCGGGCAATGTCTTGGGCATCTTCATGCCATCCCCTTATACATCGCGCGAGAGTGGGGAGGATGTGGCTGAATTGGCTCGACGATTGGGGATCGACTATCAGACGATCGCAATCACGCCGACGTTCGAGGGCTATCTGCGGTCACTTGCATCATCGTTTCAAGGCAAGCCGGTTGATACGACTGAAGAAAATCTCCAAGCCAGGATCAGAGGCAACATCCTCATGGCGTTTTCGAATAAGTTCGGTCATCTGGTTCTGACGACGGGCAACAAAAGCGAAATGAGCGTTGGCTATGCGACGCTCTATGGAGACATGGCCGGGGGATTTGCGGTGATCAAAGATGTCCCGAAGACGATGGTATACGATCTGGCCGCCTTGCGGAATCGGCAGGGCCCTTCTGAGGTAATTCCTAAACGGACGATTGATCGCGCGCCGACGGCCGAGTTGCGGCCTGATCAGAAGGACGAGGATAGTCTTCCGCCCTATGCGCTGCTCGACCCGATTCTCAAAGCCTATGTTGAAGAAGATCGCTCGGTTGAGGAAATTGTCGCAATGGGGTTTGAACGGGCGACCGTCTTGCGTGTGATGACGCTGGTTGACCGCAGCGAATACAAACGGCGGCAGGCACCGGTGGGGATCAAGATCACGCATCGTGGATTGGGCAAGGATCGGCGGATGCCCATCACGAACGGCTATAGAAATTGTTAGGCTGCCGCGGGGTACCTACGGGGCTGTCTGCTGCGGCTTGGATGATGGGGTAGGTTTCCGCTTCTGGCTGTCTTGCCTGGTAATCTGGCTGTCGAGTTCTTTGCGGAGCGATTGCAGTTCCTTCCTGAGCGACTCCAGCTCCAGATCTTTCTTGATGACGAGATCTTTGAGTGTGCGGATCTCGGCCTCGCGCTGTGCCATGGTCTCTGCGGCCTGGGAGTTGGTATTGGAGGCTGGAGTTCCTTTCGGAAGTTCGCGAGTCGGCGCGGCCGCGCGTTCCGCTGGAGGCGGAGGCTGCTCTGTGACGGCGGTTGATATCACTGGGTGCTGCAGCAATTGATAATCGATGGCGATAACCCTGTCGGTCGAGGCTCCCTTTGACGGCCGATTAAAGCTATCGGAACGTTGAGCGCCGCTCGGCGTGAAATGCAATGTGCGATTGGAGAGGCCCGATGTATCCAGTAGGCGACTGTGAGCAGAACTGCCCGCGGTGGGCTGAGTCGGCGCATAGCGATACTGGGAGAGTGTGACGTACAACGAGAGGCCGTAGGCGTAGAGGGAGCCAGATGTGGTTTCCATGATGGAATTTTCTAATCGCCCGGTGCCTTGGCGCGGGCTCGTGACGCGAAAGGCCACGGTCTCTCCTGCTGTTGCGGCCATGAGGGCTTTGGCAATCCGTGGTGCCAGGAACTGGACTTGTTCTTCCGAGAAGACTGGAGTTACTGAAGGCGTTCCTGCCAGCATTTCCTGGAGTGCCCTCTGCTGCTCCTGAATTTGGAGGCCGCTCAACACGCGAGCGATGAGGGCTGGGTCCAGATTGATCGGGTGGCTGGCCTGAATTGATTGGTCAGAGATCGCCTGAAGCGACACGGTTCCGCGTGGATCTTCAATTGCGGCCTTGCCTGTTGTAGCGGTCGAGCTGCAGGCGGTGCCGATGAGCGAGACCATGACCAAGAGAAGAAAGCAGCCGTAAAATGCTCTTTCCCTCTGTGGTTTCAAAGGAGACATAGGTACGGGAGTGTAGCACAGCTGCTGCGTCGTCGTCAGGCAAGAGCGGGACGATCTCCTCGCAGCCAGGGTGAGTCAGCAAGAAGAGTGATTGATGATTGAGGGCAGCAACGGATCCATAAATATCACCTAAAACGAGAAGGGTTGACAGATTTTCCAGGGGCATGCTACAAAGAAACCATCGGACAGGGAAACAAAGACGTTTCCCGCCGGCCTCAAGATATTAGGGCATGGACAATGACGTCCTCCGGCCTTTGGCCAGAGGGCGTTTTTTTTTGCGTGATGCGCAGGCGGTTGTCAATCACGAGAGAGGTTCACAATGATCACTCGTCCACTCCCTAGTCGTTGTTTTTCTCTGATCCTTTGCTGGGCTGTGCTTGCGGGCGGATGTGCCTCTATTCCTGAAACGGCCCCTGTGACGGGAGACTCTCCCGTCGTGTTTCAATCATATGACATTCCGGACACCCTCGACTTCAATACGGTAGTCCACGCGGTCGAGTTGGCCTTTGTTCACACCCTTGCGACGACGCCCTGGATCATTGAAGGCAGCGTGCTCTCTCCTTTGCCGTCCAGGCCTGCGTCCTTCAGGGTGGAAGAGCGTCGAATCCATCTCGAACGATTGGGCGTTGTCACAATCCATGAGGTCGGATGTCCAGGCAGTCTGGCGAGCGTGCATGCATGGGTGGCAGGCCGCTCCGAGTATTCAGTCCCCCATCGGTATACAGGCTGCATTCAACTCTACGCCGGGGCCTATCGAGTCGAACTTATTGACAGTAGCCTCGTTCTGAAAAGCAGCCATAGCCTCCTCGGATCGGGGGAACCCAGGCTGAAGTCCGATCCGAATCTCCTGCCGCGTCTTGCGGGAGCGTTCCTTGAGCAAGTCAAGGAAGCGCGAGAGGCGACTAACTCTCGCGCGCCGGAATCATTTCCGTTTGATCGGCGGACATACGAGAGGGCGTCCATGGGCCCGGACCAATCAGCCAGAGAGCGAGCGCTATCTTTCCCTGCGTTGTCTGAAAAGTCTACAGGAGGTTTGTTCGCGCGCGAACGCGGCCAAGGTGTCGTAGCAACGTCCCCGTTGGTCTGTCTTGCTCCTCGGTATGAGGCTGCCGTAGTTAGGACACAACATGGAGGAGGACCAGTCATCCAAGTACTCGAGCGGGGATCCCTGACGGTTGCGGACGAATCCGTCGATGCGGCCTATTTTCGTGTGAAGACGACGGAAGGATTGGCTGGCTGGGTCAATCGCTCTGATGTCAGAAGGTTACCCTGTCCGGTCGGATAATCAGACATGGAGTAAGACCACGGCAGGTTGAGGATTTAGAAGATGAACCGGTGTTCAGTTGTTGCACGTGCAGCCTTCACATACTTCTTATTATCAGTCCGATGGGCTGATCGGCCATAGTGTCGAGATCAGCTCACCGGACAGTGCGAATAACCGGCCTCCTCAAAAAATCTCTTATTGGGCCTGCTGCTTGCCCAGCATGGTTTGGGCTTTGGCCTCATGCGAGGCATAGAGCTGTTGCATCTCGTCTGCCGTCCGCCGCTGCTCCTGCGCCGCCGTCATGAGTGCACTCCGGCGAAACCCTTTGGGATCTTCAATGGGCTTGATTGACGCAGCGGCCTGCTCATACTTGCCCGCTTCAGTTGTGGCTAGCTGGGCCTGTTGCTGATACAGAAGGGCCGCGGCGAGATGATCATCGGCAGTCGCATTTGAAGAGATGCGGCTTTCGAGCTGTGCCGGGAGGACATTATCCGTTGCGAACGAGCAGCCGACATTTCCCATCGGCATGAGTAAGAATAATGCTGAGAGTATCCACAGTGGCTTGCTTGTCAAATCCTGAATAATTCTCTTCATCGTGCACCTCCCTCACTCAATGATGGTTGAATAATTTTGTATTTCTTTGGCATCCGTTCGTTCTTCCTGCATGTCATTATCTGACCGGATCGTGTCCGGCGGTATCGGGGAAAGCATGAGAAGGAGGGGGGGAATCCCCTGGGATCAGGGGGGGCGTTTCCCTAAGACATTGAAAAATTGAAAGGAATCTGGGAGACGTAGATTACGAATCGGGTGTCACGAGGCCCGTTCGTATGGCGTAGCGCACTAAACCTGCCACATCGTGGATGTTTAATCGGTTCATCAACTCGCCGCGGTGAGTCTCCACGGTCTTGATGCTGAGGTTCAGCTTGTAGGCGATTTCTTTGGTTGAGTGGCCTTCCGCAATCAGTTGAAGGACCTCTCGTTGGCGAGGCGTGAGGTCTTGGAGCGGATCAGTTTTCACAACGCCACCCTGCAGATAGTCTTGCACGACTTGCTTTGACACTGCCGGAGTGAGGTAGGTTTCTCCGCGCATCACAGCCTGAAGGGCGAATTCGAGCTCGGCCGGCTCTGCACCCTTGAGAAGATAACCCACCGCTCCGGCCTGGAGGGAACGCCGAACATATTCTTCATTGGCATGCATTGAGAGGATGATGACCCGAGGTGCCGGAGTGAATTTCGCCAGTCTGGCCGCCGCCTCTAGGCCATTGAGTCCCTCCATGCCGATATCCATGATCACGATATCAGGCTGGTGTTGCTCAGCGAGTTTGAGGGCTTCATAGCCGTTTCCTGCCTCGGCGACGACTTGGACTCCCGCGAGACTTTGCAAGAGGGCGCGAAGCCCCGCCCGTACAAGGCGGTGATCATCAGCGAGCAAAACGCGAATCGTCCCCATATGATTAGCTCGAGACCTCGGCCTGAATAGGTTGTGAGAAGCGGGATACAGGAATGCGTACGCGGACTTCGGTTCCCTGCCCGGTCTCTGACTCGATGGAAATGGAACCGTTCATGCCCCGAATGCGTTCCTGCATCCCGATTAAACCCATACTCTGCCCGCTGGCTGCCTTGTCGAGCGCGTTCCGGACGTCGAACCCTACGCCGTTATCACGAATGACTAAGAGCAAATCGCCTTCATGCTGCCGTAACGACACGCTCACGCTGGAGGCGTTCGAATGACGCATGATGTTCGTGACCGCTTCTTGAAGTACGCGGAAGCAGGCGATCGCAACGGGTTGTGGTGGTGGAGGAAGGGACTCGTCTATCGTCACGTCGATGGTCCAGCCAGTCCGTTCTGCCTGGCGACTCAAGTACCAGCGGACGGCCGGTGCAAGCCCGAGGTCATCGAGGAGGGAGGGGCGCAAGTCCAGTGAGAGATCGCGGACATGTTGGAGCGTCTGATCAATGACCGCCGAACTATCCATCAAGGGGATAGTAATCGCCGATGTGTCGGCAAGGCGTTGCATGGTTTGGAGATTCATTTTTACGACCGTGAGCGCTTGGCCGATCTCATCATGCAGATCATGTGCGATGCGGCGACGTTCGTTTTCCTGAACCTCCATGAGTTGCTTGGAGAGAGCTCTCAAGCGCTCATGGGCTTCGCGAAGGGCCAGTTCCGCATGTCGACGAGTGAGATAGGAGCTGAGACTATCGGCAAGCGAATGAATCAAATCGCGTTCTTCTGCGAGAAACGGGCCTTCGGCCTCCGGTGGCCGCTCCTCCCGATACATCACGTCGATCATGCCCTTGGCGCCGTCCGGTGTGACCCAGGAAGCGGTCTGTTTCCACGGTGATTCAACGAAGGATGGCGTGGTGAAGACCATCCCGTCAAAGGTAATGCGGGCGACAGTAATCTCCGGGTATTGCCAGGCGGGAGGCAGCAACGCGACGATGTCACTCAGCACCTCTTCGATCGGTTTGGCACTATCTTGAAGGAGACGCACGGTCCGGTGGAGTGCGGTTAACTCTTTGACTCGCTCGCCGAACAGATGACGAAGCCGCCTCTGTTCTTCGTGATGCGAGCCATCCGCCTGGGCCGATATCGTACGCCACTTCTTCTGAAGATGCCCGAGAAGGGCGACAGTCCCCCACAACACAGCTATTGCGAAGATGCTGTATCCCAACGTCAACCATGTTGCAGACGGAGAAGGAGACGAGAATGCCTTGATTGAAATCAGAACCGTTGCGATCACCGCAAAGAGGGCAGGGGCCATCCGGTTCGGAAGAGAGAACGCCAGCATGAGAGGAAAGAGATAGAGCGCCCACCACGCTACCCTGGGGGGTGAAAGAAGATCGAGGACGAAGATCGCCCCGGCGATTCCAACCAGCATCACAAACGTGATTCGCTCCATCTTCTCCTTTTCTAGAGATAGTATCTCGTAGAACCTCTTGTTTTGATTGGGGTATTGAATCAAGGCTACAGTCTGCACGAAATTGTCTCGCAAAGGCAACGCCTTCAAGGCCACTTGGCCGGGTGAAGGTAGGAGAGATTGGGAACGCCAGAACAGACGAAAACAAGTTGACAGATTCTCTGTCTAGATGCTACAAGTCCCCGAAAATTGGCAGGGAAACAAAGGCGTTTCCCGTCCGCCTGCATAACATCACGGCATGGACAATGGCGTCCTCCGGCCCAAGGGGCTAGAGGACGTTTTTTTTTGCCACAGACGTGCGGACTGAATCGGGATGATGCACATGAATCGAGTCGCGGGAAAAGCTGAGCAGGCGCCGCCCTCAGGCTCATGTTCGTTGACCCACGATGGTTTAGCATCGGTCATCAGGAAATGGTTTGAAAGGAAGAATCAGATGGACGGGAAGAGGCGAGAAGACGCGCACAATGGCGTGCGTGGCGACGACGTCGTCGAGGTGAGAGAGAGGGCATGGGAGCAATCGCAGCACCAATCGGACGAGGGAGGACGTCACTATGTCACCACGCAGTCTCATCGGAATAGGGTTGTGTGCGCTGTTCTTACTGATCGGCGACAACTCCGTATTCGCCCAAAGTTCCGCGCCAGCTCCGGCCTTGACGCCGACTGTGCAGGAGCGGCTGGATGCCTTAGAAAAGAAAGTGGATGCGCCATCCATCTGGAAAACCTTGGGCTTTAAGGCGTCGGGATTCGTGGACCTAGCCTACACACAAAATTTCAACAACCCCAACAGCGACCTCAACCAAGGCCACATCTTCGACACCGACGCTAATTCCTTCATGCCGCACCTGGCTCAGCTCATGTTAGAACGGCCGGCTGACGCGGGCGGGAGCGCATTGGATCGGGCGGGCTTTCGCGCTCGGCTGAACTTCGGCTCCGATGCGCGGGTGACGAGGGCCCGCACGAATTTTCAAACCGGCACCACCAACGACGAGCTGGATTTCCAGGAGCTCTATGCCGAGTACATCCTTCCGGTCGGCAACGGCCTCAAGGTTCAGTTCGGCAAGATCAATACGCTGATTGGCTATGAGGTGATCAACAGTTTCGAGAACGTCAACTTTTCCCGTTCCTTCATGTTCGGAACGGGCCAGGCCTTCACCACGACCGGTCTGCGGTTCACCTATACATTCAATCCCCTCATGACGACCTCATTCGGGGTGGTCAACGGCTGGGACAATATTGATGACAACAACCGCGGCAAGACGATCGAGTACTTGGTCGCCCTGACACCGCATGAAAAATTCGGGGTTAGCTGGTACGGCTCCTATGGTCCCGAACAGGCGAATCGGCAATTCGGTGATCCTGCCCAGGGAGGCGCTGCGCCCGGAGACCCCTCCTCCAAACGTTTTGCCAATGGCCTCATCTTCACGCTGAAGCCTACCGACAAAGACACAGTGGTGCTTGAGCCGTATTACGTGAATGAGGCGAACAATCCGGCGCGAGCGTCAAATCCCAATCTGAAGACCAACGCACGATGGAACGGTTTAGCCGCCTATCTGATCCACGATTTCGACGACCAATGGAGTGCGCGGTTCCGTGGAGAAATTTTCGAGGACGCAGGAGGATCCCGTGTGTGCACCGGCACCTGGAACAACGCGGGTGGGACGAATACGTGCGCCGGGGCCACGAATAACTCAGCCGCCACACCGGTGGCCCAAACGTTGTGGGAAATGACCCCGACGCTGCAGTTCAAGCCGGTACCGTCGCTGATCACGCGGGTCGAATTCCGGTACGACAAATCCGATAAGAATGTCTTTCTTTATGGCACCCGCCCAACCAACCATCAAGAAACCCTGTCGTTCGAAGTCATGTACCTGTTCTAAACAGGGAAGGAAAGGACGCGACTATGCCAGCACATTTCAGCACTATGAGAAAAGTTCTGCCGGTTCTTGTCTGCATGGTTATGTTGGCGGGGGCGACAACGGTGTATGCACAAGATGCAGGGGCGCCGGTTCTGTATGCGCAGGATGCAGGTGCGCCGACTCCCGCGGCGCCTCCGGCTACTGCCCCGGAGGCGGCGGGAGCCCCGGCTCCCCCAGCAGTGCCGAAAATTGATACGGGTGATACGGCCTGGCTGCTGGTATCGACTGCGTTGGTGCTTGCCATGACGGCGCCGGGTTTGGCGCTGTTTTACGGCGGGATGGTGCGTTCGAAAAATTCCCTGGGCACGATCATGCAGAGCTTTATTATTCTCTGCGTAATCAGCATCCAGTGGGTGCTGTGGGGGTACTCGCTCGCCTTCGGGCCTGACAAGGGCCATATCATCGGAGGCTTGGAATGGCTGGGTCTCAACGGGGTGGGCTTGGAGCCCAACGCCGACTATGGGGCCACGGTTCCGCATCAGGCGTTCATGATTTTTCAGATGATGTTTGCCGTGATCACCCCGGCCCTCATCACAGGCGCGTTTGCGGAACGGATGAAGTTCAGCAGCTTTCTCGTGTTTACCCTGCTGTGGGCGACCTTCATCTATGATCCGTTGGCACACTGGGTGTGGGCGGTCGGGGGATGGGTCAGAAACCTCGGAGCGTTGGACTTTGCCGGCGGGACGGTCGTCCATATCAGTTCCGGTATCTCCGCGTTGGCCTGCGCCATCGTGTTGAGGCAGCGGTTGGGATACGGCAGAGAGCATATGTCGCCACACAATTTGCCTATGACCGTCTTAGGAGCGTCGCTGCTCTGGTTTGGGTGGTTCGGGTTCAATGCCGGCAGTGCAGTCGCTTCCGGCGCGCTGGCGACCAGCGCGTTTGTGGTCACCAATACGGCGACCGCAACCGCGGCGTTGGCATGGATGTTCGCGGAGTGGATGTATCGCGGCAAACCGACGGTCCTTGGCGCGGCGAGCGGCGCGGTGGCAGGCTTGGTGGCCATTACCCCGGCCTCAGGGTTTGTCGGTCCGATGCCGTCGATTGTGATCGGTCTTGGAGCGGGAGTCTTCTGCTATCTCGCGGTACTGTGGAAGTCCAAGTTGGGCTATGATGACGCCCTTGATGTGGTCGGGATTCACGGAATCGGAGGCATCTGGGGTGCGCTGGCGACGGGTCTTTTCGCATCGAAGGCAATCAATGCGGCCGGTGCGGATGGATTGTTCTATGGCAATCCTGCGCAATTCGGCATCCAAGCGATGGCGGTGCTGATCTCGGTCGTGTTTGCGTTCACGGGAACGTTCATCATTCTGAAGTTGGTTGATGGATTGATGGGCCTGCGCGTGAGTGAGGAAGAGGAGCGTATGGGCCTGGATCTCAGTCAACATGATGAACGGGCCTATTCGTAACGCATGTGCAGTTTGTTGAGGAGGAGGGAAAAGGTGATTGACCTGAAACAACACTGCCAGCAGAACAGCAAGCGCCAAGGGACATCCGGCGTTATGTGCCTGACCATCGCGGCCGTGATGCTGGGAACTCTAGCTCTGTTCATCGGGTCAGTCGCAATGGCCCAGGACGCAACGGCTCAAGCGGGGGCCGGTGTCGCAACCCCTGTCCTCATAATCGACACAGGGGATACCGCCTGGGTGCTCATGTCTACTGCGTTGGTCCTGGCCATGACGATGCCGGGATTAGCGCTGTTCTATGGCGGATTGGTTCGGAGCAAGAATGTGTTAGGAACGATCATGCATAGTGCGATCATTCTCTGCATGGTCAGCCTGATCTGGATTCTGTTTGGCTACAGCCTGGCCTTCGGTCCCGATAAGGGAGGAATCATCGGGGGCTTGGAATGGATCGGCCTGAACGGAGTCGGAAGCGATCCGCATCCGACGTACGGACCGACCATTCCCCATCAGGTGTTTATGTTGTTCCAGCTCATGTTCGCGGCCATTACACCGGCACTGATTACCGGTGCCTTTGCGGAACGGATGCGCTTTTCTGCGCTCCTGCTGTTTGCGGCTCTCTGGTCCGTGGTGATCTATACGCCGGTGGCCCACTGGATCTGGGGTGGTGGATGGTTGGGCAAAATGGGCGCGTTGGATTTCGCAGGTGGTGCGGTCGTACATATCAGTTCAGGAGTCAGCGCCCTGATTTGTGCGCTGGTCATGGGACAGCGCAAGGGATACGGCACGGAGTATATGGCGCCCCACAATCTCCCGTTCACATTGTTGGGGACGGGGTTGTTGTGGTTCGGCTGGTTTGGATTCAACGCAGGCAGCGCATTAGGAGCGAATGGGATAGCCGGGAGCGCATTCCTGGCGACTCATACGGCCGCAGCGACTGCCGCCTTGGTATGGATGTGGATGGAGTGGATGCATCGCGGCCGACCGACGGTGTTAGGGGTAGCGAGCGGAGCCGTCGCCGGCCTCGCGACAGTAACTCCTGGCGCCGGGTTCGTTGGTCCCTTCTCAGCGATCGTAATTGGTGGATTTGCTGGGATTCTGTGCTACTTCGCCGTTGTTTGGAAGGGGAGGATGGGCTATGATGACTCCCTCGATGTCGTGGGCATCCACGGTGTGGGCGGCATCTTCGGCATCCTTGCGACGGGGTTGTTCGCCTCCAAGGCGATCAATACTGCGGGAGCCGATGGGCTGTTCTTCGGCAATACAGCGCAGTTCGGGATTCAGGCCATCATGGTCGCCGCCGTAGCAATCTTTTCTGCGTTTGGCACTTGGATCATTCTGCGGCTTGTTGATGCGATGGTTGGTCTCCGGGTGTCACCTGAGGATGAGGCAACCGGGTTGGACCTCAGCCAGCACAATGAGCGTGCGTATTCGTAAACGGACATAAGACAAACGACCGATCGATGATGCCGGCGATCCGAGCGATGACGCGAGATCGACGACCTCGGGCCAGCCAGGCAAGGAGGAGAAGCACATGAAACTGATCGAAGCCATTGTCAAGCCGTTCAAGTTGGATGAAGTCAAAGATGCGTTGTTGGAAATGGGTGTTCAGGGGATGACCGTTTCCGAAGTCAAAGGGTTCGGTCGCCAGAAGGGTCACAAGGAAACCTATCGGGGACAGGAATACACCATCGAGTTTGTGCCGAAAGTGAAAATCGAAGTGGCCGTGACGGACGCACAGGTGCCGCGTGTAATTGAGACGATCACTCGAGCAGCCAAAACCGGCAGCATCGGAGACGGCAAGATTTTCGTGCGTGACTTGAGCGCGGCTGTCCGCATCAGGACCGGTGAAACCGGAGACACTGCATTGTGACGATCACGTCCGGACAACAGGGGGGCGGCCTGTTTACGCACGAAGGCGATGCCGAGAGCCTCGGCCTCTTTCTGGCGGAGCAGCGTCGCGTCATCGGCGAACGGGTTATGGGCGGCGCATCGGGTGGGGAGACCCTCGCCGCCATGACCGATTTGGTCGACGGGCTTATCGTCGGGCGCTATCGCGAGGCGGTGCGGCATGGCGGTGAGGCCTTAGCCAACGCCGGTCTCCGGCAATGTTGCGTCATGGCATTGGGCGGATATGGGCGGCGGGAGCTGGCACCCTATTCGGATATCGATCTCATGTTTTTGTTCCGCCCAGGAGCGGAGGGGGCTGCAAAGTCGTTTGTCCGCGCCGTGCTGCATCCGCTCTGGGACTGCGGATTCCAGGTCGGCCATAGCGTGCGGACCATCGCCGATAGCATCGAGCTGGCCATGGCCGATGTGACGGTCAGGACCTCGATGATGGAGTCACGATTTTTGGCAGGCAGTCCCGAGCTGTTCGAAAAATTCCATAGCCGGTATATGCGGAGTGTCGTCGTCAAGGGAACGGACAAATTTCTCGACTACAAGCTGGAAGAGCGCCGGCGCGAATACGAGAAGTTCGGCGAGACGGTGTATTTGCTGGAACCGAATGTCAAAAAAAGCAAGGGCGGGCTTCGGGATCTGCACCTGCTTCAGTGGGCCGGTATGGCCCGCTATCGGGCGCCGACGATTCGCGAACTTTCCGATCGGGGTTTGCTGTCGCGAGCCGACTCGCTGGCTCTGACCGAGGCACGGGAATTCTTGTGGCGGGTGCGGGCGCTGCTCCATGTACACGCCGGCACGGCTCAGGAGATTCTCTCGTTCGATGAACAGGTGTGGCTGGCCCAACATTTCGGTTTTCAGGATCAACCCCATCTGCTGGCGGTTGAGCAATTCATGCAGCAGTACTATCGGCACACGATGGGCTTGCATGAGCGCTGCATGCGATTTATCGATCGCTGCAAGAGCGTGCCGTTCTGGCAACGCATGGCCAAATTTCTCCCGGCGCCTCGAATCGATGAATACTTTGTTGTGCAGGGCACGGCATTGACGGTGGCGGAGGAAGCGCGCGCGAAGGTGCTGGAAAGTCCGGCCCTGCTCCTGCGCCTGTTTGATCTGGCGCGTTCCCGACAACTCACCATTGCGCCGGCATTGCTGGAAGACATTCACCGGCACGTCGAGTCGGTGTCGGCTGAGGCCTATCGCACGCCGGAGGTCAGCCGGATCTTTTTGAAGATCATGGCCGGCCCGGGCACAACTGCCACGCTCGAGGCGATGCACCGCGCCCATCTGCTCGAAAAAATGGTTCCTGCGATGCAAACCGTCCGCGGGCTGATGCAATTCAATCAGTATCACAAGTACACGGTCGATGAGCACAGCTTGCTCGCCGTCGGCCGAGCCGAAGCATTGGCAAACGAGCCGAATGCGTTGGGAGAGGTCTATCGCAGCATCAAACGCAAAGACATTCTTCACCTGGCTGTACTCATGCACGATTTGGGGAAAGGGCAGGAAGAGGACCACAGCGATGTCGGCAAGCGAATGGCGGAGGAGGTTGCAGTTCGCCTCGGGTTGGACGAGCAAGATACGAGGACGCTGTCTTTCCTCGTCCTTAAGCATCTCTTAATGGCCCACACGGCGTTCCGGCGCGACCCGAACGACGTCAAGGTGGTACTGCCGTTTGCCCGTGAAGTCGGTACGCCCGAAGTTCTGAAGAAGCTGCTGGCATTGACCGCGGCGGATATTGCCGCCGTCGGCCCCGGCGTGCTCACCAAATGGAAAGAATCCTTGCTGGTCGAATTGTACGTCAGGACGATGCCGGAGGTATCGGGCGAGCGAGAGGCCCAGATTGCGCCTGAACGGCTGAATCAAGTCGCGGAGGAAGTCATCCGTCATCCCTGCTTGGCCGGGCAAAACGGGGTCAATCGAGCCTGGATCGATGCGCAGCTGAAGCAGTTTCCGGAGCGCTACCTCTACGGAACGCCGCCGGCCAGAATTGCGGCGCATGTGGCCGCCATCAGCCGGCTCCATGTGGGCGACGTGCTCGTCGAGTCGGACTTCAACAAGGAACTGGCTGTCTGTGAGTATACCGTCGTGACGCACAATCAGTTGACGCCGGGGATCTTCTCGAAAATTGCCGGAGTGATGGCGGCCAGCGGGTTGCAGATTCTCGACGCCCAGATTCTCACGAGAGCCGACGGCATCGTCGTGGATACCTTCCAGGTGACGGATCCTGATTACCAAGGGGAGCCGCCGCCCGATCGTCGCCAGACCGTCGGCGATCGGATCGCATCGGTCTTGAAAGGCTGGGAGCACGTCGACGACCTCCTCAGGCGCGGAGCGCGGTTGAAGTTGACTCGCCCCATGCCGAAGGCCCGCGAGGCAACAGAGGTCCGGATCGACAATGAAACGTCTGACGGCTTCACGATTATCGACGTGTTTGCCGACGACCGTCAGGGTTTGTTGTACGTCATCACGAATGCGATCTTTCAGCTTGGATTGTCGATTCATGCTGCGCGCATCTCCACCAGGCTGGACCAGGTCGCCGACGTGTTCTATGTCACGGACCCGCACGGGAAGAAGCTGGAAGATCATGGGCAGGTGGAACGATTGCGAATGGGAATCGAAAAGGCCATCGAGAATTTTCTCGAGGCAAAAGCAGCCTAGTCACGGCTGTGCAGGTAGTCTCACTAGGGTAGTTCTGAAAGGAGGAGGGGGATGAACGCTCGCGAGGTATTAGAGTTTGCGAAGAAGAACAAGGTGCAGGTCGTAGACCTGAAATTCGTTGATCTGATAGGGACGTGGCAGCATTTTACGATCCCAACCAACGAATTGACGGAAGATCTGTTCAAGGACGGTTCCGGTTTGGACGGTTCGTCCATTCGCGGGTGGAAGGCGATCAACAACAGCGACATGTTGGTCGTGCCAGATCCGAGCACGGCCTGTCTGGACCCGTTCACTGCCGTGCCGACACTGAGCCTGATCGGCAACGTGGTGGATCCGATCTCCCGGGAAACCTACGACCGTGATCCCCGCTACATCGCCCAGAAGGCCGAAAAGTACCTCCAGAGCACCAAGATCGGTGACATCTCTTACTGGGGACCGGAAGCGGAATTCTTTATTTTTGACCATGCCCGCTACGATCAAACGAGCCACAGCGGCTTCTACTACATCGATTCGGATGAGGGCACGTGGAACATGGGGCAGGAGGGCGTCAATCTGGGCGGCAAGATCCGCCACAAGGAAGGCTACTTCCCCGTTCCGCCGACCGATACGCAACAGGATATTCGCACCGAGATGATTCTGGAGATGGAAAAGGTCGGCATCGCAATCGAGAAGCATCACCATGAAGTGGCCACAGCCGGTCAGGCCGAAATCGATATCCGGTTCGATTCGCTGGTTCGAACTGCCGACAAGATGTTGATGTACAAGTACATCGTCAAGAACGTCGCGCGCCGCCATGGCAAGACTGTGACCTTCATGCCGAAGCCGATTTTCGGGGACAACGGCAGCGGCATGCATACCCACCAGAGCATCTGGAAGGACGGGAAGCCGTTGTTTGCCGGAAAGGAATACGCGGGTGTCTCACAGCTCTGCCTGCACTACATCGGCGGGATTCTCAAGCATGCGCCGGCGTTGGCGGCGTTTACGAACCCGACGACGAACTCGTACAAGCGCTTGACGCCGGGATTTGAAGCCCCGGTGCTCTTGGCCTATTCCAGCCGGAACCGATCGGCCGGTATCCGCATCCCCATGTACTCGCCAAGTCCGAAAGCCAAGCGGATCGAGGTGCGTTTCCCCGACCCGGGCGCCAACCCCTACCTGGCGTTTTCCGCCATGCTGATGGCCGGGTTGGATGGAATCGAGAACAAGATTAATCCGGGCGAGCCGGCCGAAAAGGACCTCTACGATCTTGAGGCCAAGGAAGCAGCCAAAATCCGGACAATGCCCGGCAGCCTCGATGAATCCCTCAGAAACCTCGAGAAGGACCACCAGTTCCTGCTCAAGGGTGGGGTGTTTTCCGAGGATCTGATTGAAGCCTGGATTGGCTATAAGCGGAGCAAGGAAGTTGATCAGATGCGACTTCGGCCGCATCCGTATGAATTCTTCCTGTACTACGACGTGTAGGCGAACGGCGCCTATTCGAAACTATAGGTTGACGGTTCAGGGGGATTCTTGGTATAAATCG
>JAWOMO010000152.1:0-7901 GCA_033852435.1 Nitrospira sp.
GGCTCCCTCCACCACATGCACGGCGCGCGGCAGGATCCCCGCTCGCGCCAGCTCCGCCAGCTTCTTCGCATCCACTCGATCCGTCTTGCCCCGACTCTCGGTGATCCACTTCACCTCGTTCGGATGCCCCACATGCACCTGAATGCCCTCGATCTTCTTCAGCGTCTCCGCGATCCACTTCATCTGATTGCCCGCCTCGAAGGCGACCAGCTTGCCGCCGACACCCACCGCCCGCAGCAGGGTCCGCAGACCCACCCGAGAGGCCGGCTGCTCTCCCTCGAACACCCGCTGCTTCCGTTCATTGACCGCATAGGCCACCAGGCTCTTGCCACTCACATCCAATCCGACATACAACATCATCTGCCCCCTTTTGTTGGTGGTGATCGCGCACCGCGGACAGTCGGCCCATCGGGCCTCGACTGTCAACCAATTGAAAGGGGGCCCTATTCATAGAATCTCCTTGTCGGACTGTCTGCTAACGTCGCAAGGCTAGGCTGTCTGTGAAAGACAGTCAAGATTGGGGTGGGAAAGTGGAAGACCAATCGGGCAACCCTGGCGCACGATACGGATAGTGTGGCCTCCTCCATTCGTACTCAGCCGGCACTGTTCGAGGGCGAATGCGAGGTCGTCGACAATTCAGACTTAGAATTAACGGTTCCTGACACCGTTTTCTCCCAAAGCAGAGCGGACGGGCTATGGGGCGGGTCTGAAGAGCAGCCGATGTCAGATGGCAAGACCTGAACCAAACCTGCGAATACCTTCACCAAGAACAAGAGCCCAAGCCAAACGGCTTGGGCTCCTGTGATGCCCACGGCAGCACCATCTCAAGAATTCTTCAACTACCAGCGATCGCGCTTGCCGCCGACGCCGGTCATCCCGCGTCCAGCGCTTCCTGCGCGTGCCTCTTGAGGACGAGCTTCATTCACGGTGAGTGTACGTCCTCCCATCTGTGAGCCGTTCAGGGCGCTAATAGCAGCCTGGGCTTCAGAGTCCGAGGACATTTCGACAAAACCGAACCCCCTGGACTGCCCGGTGAACTTATCCGTGATGATCCGCGCTGAGGCGACCGTGCCGTGTTGCGCAAACAAGTCGCTCAACTCCTGCTCCGTCGACGAATAGGGCAATCCACCAACATAAAGCTTCAAACCCATCGCATTTCCTCCTTTAATGATTAGGACTTACTGACGGCCCCTCAATTGGTGCCTCACTTGTACGCCATCAGACACGAATACTGTATCGGCTGCCGTTCGATTCTCTTGTCATGGTTTGAACGACAGAAGATCGAGAGCATGCTGAGCAGAGAGGGCCGGTTGGATGACGTGGTGGGTCAATGACAGCGCATACGTTCGACCGAAAGGCGGCAGCTCGGGCAATCACTCAGTTGGTCTAGAGTAAAGGTGTCTGACATCTTTGTGTTGTTCAAGTAAGTAGCCTGTCCCCTTTCCTTGCGCCTAGCCTTAATAGATATGCTCGAAATAGGTCATGTGATCGTTTTTGATATCCAACGCGCAGTATCGCAAGTTCGCAAGCGTCTTCTCATCGGCTGTTGTCACGTTGAACTGCCCTATTACGACCAAGGCATCCAGAAAGGGCTGGAACGAATCCACGGACATATCACGAGTCACTGTTGGGCCCAGGTGGCGCTCGAAGAACGTATGGGCAAGCCCGTCAAGGGGAGGAGCACCTTGCTGTGAACCCAACCCTGTGACGCCTAACTCTCTCGCGATGCGCCTCACGTGTCGCTGGCACACTTTCCGCCACGGCTCATCCATGGCGCTGACAGTTTTTTCAAACACGATACCCACACGTGACACGTCCTTCCGATACTCGACTCGTGCGGAATGATAACTCTGCTTCGACAGCTTGAATTCGTTTTTCTCAGGCCGTAAGCCCTTGGCCACCTCATTGGCCTCCTTGTCCAGGCTATACAGCAGTTGGTCCAGGACCGTAAACGGTTGTGAGAGCTCGTCACTCTTCAATAAATCGACGCTGCCTTTCTCAATTTCCAGCTGTGGCTTTGCGAATGCGGAGGGCGCGATCAAGATGAAAACCAAGAACCCCACAAGTTGAATCATCCGATTGCTCCATTTAATGAATTGATTGTCCGTATGCCAACCCCGACTGCCGCAGTGTTGTTCCGACCGACCTGCGCTTCTGTAACAGGCCTCAAGAATCCGAGAAGGGCCCCGTTGTCTTCTTACACGATGGGTTCGCAGGGCTGGAGGAACGCCTTGAACGGAACCGGGTGCCCCATGGAGTCCTTGACCAGCCTGGCCTGCACCTCCTTCACGGCCTGCACGACTGCGGCCATCCGTTCATCGTCGAGGGCCACGAGGAACAGTTTGTTACCATCTGAGCTGGTGTGCGTCACCGACACTGCGCCCGTTTCACCGCTGCCGCCAACTCCATGGACCACCGTGTATCCGGTAATGCCCATAGCGGTGAACAGAACGAGCACCTCATCTTCAAATCGCTCACGGCAAATGATGGTTAGCATCTTCATAATCGTTCTCCTGTCAGGATGCTGAAAAAGCCTCTCTTCTCACCCGCCAAACCCCGGCGCGCCGAGACGCGCTCTTCACCAGACTTCATTCTCGCGGCGCTCAGAGACTCGACGTACAGAAAAGAGTACGATTCGTCTCTTCGCTTGCTGCGGCCTTGCTGGACGTCCTTTTTGAGCATCCTGAGTGGCCGTTTGTTGTCGTCAGAAACTCTCTCGCTATGATCCCTACATGGGCCGATAACTGTTTTTCCGCAGCCTGCTGCTCATTCCCGTCTACGCACGCGATCTCTTTGAATCGCGGCCAGAGGTCGTCGAAGATTTCAGACTAAGAATTAACGGTTCCTGACACTGTTTTCTCCCTCGCTGACGGATCACCGACTGACCAAAGCCTGCCATTCAGCCGACAACCCCACCTTGGCGGCAAATGCGCCGACCACTTCTCGTTCGGCCTGTGTTGGTTGGCGTACAGCCAGGATCTGCTGCGCATCAAGCAGGTCTTGCGGCCCGGCGGCATACAGCTTCAACAGGATAAGCGCCTGCCAAGACACCACTCGCACTGTACAACCAAACACCGGCAGCGATGTCACATCCTGAAAGAGAAGGGCATTCCAGACCGGAGGCAGCAACACCAATTGAACCGGGACCGTAAGGTCATCAACTGTGACGTTCGTTCGAAACACACCACGCAACGGATCATTCGGCTCGCCCGGCCGGAACTCTGCGTGAAGGAAACGTGAGAGAGCTGCGGAGTCAGAAGAGCCGAGCGCCAGCGCAAAATCCACATCATGCGTCGCCCGCGGCACGCCCCAGGCAGAGACCGCAAATCCTCCGATGAGCGCATACTGATCCAAGAGGAGCCGGGCTTTCGCGTCGTCGAGACGACGCACGATCTCTGTTAGCGCTTGGGCGAACACGAGCGCTGCAACTCATAGCAGGTGTCGGACAGTTCCAGGGCGAGCGTGAGACGTTGGGCGGGAGTCATCTGTCGTATCTCGGCCAGCTTCTCTTCAGAGAGCCGCTCGCTGAGAACACTGGCTCGACGTTGAGGAGCAGCCTGACGGGTGAATTTGACGGGCTGTGTCATGCGGGCATTCTACACGCAATGGAAGACGGAGGGAATACCGGACCGTTGCCGACGGGACGACCATCTCCCTGCCGGATTGACCATCGAATCAGAATCAAACGGGCGGGCACTCAGCAGAGCGAGACAGTCGGAGGAAACGGAGGATTCATGACGGGTGATACAGAGTCCTCGCCAGGTGGGTCACACACCATCCATCTTGAATGAATCCCTTCAGAGAGTGACGGAGACACACAGGGTCTGGCACTCGACAGGCCGCCTGCGTCCGATACCTAGACAGTGACGGTGAACCCGCGGTTCTGCAGAATGGTCCGAATCGCGTTCACATCTTGCTTGTTGTACCCGAGATTGATCGCCGCGGTGACCAAGGCATCCGCCGCCTGATTGAACGTGGTGTCAGCCGTCAGAAGAAAGTGATGCTGAAGGATGACGGTATCGGCCTTGGCTGGAGAGATCGCGACGCGAATCTGCCAGAGCGCAGCCGACCAGATTTCTCCGTCGTCGTGAACCTCGCCCACGATGTCTTCGGGATAGTGTTTGGTGCTATCCAGCCGGCGGAGGCACGGCGGGTTCGTCGAACTATACGAAGTGGCATCCCAATCGGCGATGCACAGATCTTGAAAGCCGCCGCTGAGCTGGGCGCCGACCGACCCGGCCCAGTAATCGCCAAACCCCTCCCCCATCGAACCAGCTTCTAACGAGCTACCGAACCCCGGGACCTGGTTATCCTGGATCGAATGGCCGTACTCATGCCAAATCACCTCGGCATCTTCTGCGTCGTCCACCCCGCCCGTGCCATAGGTAATCTTCTTCGTTGACGGCTGATAATAGGAGTTATCTTGCTTGTAGCGATCGACGCTAAAGACCTGCTGCCGGTTATTCACATTGGAAAAGCCCAGCGTCTGAATATATCGCTGGGCATAATCCAGAAAGTAATAGCCCATGGTCTCGCTAAAGCCATTATTGCTGCGATCGAACACAAACTGCTCGCTCGCGGAAGACACCCGCCGCTTCGATGCGCTGCTCGACGCGTAGGTTCCGTCGAGAAAGCCGGTGCCGGCGAGGCCCAGAAGGGTCACCCTTTGGTAGGCAGTCAACGGCACCGCTGACGCGGCGTCCTTGTTGTCACGCAGGCTATCGTCGTGCGTCGCCACAACCGCGTTCACCAGAAAGACTTGCCCCGTCCCCGTCACCGTCGCATAGCGGTTCAGATCCTTCGCAGGGGCTAACACATTTCCCGTCTGCGCATGCACAAACAGCTGCCACGTCGGCCCCGGCGTGTGCAGGATCACTTCCCACGCCAGCGTTGGAGTGCCCGTCTCCGCGTAGATCACGAGCTTCGTCGAAGGAGGAGGCAGCTCCCCCGTCTCAGGCTCATCAACGGGCCCGGGAGGCACCTGGCCTCGAGCCGACTCCACCGCCTGCTCGGGCTTCACGGACGGAACGATCACACCCAACTTCGCGCTCGGTACGGAGGTGTTCGTCAACGCGACAACACGGCCATCACGATTAAAGTGGACTTTCAGCTCAGCACCGTAGACCGGCACTCCATCGGCTGATTGAGTAAACTCGTAGACCTGGCCCATGGGCGTGGCTTTGGTGGCGGCCAGCGTGACGCCGGGAAGCGAAGGATCAAGCTTCAAGAGCGCCGCCTGTGTGGAGAGGAACTGACGCGCCGACGCTTCGGAAACCGCCATCGGATCTGACAGCGTGCCATAGACGGCTTTCGGAGTCCCCCAGAGGTGACTCCACGTGACGGACACCGGGCCAGACACCTTCCCGACAAACGCCGACCAGAGAGGGAGCAAATCCGGATCCGGCTGGCCCTGTGGCTGCGATTCCATAGTAGCGCCATGGCGTTTGAGGTGTTCGTCACCGGCAGAGGAAGCCTGAACGACTCCGGTAGTGACGACGAGGCTGGAGGCGACGACCAAGAACCAGAACAGGTTGAATAAACGGCGGCGGTACATGCGCATTCCATGTTCCTCCTGGAGTGAGAATCATGCCCAGCGTCGTTGGCAGCCTAGCAGTAGAGAGATGAGGCGTCAATGACGGCAAGTGCATAGTGTAAGGGCCTCAGCATGAGAGCACACGGAGCGGACATCCGAAACGAAGGAGCACCCCCGTTTGGGAAAGTGCCGCGTTTTGAGTTCCGGGTTCTGAGTTGGAGGACGAACACGGTGGAGGCGATCCGGAATGGAGAATGTCCCCGTTTCAGCATCCTCAAAGCGAGGTCGTCCGTGACTAGCTGTCAAAGAAACCATCGACAGGCACAGGCTACGAAACGGTGTCTGACCACGTGATTCCCCCGCGATTAAATGGCCTGTCCCCTTGTTTTATTCAGATCCGCTTCGCTTCGCGTTCCCAACGGGTGCATCAGCAACAGAGATGCCGAAAGTGCGTCGCCCTGTCATTGTGAAGGTCTTCCCGGGTGAGGCTGGAGTGTGGTGAGAAACCCGATGAGCCGCTCTTCTGCGGTGTCTGAGAGATGGAGAAACTCGACGCCGAATTGCTGTCCGTTCTCCCAACGCACGGCTGCCTGCATCACCTTGAGCGAAGAGTACTGATCCGGCAGAAACACATTGAGCTTGAGGTAACGTCCCAGGGGAACAGATGAGTGGCTCTCGACGGCGGCACCAGGCAGGGACAGATTCAATACGGTGCCTTCCCCCAAGCCCGTTTCACTTTGGAAGATCACCCGACATTGGACCGGCACACGGGGTGCGTAGCGCGGTCGTTCGTCATGACGTTGACGGTGCTGGCTGTGGGCCATGTGCCCTCATGAATGTAAGCGATAGGCTAGGCCGTCCATGGGGAGGTGTCAAGGCGAGAACACAGGCGTGAGAACACAGGCGAGAACAGAGTGTCAGAGGCGAGAACAGAGGCGCCTGCGATGGTGTCATTTCTGAGGGAGGCGGGGACCCACGGAACGGATATTACTGCGGTTTCTCTCGCGGCGCTTCACGCTTCTGCTCTTCCTTCTCGAGTCGCTCAAAAGCCTTATCGGCGTTCTTCCGGACAAAATCTCGCATCTGACTGTTCAGTTCTTGCGACTGCGTGAGCATGTCTTTCACATCCTCAAGATCCATTTTGACCACTACATAGTAGATGCCTTTCTTCTCGTCCTTATACCGATCTACAGACCGAACGCCGTTCAGCGTGGCAGCAGCAAACGTTTTAGTCGCCTCCTCGATGTGTTGCTCCTCGGCCGTCTTTTTGAATTCTCCTGCCGTTGTGGACGCCGCATAATCCCGCATCAGATAAGCGGTATACGTGGAGAGTATCTTCACCATCTGCGCACGTGCCCGATTCTCAGCGGCATCCCAGGCGAGCGGTTCATTCCGGATACCCATCACTTCTCCAATACCATAAAAGGCCTTGGAATCCTGACCCGTATAGGTACCGGTCTTGACCCACTTCGGGGTACTCTCGCAGGCACTCATGGTGAGTACCGCGAACGCGCCTCCCAGCACCAGCACCGTAAACTGCATCCACCGAGTTCTTGCTCCTACCATGTCTGGTTCCTTCCTGCGACTCGTTGCGTTCGTCTACGAGGTCAGTATACCACCGCCTCAAAACCGTGACGAAAATCTGAAACATGGGCCAATGCCTTACTCAGAAATCAAGGGGTTTGAACGAGGTGGAAGGCAACCCTTCGCTCGAAGAAATGATGGACGTATGCTTCGAGGTCGCTCACAGCTTCTCATTAGAGGCTAGCCATAAAGTGGTTTTGCTCAAGACGAACACCCTTACATGAGGTAGAGAGGAGACGCCACTGCATTTACAAGTTGGCTTCTGGCAAGACGACGGCAGGAATGAGTTCTGATAAAAAAACGGCCCGCCCTTATGTGGGCCACCGGATCTGTCGACTCGCCGGGATTCGGTTCGGCAACCCTTCAGTCACCCTCTCGCTGGTTACCCCGCGCCGTGGTCATCGGACTCGCATTCACGGTCGTGCCTACTGGCACCGAGCACCACAGGCGCGTCCCCTGAACCACAATCCCGCCACTGAAGCAGAAGCGGTGCTTTTGTGCACGTTGGCAGCATGAGGGCGAGTCAAACACGTCCGAAGGCTGCTGACCTTCACTGAGCGCTCAACACCTCTTTCGGTTTTAACATAATCACGATGCCCCCCAAATCAACACCGCTTCATATAGGTATCAAAAACACCACTACCAGCTATTGGAACCATACGATGTACGATTTACAAAACCGGAGCGGAGGCGGGTCCAGAGAGCTTGGGGGTTTGCTTGAGATCTTGGAGGGGTTTTAGGCTTCCCGCTCGATCCTGGCGGGCCTGCTCACCGCCCCTACACC
>JAWOMO010000139.1:0-7636 GCA_033852435.1 Nitrospira sp.
TTGGACATGTGTCCGGCGCAGCGAGGAGCCGCGCCGGATGCGATGTGGGTAGGCTGCTCGATTAGTTGGACAGACAGGTACTCATGAATTGTTTCCGCTCGTCACCCGCTAGTTTCTTCTCGCCAGCCTCCTTGTTGCACGCCTTCATTTTCTCCTGCTGAGCCGTTTTCCCGCTTTTAGCCGGCTTCGCGGACAAACACTCCTTCATAAACGCCTTCCGCTCGTCACCTTTTCCCTCCCCGAATCCCTTTGCATTTGCCTGTTCATTGCAGGCTTTCATCTTATTCTGTTGATCGGCGGCTTCGCTGGCCATTGGCGCCAGGACGATCACGGACGGAAAGAGCAACAGGACTAACAGGCTGGCAATCTTCATCCTCAATCTCCTTTTGTGAGTAAGTGAGAAGCGAGATGCGAGGCCATATATAGCAGAAACGCCGCGCGATGTCTGGAAGGAATCCGATTAATGGCTGTAATCTACGCGAACGAGGAATAATCCCTGAGGGGGGGCGGTCCGACCTGCAACGGTTCGGTCCTTGGCAGAAAGGACATCTGTCATGCTTTGTGGCGTACGTTTCGAATGGCCGACTTCGGCTAACGTTCCCACGATGGCGCGGACCATGTGTTTGAGAAACCGATCCGCATACGCGTGAATCACCAGATGATCGCTTTGGCGTGTCAAAGACAGTTGTTGGAGGTGGCAGGAGGGATCTTCATTGTCCGTCAGAGTACCTTCAAACGACGTGAAGTCGTGTGAGCCGATCAGGTATGAAGCCGCCTGCCTCATGGCTTCATCATCGAGTGGCTTGTACACATGCCACACATAGGCTCGGTCGATAGCTGGCCGTTCCGGACGGTTGAAGATGCGGTATTCATAGAGTTTGCCGCAGGCTCCGTATCTCGCGTGAAACTCATCGGGCATGAGGGACGCAGACCGCACGGTGATGTCGTTCGGCAGTCTGGCATTGAATCCTCTGGTCCATTCACGAGCCGTCCAGTTACGATCGATGCGAAAACTGACGACTTGCCCCAGGGCATGGACACCGGCGTCCGTCCGGCCGGCGCCGATCACCGAGACTTTGTGTTGCGTCAGTTGATAAATTGCGGTTTCGATGGCCTCTTGAATCGTCGGTTGGTCCGGTTGGCGTTGCCAGCCGGCATAACGCGAGCCGTCGTACTCGACGATTAACTTCACGGTTGGCATGGCATTGTTGGGACCAATTCAGGATGGGTCATCGGGCGGGCTGTTTTGATGCGGCGAGAAACGCCTGCACACCTTCGAGCAGTGATTCGGCGACGCGCGTCGTAAACGCACTGGTTCGAAGGAGGTCTTCTTCGGCTGAATTGGAAATGTACGCAATTTCCGCCAAAATGCTCGGCATGCTCGTGTAACGAAGTACGTAAAAGGGCGCGGTTTTTACGCCATGGTCGACGAGTGCATAGTGGCCGTTCAAGTGGGTGATCATGGCTTCTTTCGTGTTCCAGGCGAGCTCAAGCGATGTTTCGATCTTCTTCGCCGTCAGGAGATCGGCCACGAGGTACTCCCAGCCGACTCCGGTGCTGTTCAGTGGAGTCCCGTTTTCTCGTGCTGCCACTTCCAGGGCCCGTTGATCCTTGGCTTCTCCAAAGTGATAGATTTCTATGCCCCTCACGGAGCGTTGCGGATGGGAATTCACGTGAATTGAGACAAAGAGGTCGGCATCATTGCCGTTCGCGAACTTCGCGCGATCTTCGAGCTCCACGAACACGTCTCGCTCCCTGGTCATGAGGACGCGGATCCCGGGTTGCCTGCTGAGCAAGTCGCGGAGTTTCAGCCCGACTTTGAGCGTGATGTCTTTTTCTTCAGTCCCGCGCCGACCGTGAGCCCCGGGGTCCCTCCCACCGTGTCCCGGGTCGATCACGATAGTCGTGTAGGACTTCCCTCGAGGGGGGGTCGGCTGCGGTGGCGAGTCAGGTAAGCGCGAGGGCTCGAATGGTTCGAGGGGACGAGAAAAATCCTGCGGGCTTGATGGGGCGACATCGATGACGAGTCGTGGGGGATTCGTCAGTGAAAATAATTTGTATGTGTGGAACGATCCGTTCGGGAGCGACACCGCAACGGTGTCAGCCGATGTTTGTCTGATCACGAACGGCTTGGCGAGCGTCCCGCTTGCAATCTTGGTTTGAGCCGACTTGCTCAGGATCGCGTGAGGAATTTCCAGAATGACACCGTCAGCCTGGGCCGGGATGTACTTGCGAGCGTGCGTTTTCCGATCAAGGTCGAGGACGAGCCTGGCCGTGCCAGACTCGATAGCGGTCCTTAAATTCTCGATCATGGCTGGAGAGAGCCTCCCGGGAGCCATGCTGATTTGTTCCGTGCGTGACCGTTTCGAGTGGGGGAGCTGCTCGCGGCGCGTCTCCTGTGTGGCGGCCAAGACCTGGTCGAGACCGGCAACGAAAGGAAAAGTACCTTGCAGGCCTGAGAGCCCGGTGAGGAGGATGAGACAGGCTGTACGCCAATAGGCTAACGGCATGGATTTTTACGAAACTTGTAGGGATTCATATCTATCTCTCAGATGTTTTGGATCTTGTCAAGGGGAGCCGCATTAAGTTCAAGATGAGCGTTCATTGACAGTGCGTCGTAGCCGACGGTAGGGTTTGTCATGACGATGCACGTGATCATCGATGGGTACAATCTTCTCGCCCGTGTCGGAGGAACGGGAGTGCTACACTCTGAGATGGCCCGGGAAGCGCTCCTCCGGGATCTGGCGGCGTATCGACAGAGGAAAGGCCATGCCGTCACGGTGGTGTTTGACGGGTGGCAGCATGGCCAGCCGATCGAAGGGCGAGAGCACCGTGCGGGAGTCCAGGTGATCTACTCGAAACGGGGCGAGCGGGCCGATCAAGTCATCCAACGGCTGGCACGGGAGTACGGCTCTGACTGCGCGATCGTGAGTTCCGACCATGAGATTGTGGCGACCGCCAAAGCTCATGGGGCTTTGGTAATTGGCGCTCAGGAATTTTCCGATAAGGTGCGATGGCTGGTACAGTCTGCCGGCGTGCTGGCGCACAAGGAATTGGATACGGGCGAGGACTCTCTTCCGAGGCGGGACCAGGAGAAAAAGGGTAATCCCCGAAAGCTGCCGAAAGCGAAGCGACAACGCAGCAAACAGCTTAGGCGATTTTAAAGAGACGCTTGGCGTTCTCCGAGGTCAGCTCTCCGATGCGAGCGGCGGAGAGACCGTGTGTCCCGCCGTGAATCTCGGCCAGTTGTTGCGCGACGTAGGAAACGTAGGCCGGTTCGTTGCGTTTTCCTCGGTGGGGCACCGGAGTCAGGTAGGGGCAATCGGTCTCGATCAGCACACGGTCCAGCGGTGTATTTTTAGCGATTTCGCGCAGCATCGTCGCATTCTGAAACGTTAAGATCCCCGAGAAGGACAAATAGAATCCGAGATCCAGCGCATCCTTCGCCAGCCAGGCGTCCCCAGAGAAGCAGTGAAACACCCCGCCGACATCTGATGCCTTCTCTTCCCTTAAAATCGCAATCGTGTCCTGTTGAGCTTCGCGTGTATGGATAATGACGGGAAGTTTCAGTTCGCGTGCGAGCTGAATCTGTTCCCGGAAGCGATCTCGCTGGTCTTTCGGCGAGGAATGGTTGTAGTGATAGTCCAACCCGATCTCGCCGTAGGCCACAACGTTCTTGTTCCGGGCCAGCCGGCGGAATTCGTCGTACCAGCCGTCGCCGATGTGCTTCACCTCATGGGGGTGCACTCCGATTGAGGCGTAGACGAAGGAGTATTGATCGGCGAGTGCAACGGCTGCCCGGCTGGTTGGCAGGTCGCAGCCGATGGTGATGAACGCCATGACGCCGGCTTCGCGCGCGCGGGCGATCATTGCATCCCGGTCCTCGTTGTATCGGGCGTCATCCAGGTGTGTATGTGTGTCAATCAGCATGTGTATGCGCGATCTTTGGTGCGGCAGAACAAACTGATGACGTAATTAGGCGGGCTTCGTGACGATGCTATCGGCCAACTCGTTCAAGAGAGAGGCGGTTTCGTCCCAGCCGAGGCAGGCGTCGGTGATCGAGACGCCATAGGCGAGCGGGATCCCCTGTTTCCAGGTTTGCTTACCCGGATTCAGATTGCTTTCGAGCATCAGCCCCATGATGGCTTGGCGGCCTTCGCGGAACTGGCGGATAACGTCGCGGGCGACGAGGCCCTGGCGTTTGTGGTCCTTGCTGGAATTGTCGTGCGAACAATCAATCATAATTGGACGAGCGATGCCTTCGCCGGCCAGAGCGGCTTCAGCACGGGCGACATGTTCAGCATCGTAGTTGGTTTTCCCGCCGCCGCCGCGCAACACAATATGGCGATCAGGGTTGCCCATCGTCCTAATGATCGAGGTCTGGCCATCGGCGTTGATGCCGACGAAATGATGAGGCGTGCGGGCCGATGTCATGGCATTGATGGCAACTTGCAGGCTGCCTTCTGTTCCGTTTTTAAAACCGACCGGCATGGAGACACCGCTCGCCATTTCCCGGTGGGTCTGGCTTTCCGTGGTACGGGCGCCGATGGCGGTCCAGCTAATCAAATCGGCGATGTATTGCGGGCTGATGGGATCGAGCAATTCGGTCGCGCAGGGTACGCCGCGCTGATTGATTTTCAATAAGATGGTTCTAGCCAGTTCCATGCCAGTGGCAATGTCGCAAGTGCCGTCCAAATGGGGATCGTTGATGAGTCCCTTCCAGCCGATCGTTGTCCGAGGTTTCTCGAAATAGGTTCGCATGACAATCAGGAGTCGATCGCAGAGCGCGTCCGCGACCGATTTGAGTCTTTCAGCATATTCATAGGCGGATTCCGGATCATGGATCGAGCAGGGACCGACGATCACGAGTAGTCGTTCGCGGTCCTGACCATGAAGAATGCGCCGGATGGCGTCGCGGGTTTCCACAACCAATGCCGCTGCATCATCGGTGATCGGCAGTTTGGTCTTGATGGCGCGCGGTGATGGCAACGCCTTGATTTCTATAATGTGTTGATTGTCGAGGGGTCGGTTCATTGCCCAGCCTTTTTGCCTGTGAATAAGAGGGTCAGCATAACGAAATGTTGAAGAAATGTCTACTGAGATAGGTGTAACACATTGAAGTGTAAAGGGTTCGACTCCATCGGTTGTGGCTCTTGTTTGACAGGGTTCTTGGTATTGTGGTACTCACTGCCCCCTCGATGAATTTATCAAATCTATCAAATCGGTTGAGAGGCGGCCTGTCTCTCGGGTTGATTCTTCTCCTGCTCCTGATCGCACCATTTGCGGTTGCGCAGGACGTGCACCACGAACTGGCTGCGGCAGATACAGACGGGCACGAGCACTCAGATACCGACCTCTGCCAGTGGGTGCAGCACCACACCTCCGGATCTATTGACCTCGGTGGACCGATCTTTTCTGCATGGGACAGGGTTGGCCAGTATGAAGTTCCTGCTCTGTCCTTCCCGCTTTGGGTTGAGTTTGCTTCCGTCGGTCCCTCCCGCGCCCCGCCGCAATCGTAATCACGTCCAGCGTCCATTGCCGCACACCAGGAGGGCCTGACACGCAGGCCTTTCGGTGTACGTGGTTGGACAATTCCCAACTCTGACCCTCAGTGATTTGGAGGACATGATGGGACGGGTGTTTCATACCATTTATGGGCTGCTTGGCTTGATAGCAATGATTACATTGAATGGTGGGCAGGCTTCCACGTCCGCGCACGCTGCGGAGGGAGACGCCGTGCGCACGATCAGCGGGGCGGTGCAGAACCAGGATCTGCGGCGAGTGGACCAGGCGATCGTGCAGCTGCGCGATCAGGAGGGAAACATCGTGACGCAAGGAGTCACGAACCAGGCCGGAGAATTTTCCATCATTGCGCCACAGGAGGGGACCTATTCGGTCAGCGCCATCCACGAGACCTACCGCAGCGAATATGTGGTGGTCAAGATTGGGACGGACAAGCCGGTTCCGGTGACTCTGACGTTGGCGCTGACGCAAGATATCGCGCTCGAAATTGTCTCGCCGCTTCCCGCGATCCAATACAAGGGCTCAAGCGAGACGTATTCAGTGAGCCGGAAGGATATCGAAGTGCTCCCCCTCGGCAACAATAACACCGTCGCTCAGGTGTTACAGACGGTGCCGAGTGTCGTGTATGGGGCGTTGGGGGAAACCCATATCCGCCAAGACCACGCCAACCAACAGTTCCGGATCGATGGGGTGCCGATTCCGGAAGGGGTGAGCTCGAGCTTCACCGATGTGATTTCTCCCCGTATGTGGGAGCGCGCCGATATTATCCTCGGCGGTATGGAGGCCCAGTACGGCAACAAGACGGCTCTTGTGGTCGATATCACTAGCAAGAGCGGGACACGCCCGCCATTCGGCTCGATCCAAATGTTTGGCGGCTCGAACCAGACGGTGAACCCGTCGTTCGAGTACGGCGGCACGGTCGGCGAGAAGTTCCGCTACTATGCGCTCAACAGCTATACGTCGACCAATCGGGGCATCGAGCCACCAACGCTCGGACATTCGGTCTTTCACGATCAGAGCGAGCGCAACCAGACCTATCTGCGCGGTGACTATCAGCACGACAACCGCAACAGCTTGAGTTGGGTATTCTTGAATGCGGTGGCGAAGTATCAGATTCCGACGATCCCGGGCTTGGGAGTGAACGCAGATGTGTTGCCGCTCCTTCAAGCACAGAACCCCACCTTCTCGCCCGCGGCATCCCAGGCGGCGAACCAGAATCAGAAGGAGAATTCTCAATACACCCACCTGGTCTGGCGTCATGACGTGAACGCCAACAACTTTTTCCAGTTCGCGGGATTTCTGCGAAATTCCCATGCAAACTTCACCACCGACCCGTTCAACACGCTGGCCTATGCATCCGAAGAGCAGACGGCGAATCAGACGCGGAAAGCCTACTCAGTCGGAACGCGCCTCGATTACACCTGGGTCCCAGACCTGCATCATCTCGTCAAGACAGGGTTTCAGTTCCAGTACACCAACGCGCAGAATCAATTCCAATTATTTGATTTCGCCGTAGATCCGGTGACCGGCCTCCCAGTGGGACCGCTGACGACCCAAAGCGCGGCCAATACCAACATACAGAAGCGCGAGGAGTTTTGGGTTCAAGATCAATGGAGCCTCGCCGATGCCTGGACCCTCAACCTTGGTGTGCGGTACGACCAGATTCAAAGCTTCTACGATGAAGGGCAGATCAGTCCCCGCATCGGCGCCACGTACAAGCTGAATCAGTCGAACGTCTTTCATGCCTATTATAGCCGGCTGTTCACGCCGCCGAATGTCGAGCAGATCGCGTTTACGAAGGTGAATCTCCAGGGAACCACAGCCCAACCCGATGACCCAACTGGATTCAGCCCCAGGGCCGAGCGCGCCAACTATTTCGAAGTGGGTAGTTACCACGCGCTCAACAACTGGGCCACCTTGGAGCTGGCAGCCTATTACAAACGGAGTCACTTCCAGTCCGATGCCGGCCAGTTTGGCACGACCCCGATGCTGAATTTCTTTGCCTTTCAGTGGGGCTATCAAATGGGCATCGACGGCGCCCTCAAGATGCAAATCACCGACGACTTCAGTGCGCGCGGTAACGTGGCGTGGGGCCGGTGCAAGGCCAACGGGT
>JAWOMO010000021.1:0-6177 GCA_033852435.1 Nitrospira sp.
TGATCATCTATGAACTTCATACCGGGACATTTACAGCGACCGGGACGTTCGAGGCGATCATTCCTCACCTGGACTATCTCAAACATGATGTGGGAGTCACGGCGATCGAACTTATGCCGGTCGCCCAATTTCCCGGCAGACGTAATTGGGGTTATGACGGGACGTATCTCTATGCGCCCCATTCCACCTATGGCGGGCCGCAAGGACTGAAGACGCTCGTCGATGCCTGCCACGCCGCAGGGCTCGCCGTCATTCTGGATGTCGTCTACAACCATCTCGGTCCCGAAGGAAATTATCTGGCCGACTTCGGTACCTATTTCACCGATCGCTATCGGACGCCCTGGGGCGATGCGATGAATTACGATGGACCCGACAGCGACGAGGTCCGGCACTTCATCGTCGGCAATGCGCTCTATTGGGTGACCGAGTACCATATCGACGGGCTTCGATTGGACGCCATCCATGGGATCTACGATTTCAGCGCCAATCACATCCTCCGGGAACTCGGCGAAGCCGTGCACGGTCAAGCCATCCGGCTCGGGAGACAGATTTTCGTGACCGCCGAAAGCGCCCTTAACGATGCGCGGCTGATCACGGCTCCCGTGCAGGGTGGATATGGACTCGATGGACAGTGGAACGACGATTTCCACCATGCGCTCTTGACGGTGCTGACCAAGGAGCGGACCGCGTACTATCAGGATTACGGAGGGCTCGGACACCTGGCCACGGCCATGAAGGACGGGTTCGTCTATTCAGGTCAGTATTCACGGTACCGCCGGCGTCGGCACGGGAGCCCGTCGAAACATTGTGCTCCTTCCCAATTCGTCGTCTTCTCGCAAAACCACGATCAAGTCGGGAATCGGGCCTTCGGTGATCGACTGAGCAGCCGGCTTCCCGTTCAGGCGCTTAAGGTCGCGGCCGCGACCGTGCTGCTGTCTCCAAACATTCCGCTGCTGTTTATGGGTGAAGAGTACGGCGAGACGGCGCCGTTCCTGTACTTCATCGACCATGGCGATCCGGCCCTTGTCGAGGCGGTGCGCCGGGGACGAAGGGCGGAGTTCGCATCGTTCACGTCGGAGGAGGATATTCCGGATCCCCAGGATCCGACCACTTTCGAACGGTCGCGCATCCAGCTCGACGGCCCGAGGGATCCGAGTCAGGCCGCGATGCTGAGATGGGTCAGAACGTTGATTGATCTCAGAACAACCATTTCCTCGTTGGGCACCGGCGGCACGAAGTCAAGACATCAAGTTTGGGCTCACGAAAAAGAAAACGTATTGATACTCCATCGCTGGACACAAGAAGGACCGGCAGCCTTGCTGGTCGTGGGCTTTAACAGCGAGATAACCTCAGTTATGCTACGAGAGCCGGTGGGAAGGTGGGGTCTCCGGTTGGAGTCGTCTGCGCAAGAGTTCGGAGGAATCGGTCAGGAGCCTATGTCACGGGACCTTGCCATCACGGCGGAGGGCATGTCCATCCCGATCCCGGCGTACTACGTCGCGGTGTTTCTACAGGCGGGTTGATCAAAGGGCGCAGATTCGTACTCGGGCCGCTTACCAAGCGGGGAGATCATGGTGAGTCTGCCCAAGAAGAGAACCCTCACCAGCTTGAAACCGGAGCATAGAGGATCTCATGGCTGACGCGTCCGTAACCGGGCCACTTGTGCCGGTCGCCACCTACCGGGTGCAGTTCAACCGGTCCTTTCCGTTCAAGGCGGCGACAGGGATTGTTCCCTACCTGAACGCCTTAGGCGTGACGGACTGTTATGCCTCGCCTTATCTCAAAGCGATTCCTGGCAGTATGCACGGCTATGATGTCGTGGATCCCACCGTCCTCAACCCGGAGCTTGGAAGCGAGGCAGATTACCGCGAGTTCGTCCGCACACTCCAAGCCCATGACATGGGTCACATCTTCGATGTGGTGCCGAACCACATGGGCATCGCACAATCGGCCAACGCATGGTGGCTGGATGTGCTGGAAAACGGTTCCAGCTCACGCTTTGCGCACCTATTCGATATCGACTGGCATCCGGTCAAACGAGAATTGGAGAACAAGGTGCTGCTGCCGGTTCTCGGCGATCTCTACGGAACCGTCTTGGAGAATCAGGAGATCATCCTGGAATATGAGGAGGGGCGGTTCTTCATCCGGTATTACGACCACCGTCTCCCGGTTGCTCCCGAGTCAGCGCTGATGCTTCTTGGTTATCGGCTCGACGAACTTATCGCCCAGGCCGGTGCCTCTTCCCCGCAGGTACAGGAATGGCAAAGCATTATCACGGCCCTCAGGAACCTTCCCTCCCGCACGGAAGCCGATCCCCAGCGTGTGGAGGAGCGTTATCGGGAGAAAGAAATTATCCGGCAGCGGTTGGCCACGTTGGTGCGGGATAGTTCCGCCATCGCAGACTTTCTCGATCACAATATCCGGCTTTTCAACGGCGTAAAGGACGAGCCGCACAGTTTTGATCTGTTGGATGTGTTGCTCAACGACCAGGTGTACCGGCTGGCCTTCTGGCGGGTGGCCGCGGAGGAAGTGAATTACCGGCGGTTCTTCGACATCAACGAGTTGGCGGCGATTCGGATGGAAGACGAGGAGGTCATGAAAGAGTCGCACGCCCTCGTGTTCCGGCTCCTGAAAGAAGCGTGTGTCACCGGTGTGCGTATCGATCACGTGGACGGATTGTCCAACCCCGGTGGCTATCTCCGCCAATGGCAGGCCTGGGCCCAACGCGAGCTGCTCCGGCCTCTGTTTCTTGTAGTCGAGAAGATCCTGAGTAAGGATGAACCGCTGCCCGAGACCTGGCCTGTCTCAGGCACGACGGGGTACGAATTCTTGAACCTCGTCAACGGACTCTTCGTGGATCCGGCGCACGAGCGGATGATGGACGAGTTCTATACCCGGTTCATACGACGACGCATCTCGTTTGAGGACTTAGCCTATGAGTCGAAGAAATTGATCATGCGGGTCTCCATGTCCAGCGAAATCAACGTCCTCGGACACCAGTTGAATCTCCTTTCCGAGCGCGACCGCCGATCACGCGATTTCACGCTGAACAGCCTCACGCATGCGATTCGCGAAATCATCGCCTGTTTTCCTGTCTACCGAACCTATGCCACGGATGGTCCCGAGCCTCTGCTGGATCGCGACCGTGTTTATATCCGCCTGGCCGTGGCGAGGGCCAAGCGAAGAAACCCAGCACTCAGCGGTCTTGTGTTTGACTTTGTTCGGTCCTTGCTGCTGAAGGAATGGGATGAACGGACTAAGCAGGATCGTCGGGACCAGCTCCGGTTCTTGATGAAGTTCCAGCAGATGACCAGCCCCGTAACGGCGAAGGGGATCGAAGACACGGCCTTTTACATCTACAACCGGCTGGTGTCGCTCAGTGAGGTCGGAGGAGATCCCCAACGATTCGGCGTGCCGCTTGCGACCTTCCACAAGCGCATGCGGGAGCGTCAGGCCTACTGGCCGTCCTCTCTCTCGGCCACCTCTACGCACGACACCAAACGCAGCGAAGATGCGCGCGCGCGCATCAACGTGCTTTCAGAAATTCCACGAGAGTGGAAGGCGCACGTGACACGTTGGGAAAAATGGAACAAGAAACACATGACCGATGTGGAGGGGCAACTTGTCCCTGATCGAAACGAATTGTATCTGCTGTACCAAACTCTCATCGGAATCTGGCCCCTCACGGTACTCGACGACGCGCAATACCGCATATTCTGCGACCGCATCCAAGAGTACATGAGCAAGGCCTTGAAGGAAGCGAAGGTCCACACCAGTTGGGTCAATCCGGACCTCGCGTACGAAGGGGCGGTGCGGCAATTTATCGGGTCGATCCTCGATCGGACCAGGCCCAATCCATTCGTTGATGACTTCCTGCCATTTCAAGAGCGGATCGCCCACCCGGGCATGTGGAATTCACTCGCTCAGGTCGTGCTGAAGATTACGTGTCCCGGCATTCCTGATTTCTATCAAGGTTCCGAACTGTGGGATTTCAGTGTCGTGGATCCGGATAACCGTCGCCCGGTCAACTATGAGATCCACACGGCCATGCTGGCTGATCTCCAGCACGCTCGCACGGAGTGCGGGCCGGATTCTCGACGGCTGGTTCGTGCTCTTCTCGATCAACGCACGGATGGAAAAATCAAACTGTATACGACCATGACGGCCCTGAACTATCGACTGGCCAACCGGGCGCTCTTTCAAAACGGAGAGTACATCCCCCTCGGTTGTCATGGAAGCAAGCAAGACCATATCTGCGCCTTCGCCCGCCTTCACGGAGAACAGTCGGCCGTCACCGTCGTGCCGCGCCTCGTGGCGTCGCTAACCGATGACCCGAAGCGACCACCGGTCGGATCAGACACATGGGAGGGGACCTGGGTGATCGTACCTTCCTGGAAGGCCGGTTCTCCGTATCGCAATCTCTTCAGCGGAGAGACGTTGGCATCTCAAACTGTAGGGGAGCGTCAGATGTTGCCGGTGGCGGAAGTGCTGGGGGAATTTCCTGTCGCCCTGTTGGAGCGCATGACATGAATCGCCGAGACAAATCAGCCACCAGTCTTTTTCGCTTCGTGGGGGGATGGGAAAGACTCCCGACTGTTTATTCTCGACTCTGCTTGTCTTTGTGGTGATACGTCAGAGGAGCCTTAGCCCCTCGCGCATCATTACGGGTGATATGTCGCTACTTCGCTCAGTTGACAGCGGAGGCAACGAGTCGTAGCCTTTCCAGAACATCCTGCAGTAACTGACTGAACACGAAAATGTCGCTTTATTCCGCCTTCACATCTGAGCGCTCGAGAACTCCGGGTCTCATTGGTGTCCGGAGAATCCTGGCGACCTGCCTGCTCGGGGGACTCTTGACCGTTCTGCACGTGGTTCCGGTTCTAGCAGGGAATGAATTCGCACAGGCGTCGGTCGGGAAGGGTGTGCTCTTAGTGGCCAGCCCCGCCCTATCTGATCCGAACTTTAGCCAATCCGTCGTGCTGGTTCTAGAACACGGCTCTGAGGGAACGCTCGGGGTGATAGTGAATCGTTCCACGAACGTCCTGTTGTCCGAGGCGTTGCCGGATCTCACCGTGCTCAAGGGAACGACCTACCGGTTGTTTTCCGGTGGGCCGGTTGAGCCAGCCCGCCTGATTTTGCTGTCCCGGCTCAAAGACCCTCCGGCAGGCGCACGATCGGTTTTTGACGGGGTCTATGTGGGAGGTACACCTGAAGTCTTGGAACGCATCATCACACAGGCCAAACCGAACGAAACCTTCCGGGCTTTTGCCGGAGTCGCCGGATGGGCTCCCGGGCAGCTGCAATATGAAATGCTCCAGGGAGCATGGGCGATCCTACCCCCGGATTCGATCGGGATCTTTGACCAAGACCCAGCCACATTCTGGGAAGACTGTCTCAGCCGCCTCCAGGCGCCGAGGGTGATCTCCAATTAAAGGGGAGCGCGGGTCCGGTCGTCGACCTCTCAGCTTGGGAAAGGTGACCTAGGGCGCGGGGTCCACAAATCTCCGCCTGCAGGGGCAACGTTTAGCCTATGAGTCGCAACATTCTCATTGTCAGCGCGCACCCTGATGACATGGAAATCGGCATGGGAGGAACTGTCGCCAAATTAATTGAGGAAGGGGCCGAGATTACCTCTGTGATCGTGACTGATGGAGGCCGGGCGTCAAATCCCTTCGGCTGGACGGAGCAGCGAATGGCCGAAGTGCGGCGGGCTGAAGCCCTGCGGGCCGCGGAGGTCTTGGGTGTGAAGGACGTCATCTTCTGCGATCAGCCTGATGCGGCGGACGAGGTCGATGTGAAGGTAGTCGGACGAAAGCTCGTCGAGCTCATGACGCGCCTCAAGCCCAGCGAGGTCTATACGCTTCACGAAGAACTCGATCGACATCCGGGCCACCGCCAGGCGGGCTTGCTGGTGCGGGAAAGTGTCGGTGAATCCGCTCTCAAGCCATCGGGAGGAGTCTGGGCCTATGAAGTCTGGGGCCCGTTCGCCAGATGGGATCGCCTCGTGTATATCGACGCTTATGTGGAGAAAAAGAAACTGGCCATCGCGGAGCATCGCAGTCAGGTGGCGACGATTCCTTATGGCGAAGGGATGCTCGGATTGAACCGTTGGCGTGCTGTCTACGCCGATCCCATGGCCGACGCTCCGGGCGGTACCTATGCAGAAGCGTTCCTCCG
>JAWOMO010000089.1:0-53141 GCA_033852435.1 Nitrospira sp.
CCCAGATCCACGGGAAGCGGTTCGAGATGTACAACGATACCGTCCTGGGCTTCAACAAGTCGGGCAAGGAAGTGGCGCGCATTCAGGTCGAAGAGCCGATCTACGTCAGGCCGGCCGAACGGGTGACCTGGCTGTAAGCTCGAATTGAGATGCTGAAGGCGTTCTGCACGAGGAGGTGCAGCATCAGCCTGAGGCGCAGGATCGGCGAAGGGCAGAGTATTGTACACACGATACTCTGCCCTTTCGCTTTGAAAGCAAGTCGCCAACTGATCATTCCTGCATTGAGAAACTGTCTGATCGAGGATACCGGTGAATCAGAAATCAAAGAAGCTATGGGCCTATTTGTGTATTGGTACCGTGCTCCTCCTGCTCTTTGCCGCTGAGGAAGCCTACATCCTGAAGCAGTGGCGCGAGACGCTTGATGCACAACACCGGCAAAGCGCCATCAGAGAACAGGTGCTACGACTTCACCGCCTGACAGCCGAAATCGAAAATGGATTCCGCGGCTATGTGTTAACGCGCCAAAGCACGTTTCTCGCCCCGATGATCACCGCCGAAGCGGAGATTCCCCACGTGCTCGAACGATTGTCGAACCTGACAGAATCAACCCCCGCGCTCCAAGGAAGCGTTCAGGTTCTTCGAAGGCGACTGCAAGAATTGGTGGATACGAAACGGCGTCTCACGCTGATGATCGATGCCGGCGAGCGTGACGCCGTGCTCGCATACATCCGAACCGGCGACGGCCTGGCTCTTATGAAAACCATCGCAAATGTGTTTGACGACCTCGATACCCGAATCAATCGGGAATTTGAAGACGCTGACCTCTCACGAGCCGACAAACAAACGGCAACAATCTGGCAACTCGTCGCCACCCAAACCGGGACTGTCTTGTTGGGAGTCCTGATCATGGAGCTGCTTCTCAGTGCGTTTGCGATCCCCCAGCGCTTGGGAACCTAACGGCTCGCCGGAACCATTGCCCCTCACACGTGGCTCTATCAAGAGGACGTCAGTGCCATTCAGATACGACGTTGTCGCGCAAATCCCTAAGGGAGCTTGAGCATGAGCCATTTCCGGACAGATGACCAGCCCGCTTCATTGACCAGATCAACCTCCGACCATTGAAATGGGCTATCGTTACCATCGTTCTGTCCTGTAACGACACCGGATGAGGCGCGAGCCTACTACAATTTCCTTCTGACTCTCTGCATTCGCAAAGCCGAGTCCTTCGGCCTCTGGCCTTCACGTTTATCAAGGATCCTCGCTTTTCGACTCTTGGTCTCATGCCGGAAGAACAGTTCAATCTCTTCATGGCCGTCACCGAGGCCTTTGCAGACGAACCGAAGCGATACAACCATAAGCTGGAATGTCTCCAGAAAGCCGCCGACCTCTTGCCGATGACCCGCTTCTTTGAACCCAGCTTGGCAAGACAGCTCCACCAGGATATTCAGCGTCTCCGTGCCGAACTGGAGTTGTACTCAGCGGGCATGAGACCTGAACGTCTCGGTTCACGACCGACAGTGACCGTTTGACAGCAAATCATCATCGAGTCTGATTTGCCGGACTACGTTCTGTCGATCGCCCAACAGAAGGCCTCGTCCTACTATCAGGAGAAATATCGGCTCACGAAGGAAGCGAAAGTCGCCCAACATAATCTCAAGCCCCCTCCGTCGATTCGAACCGGAGACATCCGCTATCCACAAAGAGTTCCCGGGTGCATGTGCTCCGATTGTGGTGGCTCGCACCAGCGCCTGGCATATCATGATACCGTTCGACCTGAAGATCAGCCGATTGCCTGACGACCCGTTGGAGGCCGGCCTGCGGATCTGGTACGCCAAGACCGGCTACTCTTTTCCCCTTCATTATGAGCTGGGCCGGCTGTGCAGCTACTACGACAATCAGGTTCTCGAGATCGAGATGCATGATCCTCACCTGCTGTTTGTCTCGGTGTCTCCCCTGAAAGAACATGACGTGGGAGCAGTCAAGCGCGCAGTGGCACCGGATGTCCCCTTTGAGATAGGCCTGCCTCGAGCCTTTCTCGAGGGAACCAATGCGCTTGGCCCGTATATCCAAGTCGGCTGCAATATCAAAGTCTGGTTTGACGCAACCGCCGTGAGCCTGCTCGTTCAGGGTACGCCGGATCTCCACGAGTACGGATTGCAGGGAGGGGTGGGTTTGTTGACCAGAACGTACGCCTCGGAGAAAATTTCTGCTTACGCCGACAACGGCAGGCAGCCCTGGCAGCAAGGGCTCAACTTCAATTTCATCAACATGCATCTCCAACTGCTTCCGGATGTGGTCGCGGCCGTCGTTCCTGCCAATACGCCGATCTTTTCCTTCTTTCCTCTGCTGGCCAAAGGAACCATCCAAGTCGTAGACGGCCAAACTCTTGCGTCTCCTTAACGTTGGATCGAGAGAATTCGCCAGATTCTCCCCTCTGAGTGGAAGAAGGAGAAGTCGAGAAGTCCTACCAAGCGACGCAACACATTGCTCCCGGTCTGCTTCGATCGCCAGACCTTGCAATCAGACGCGGCCTCCGCCGTCGCTTCACGCTCGGTTACCGCACCACGAGCACCGAACAGCTCGCATGCTGGACGACCCTGGTCGAAACGCTGCCGAGCAGGAACCGGCCGATAGCGCCCAATCCCTTTGCGCCGGTGACGATCAGATCGGCTTTCCGCTGCTGGGCGACGTTCAGGATTTCGTCGGCCGGGTTACCCAACCTGGGTGTCTGTTCGACGATGTAGCCAGCGCGTGCGAGGTGATTGGCACATTGCTCGACCATCGCCCTGCCCGCCTCACGCAGTTCCGGATATTTCAGGAACGGCATGGAATGAACGACCGTGACCGTGACGGCCTCCTGATCCGGCACATCCTGCCAGGGCCTCATGGACCGGACGAGAAATTGCACGGCCTTTTTCGACGGTGCCGAGCCGTCGATCGCCAGCACCACTTGCCGGATAGGCCTCGGCTCTTCCTTGACGACCAGCACGGAACAGGGCACGTGATGGATCGCGTGGGTTGAAATGCTGCCCAGCATGAACCGGTCGAGCGCGTCCAGCCCTCGAGAACCGATGGCCACAAGTTGCACCCCTCGCTTGGCGTGCTTCACGAGCGTGGCGGCGACGCCTCCACGCTCGGTGACGACTCGCCCGGTCAGGTGCAGCCTTTTGATCAATCCGGTCGCCTCCTGTTTTGTCTTCTTGGCATGCGCTTCCATGCGGGCGATTTCGGCTTTGATGTAGCGTTCGGTGCCAACGATGACCGGCTGCACGACGAATGGCGCGCGAAGCGCACCCACGTCCACGACGTGCAGCACCTTCACGGTGGGGGCCTGCGCAAGGGGCAACTGTGCTACCCACTCCAAAGCCCACTTGCCGTATTTCGACCCATCGGTTGCGACGAGAACGTTCATGATGTCTGTCCTTTCTTATCCATTTTATATACTCGCGCACGGCGGCCGCTTCGAACTGTTGACGGTCATCCTCTACAACGCCATCTGTTCCTCTATACTTTGGCCCAGCGGCCTTCCAACTTCTTCATAATCTGGGGCATGGTTGTATACTCCATCTCCTCAAGAGGCAACCGGTGCGGTTCAAAGGGACCGTGCATGCGCAGGACGTCTGCCACCCTATTGGCGTCCCGCCGGGCTTCGTCATAGGACGGATCGTCGAACATATCGCGTGGCCCGATGAGTCGGCCTTCGGCCAACTGAAACCCCAAACAGGCGACGCGCGGAGGACCGTCGAACCGTGTCGGCGTGGCCTGCTTGACCGAAACCGGCATCAATGGTCCGTTGTGTGAACCACGCATCCAACCTTCGATGATCCAGGGATAGCGAAACGGCTCCAGCACTTCTCCTACGGCAGGGAAATTCTGCTGTGCGCGCACGACCATCACGGGATCGTCCTTGCCGACATACTTTCCCGCGATGAGTGAGAGCCGTTCTGTCGAGGTGGCAGCGGCAATGGTACCGTCCGATCTCGCAAACACATGTTTGACGGTGAACTTCCCCGGCGAACCGATAAACATGAGCATATCGTAAAGATCTTCCGGACAATTAAACGTAATTTTTTTGTGCCCGTAGATATCATGGACCTCGAAGCAGAATCCTTGATGCATCGTGGGGGCGATGACGAGGCCGGCTGTTGTGAAGGGATCGGCAAACATTTTGTACAAGGGAAGATTCCACGCCCCGGCCGAGGTCTTATCCGCCATAAATATCAAGACCGGTTCGGATTTCCGCTCAACGAATTCCATCTCGGCCACGCCGGGCCCCTGGCCCCTCACATTCCCGCTAAAGGCGTCGGCAAGCAAGTCCTGCCCTGCTCCATATAGATGGAGCTCTTTGGCGACCCGGGTTCCGGCTTCGAATGTTTCCCAGGCCAGACGATGAATCCCTTCATGGTCGACACCGCGACGATGCGTCATGATGAGCTGCAAGTCATCCCCGCAAGCCGATACGTAGTAGTCCACGAGCAGGCCGCTGCGTTTCGCGATCTCCAGTTTCTTGCCCGCATCCTCGATCAAGGCCGGATGGATGGCCGAATGACCGACCCACCCGCCGATGTCCGCCTTAATCACACTGACCGTGATCTTTGTCGAGTCCTGTTTGTTCGTGTCAATAGCCATGTTTCGCCTCATGTTAATTGAGTGGTCAGTTGTTACCGAACGCCTGTCGAACGCTCCTCGTCTTCACCGCGGAGATAGACAAACCAATAGACCAACGCCACCAGAACCGTCCCACCGAGAATATTCCCGATCGTCACCAACAGAAGATTACTCACCGCGCCGGAGATTGAAAGGGGCGCGACGCTGCCAGCGGCAAGCGCTATACCGATCGGCAAGAAAAACATGTTGGCAACGGAGTGCTCAAATCCGCAAGCCACAAAAGCACTGATGGGGAAAAGAATGGCGAGGATCTTGTCCGCTACACTCCGGGCCCCCATGCACAACCACAAGGATAGGCAGACCAGCACGTTGCAGAGGATCCCGCGGGCCATCGCCGAAACGGGATCAAGGGCCACCTTGCTACGTGCAATCTGCACCATCGTTTCCCCCACAGCTCCATCTCCAAGCACGTGCACACCGGCCAGCAACACGAGGGCGACGGTGCCGAATGCACCCAGAAGGTTGCCGAGATATACCCACAGCCAGTTCCTGATAACCTGCTCGGTCCGAACGCAACCGACGGCCCAAGCCATGGCGATGAGATTGTTCCCGGTGAACAGTTCCGCCCCGCCCACTACGACGAGAATCAGTCCCAAACTGAATGTCAGCCCTCCGGCGAGACGCAAGAGTCCGAATGGAACCGAAGAACCACCCTTTCCAGTCGTCACGGTCACGGTGTAGAACAGCGCGCCCAATGAGATAAACGCTCCTGCCAGGACAGCCAGGGCGATCATCGTCCCCACCGGCGTGCCGACTTTCGCCAACCCGACCTTACACACACGCTCAGCAATCTGAGCCGGCGCATAGGCATCAGTCGTTATGGTAAAGGGGGAAGTCTGCTGGTCCATCAGTACTTACGCTTTCAGCAATCAGCCCTCAGCCTTGAGTTCCGGAGCCTTCAGTCGAGCTGACGGCTGAACGCTGATGGCTGACGCATCCTCATAAGATCAATTGGCGCCGTATGTGTCGAAGCTCCGTCTCATCTTCCGCATCGAGTTCTTCCCGTTGGACCGGCTCGACGCGTACGGCGGACACTTTGTACTCCGGGCACTTGGAGCTTTCATCCGCGCTCGACGAAAGCAACGAGTTGACGGTCGAAGCCGGAAAGTGAAAGCTGGTGAAGAGATGTCCCGGCAACACGCGCTCGCTTCGCACCGCGGGGAGAAGCGCCTCGCCGCGGGCACTCACCAGCCGGACGATTGCCCCCTCCTCCAACTGCAGCCGCTCCATATCCGTCCGGTGCATCTCGAGCACGTCCGTATCCACCACGTCTAAAATATCGGTTCGCCTGGTTTGGGCGCCGCAATTGTAATGTTGCAGGATGCGTCCGGTCGTCAGGACGAACGGATAGTCCTCGCTCGCTGTTTCGCCGGGGGGCAGATAATCCACCGCGATGAACCGCGCCTTGCCTTTCGGGAAGGTATCCCGATGCATCAACGACGTACCGGGATGAGAGGGGCTCGGAACCGGCCACTGCAAACCGGCAGGGTTCTCCAGCCGGTCATATGACACGCCCGCAAACATCGGCGTGAGCCGTGCGAGCTCGTCCATGATCTCGGACGGATGCTGATACGGCATGGGATAGCCCATCCGCTTCGAGACCTCGCACACCACGCGCCAATCCGGGAGAATCCCGTTCGGGGGATCCACCACCTTCCTGATCCGTTGAATGCGCCGTTCGAGATTCGTGAACGTGCCGTCTTTTTCCAGAAACGATGCGCCGGGCAGAACGAGATGGGCGAACTTCGTCGTTTCGCTCATGAACAGATCCTGGACGACGAGAAACTCCACCCGTTTCAAGGCCTCGTGGACTTTCTTCAAATTGGGATCGGTCTGCGCGACATCGTAGCCGATGATCCACAGTCCTTTTAATCGGCCCTCGAGGGCAGCATCCCACATGTCCGGCGTCTTCATGCCCCGCTTGGTCGGCAAAGGACGACCGGTGATCTGCTGATGGAGCGCCGCAAGTTTCGGATCATCCAATGGCTGATAGCCGGCAAAATAGGTCGGCAGACAACCGACGTCCGATGCGCCCTGGACGTTATTCTGGCCTCGCAGCGGATTGATGCCGCTCCCGGGCTTGCCGATGTTTCCTGTGGCCAACGCCAGATTGACCAGGGCCATCACGCCGTGACTACCCCAGCGATGCTCGGCCACCCCTAAACCATGGACGCAGAGCGACGCCCCGCTCGACGCGTACCGCCTGGCCGCTTCTCGAATGAGGTGGGCCGGCACGCCCGTGATCTGTTCGGTCTTCTCCGGTGTGCAATCTGCGACCGTATTGATCCATTCATCCAATCCTTCGGTGCGTTCACCAGTGAAGCGGTGATCGATGAGTCCTTCTTTGGCGATCACATGTCCCATCCCGTTCAACAACGCGACGTTGGTGCCCGGTTCGAGTTGCAAATGCAGATCGGCCAAACGCGCCAGTTCGGTCCGCCGCGGATCGATTACGATCATCGGTACGCCGCGCCGGTGCACCTGCTTGATACGGGCGCCGACGACGGGGTGAGACTCCGTGGGATTGGCCCCGACCACCATGATCAGCTTCGCCAGATCCAGATCGTCAATCGAGTTGGTGGCCGCGGATGCGCCCAATGTCTCCATCATGCCGGTGACGGTTGCGCTGTGGCAGACACGGGCGCAGTTGTCGATGTGATTCGTCCCGATCACGCAGCGCATGAACTTGCCGAACAGATAATTTTCTTCGTTCGTGCCGCGGCTGGACGAGATCGTCGCCAGGGCGTCCGGACCGTGTGTCGTCTTGATGCGGGAGAATTCCTGCGCGAGGCGATCCAGGGCCGCATCCCAGGATATTTCCTTCCATCGACTCCCCTCCCGCAATAGCGGCGTTCGCACCCGATCTTCAGCCGCGATGTAGGTCCATCCGAACCGGCCCTTCATGCAGGCATGGCCCAGGTTTGAGGGTCCATCGTCTGCCGGGATCATCTGCACGACCTGGCCAGCCCGCACGCCCGCGTCGAACGCGCACCCGACTCCGCAATAGGCGCACGTAGTTCGCACAAATTCTGTCGGCGGTCCGTGCTCGAGCACTGTCTTTTCCGTCAGCGCGCCGGTCGGGCATTCCTTCACACAGGCCCCGCAGGACACGCAGTTCGATGTCGCAAATCCTTCCGACGACCCGCTCACTGACGCCGCGCCGGCAACCGGAATTGCCCAGAACCCGCGGCCCAGCATCGTCAAGGCATTCGTGCCTTGAATTTCCTGGCACGCCCGCACACAGCGGGCACAGGACACACAGATATCGTTTCGGAACGAGAAGAACGGATTCGACGTGTCTTCATAGGCCATCCGCCGCTCGCTCTGCCTGTAGCGGATATCGTGTAAGTCCAGGGACCGAGCCAGTTCGGTCAAGACCAGCGCCTGCTGTCCCTGTTCCGGCTGCTCCGAGAGATACAGCTCGACAATATTCTTTCTGTGACGATCCAAACTCGGACCGGCCGTGGTGACCAGCATGCGGTCCTGCACCGGTGTCGTGCAGGAGGCCGGCGTACCTGAACGCCCTTCGATTACGCACAGGCAGAGCCGGCAGGAACCGAACGGAGCCAAATGGTCCGAGGCACAGAGGCTGGGAATCGAGATTCCCGCTCTCTGCGCCGCCTGATAAATGGTGTCGCCCGGTTCAGCCTGGATTGTTCGGCCGTTAATGGTGATCTGCATGGCCATCAATGTTTATGCATCAACTTGTTTTGGAATTCCTGCCCGAAATGCTCGATCGCCGTCATCACCGGATAGGGGGCGCGGCCGCCCAGAGCACAGAGACTGGCCGTCTTCATGGTTTCCCCCAAATCGGCGAGCAGTGTCAGGTCATTCGGTTTCCCACGACCAATTTGCACCAGCTCGAGAATCTCTCGCGCACGGAGGGAACCGATCCGGCAGGGAGCACATTTGCCGCACGATTCATCCGCGACGAACGCCATGAAATGACGCGCCAGCTCGACCATGTCGGTGTCCTGATCGTAGACCACGATGCCTCCGTGGCCCAGGATGGCGCCGGCATCGGTAAACGCGTCGTAACAAACCGGAATGTCGAGTTTGGACTCCGGAAAGAGACTGCCCAACGGCCCTCCCACCTGCACTGCTTTGAATTGCGCTCCCTCGACCATGCCGCCGCCGAATTCCTCGAGCACCTGGCGCAACGTCATGCCGAACGGAATTTCGACGAGTCCCGGCTGCTTGATTCGCCCGCCAATTTGCAGCGCGATCGTCCCGCGCGACCGATCGGTCCCGAGCGACGCATGCCAGGCTCCGCCGCGCGCGAGAATGTTGGGCAGCGTCGCAAAGGTGAGCACGTTGCTGACGATCGTCGGTTGGTGAAAAAGCCCTGCGACGGCGGGATACGGCGGCTTTGCGCGAACAACGCCCCGGCGGCCTTCTAACGATTCCAGCAGCGCCGTTTCTTCTCCGCAGACATAGGACCCGGCACCCCTTACGATCTCGATCGAAAACGTCCCGTCATTGAGCTCGAGCAGTTCGGCCTCATCCGCCTTCTGAATCGCCTGCCGCATCGTCCTGGCTGCGGCAGGATATTCCTGGCGACAATAGATGAATCCCTGAGTCGCGCCGATCGCATGGGCACAGATCAACATCCCTTCGATCAGGCGAAACGGATCGCCCTCCATCATCATCCGGTCGCAATAGGTGCCGGCATCGCCTTCATCCGCATTCACCACCACATACTTCACGGGCGCCGATGCAAGGAGCGCCGCTTGCCATTTGCTCCACACGGGAAACGCCGCTCCCCCGCGGCCTCGGAGCCGTGACACTTTGAGTTCCTGGATGATGGCCTCGGGCGCCATTGCCAGCGCCGCCTCCAGGCCCTTGAATCCTCCGCGTGTCTGATATTCATCTAGGGCAAGCGGCTCCGTCACGCCGAAGTTCGAGAAGGTGTATCGCGCCTGTTTCGCCAGATATGGTATGGATTCGACCGGCGTCCCGCCCGTTCCCGCCACGATCTTCTCATAATCGCCGGGCACCACATTGCACCAGGCGGCCCGACCATCCGGCAGATCCCGTTCGATCATCGGTTCGAGGTAGAAGGCGCCGCGCGAGGACGTTCGCACCAGTTGGATATCGCTTCGCGTCTCCAGCTCCTCGGCCACCCGATCAGCGCCCGCGGCACGCGATGAGGTGTCGTTAGAAAGGTACAGCCTAGCGATACTCATCGGTAGCGTTCCAATAATGATGGAATCTGGGCCGGCTCAACTCTTCCATAGATATCCTGATCCACGACAACGGTCGGCGACAGCGCGCAGTTGCCCATGCAGTAGACTTTTTCAAGCGTAAAGCGGGAATTGGAACCCGCCTGGCAAGTCCCATCACCCAGGTATGTTTGGACTGCGCGGATGATCGCCGGGCAATGGTTGGCCGTGCAGGTTTCGCCCATGCAGATACGAATCACATGACGCCCCGGAGGTACCGTCCGAAGGTCGGGGTAATAGGACAAGACCCCGGCCACATCGGCGTCCGTCACGTCCAACGCCTGAGACACCTGTTGAACGGCAGCAATCGGCACGTGGCCGAGCGCCCGCTGGATCGTCAGCAGCGTTTTCAGGATATTCGGCTTGTCCGGCGGTTCCGGCCGGCAGGACTCGATCAACTCGGCCAGCGTGGCTGGACGTTTGCTCATGACGCGGGAACCTCATCCAGTCCGACATGAGCGCGGAGCTTGTTATAGGCAAAGGCTGTCTTGCCCGTTCGCGCGAGACCGGGATCGTGCCGTTCCATTTCATCGATCAAGGCACTCACCTTGCCTCGCATGGTCGGAGAGGCGGCCGCATGTCGAGGCGTTTGCCCGCTAAGCCCATGATGGGGCTGATCCGACCATTCCAGATAGGCCTTTTCGAGAAAATGGTTGAGCAGCGCCCGATCTTCTTGATCCGTCACGGTTACGGTGAGGGGCTCCTCGGACATGAGTTCCGCCACGGAGAGCTGACGGACCGGCGGCGTCAGCGTCTCGCCGCGAAAGTGCAGCGAAAATCCGAACGAAGCCGCCAGCCGATGCTTGAGGGCATCGAGGCGCTCCGGATTGTCGCATTCTACGATGAGCTGAGCAGACGTCAGTGTCAACTTCGCGACAATCATCGCCGCATCCGCCCTCACCTCGCGTTGAATCCACCTCCGACCTGGGGACACCCCTCCAGCTGCCGTGACGGGTTTCTCCTCCTCGAACTCGCTCATCCCGGCTAACCCCTCGGCGAAAAACCGGAACTCATGGTGATCGTACAACGCGACGGTATAGAGGTAGGGCTGGCCATCAGCGTTGCGGTATCGAATGTGAACAACAGCGTCGAGGAACGCGGCAAAGCGCATCTCCGCAAAGTTCCATAACAGGATATGCCCGAAGCGCTTGGCAAATTCCTGCCATTCCCCCAAGACTAATGAGCCGGAGGACATCTCCATACTGCGTTCCCACTCGCGCGTAGCTTCGTACAGGATTCGGGCGTCTCCTGGCGAGAGGACAATCCCGCAGCCGGCCAAGAAGCCTTTTCCTGATTCATAGGCTGCGGGGTCACGGATCACTCTTGTCATCAGCACGTGGCCCGCGACGAAATTCTGGGCAAAGTCGCCTCCGGGCACGACGAACGTCGTTCCGTCGCCGATGGACCGAAGGGCGAGTGCTTGGCCCGCCTTCGGGGTTTCCGTCAGTTCCAGCAGATCCAGGTAGGAATGTTTCAGCGGATCGAGCCAGACCCGCTCTTCATTCGGAATGTGTTCGGTGATGATGTCCCGGAGCTGTTCGATGAGCGTGAGTTGCCCGTCCTCAGGGTAGAAATCGCAAAAGAGTAAGAGGCTCGCCAGGTCGGCTTCTTGCGGGAGCGGAGCGATAAATCGTCCCGTTCCGCCTTCGAGATAGGGTTTCAGCGCTCGCGCAAGCGCCAGTTCCCGCTGCAGGGAAAACTCGGGCTTGAGCGAGAGTCGTTCAATCCTCGCAACCACTGCCTCGAGCGACGGCGGACGGGGATTCCAAAATCCAGTCGCCTCTTCACTCGCGAGCTTCATGGATCTCTTCCATGACGATTACTTCCGCATCCAGCCAATTTTGTAGGTCACTTCCTTCTGGTCGTCCTCTCGTTTCCCAGAGTTCGTGAGCCTTGGCTCTGATGCGTTCCCACGTGCCTTCCGGCAACTCGATCAGCTTTCCGGGCTTGGTTCCGGAACCGGCCTGGCTTGCTTTCGCCGTTCGCGCTTTTTTCACCCTCACGTTCATGACAGACTCCTCGGTTATGAGTTCGTACGTTGTACGGCTGGCAACGTGACCAGTCGCTGGTGGCTGGGACTGAACTTCGGGCTCCGGACCGTCAATACAGGACAGTGTGCCTGCCGCAAAACTCCTTCCGCCACGCTGCCGGCCATGACACGCGAAAGCCCTCGGCGGCCATGTGTCCCCATTACAATGAGGTCGCTCGGCAACGTGCGCGCGTCGTCCAGAATTGAATCCGCTGGCACACCTCCGCGTACATGACTCTTGACCGCAATGCCCGCAGCGGACAATGCGGCCGAGAGATCCTCCAATCGCTTGATCAGCAACTCACGCTTGTGTTTGCGCTCATCGGCATGACTCAATGTGAAATCCAATCCATATGCCAGAGGTTCGAGGACGTGGAGCAGTTCAATCGAGGCCGTTGCCTGCTTCGCCACCACCGCAGCATATTCCAACGCGTCCAGCGAGCAATCGGAAAAATCGATCGGCACCAGGATGCGGTTGAGACTAATGCCGGCATGCTCAACCAGCATCTCCTCTTTCGTCATATGCACGGCAAGCACGGGACAAGGTGCTGCGCGAATCACCCGCTCGGCCGTACTGCCCAGCAAAACATGGGCCAAGCCGCTCTTGCCCCTCGTACCCATCACGATCAGCTCGGACCCCTCAGCCAGCGCAGCGGCATTGACTTCTTCGCTCGGGATGCCGGTTGCGATTCTCGTGGTGACGACGATGCCTCGGCGAGTCGCCTGAGCCTTGAATTCCGCCAACTGTTCGGATGCTTCACCCATCCGGTATGTCAGGTACTGTTGGTTGACGGGATAGTCCGGGTTCAATCCTGGCGGGAACTCCAGCACCGTCATGACGGTGAGAGGGGCGCGCCAGGAAGAGGCCAGCGAGCAAGCATAGTCTTCAGCTCGACGCGCCCATTCTGAAAAATCCGTCGCTAACAGTAGCCGTTCAATTTTCATCGTCGCAACCATCCAGAGTCTTGAGTACTGATCCTTGAGTGTTGAGAACGTTTACGAAACCTAGCAGCAGGCTCTCCACAGTCGGTCTACCGCACTTATGATCTAGACCGCCTCCGCGCTCAGGAGCAACAACTCCCCTTTCATGTTCGGATGGATCGAGCAGCGAAAGGTATGCTGTCCGGGTCGTTCCATGTTGAAACGAATCACCGCATCCCGCCTGGGATCGAGCATCACTCCGCCCAACCCTCTGCCATAGACGATGACGCCGTCTTTCTCAATTTTCGTGGGAATGCCTTCAAACATGGTTGAACCAAAATCGTGCCGCTCGACATCTTCGTTCGTGATCTTGATCACCGTCGGCAAGCCGAGGCGGAGCGGACCCTGCTTGGTCGTAAACCTGAAATCTTTGATCACGACTTCGACCACTTGCTCCGATTGTGATTCGCCAAGGCTGCTCCCCCACAGCCCTACTGTTCCGAACACGGCGATCATGATGCCTCCGGCCAAGCCCCAACGGTGTGTCATGCACTCCTCCTTATAGAACGATATCCTTCCGTACCTTTCTGACCGGCAGCGGCACGGTCAACACCGCACAGCCAGCCGTCCGCACCACTTTTTCAGCGGTCGCCCCAAAGAAAATCTTGTCCATACTTTCGGACCGCCCCCCGTAACTTCCCAGCACGATCAAATCGGACCGCTCCTGGCGAGCGACCTTCGCGATCTCTACAAACGGAGCGCCTTCGAGGACGATTCGTTTCATCGCCACCCCCTCCGCCGATTGAGATTCCATCAATTGCCTGATCTTGAGTCGCGCCTGGTGGCGCAACCGCCTGCGTTGCGCAGTCGCATCAGAAGGAACAGCGAGCAACCCCAGTCGATTGAATGCCGCGACCGTCCCGGTATCAATGACGTGCAGCACGATCATCTCAGCTTGAAACGTTCGCGCCATCTCAAGTGCCACGCGAAACGCGATGTCCGAACAGGGCGAAAAATCGACCGGTACGAGAATCTTGTGAAATAAATGGATTGCCATATCTTCTTTGTATACCAATGATCTGCCTACCGGATTACTCAGCAAGGGCAATGCCAACGCCTCAGAGCCAATGGCTGAACGCTGATTACGCATGGAAACAACGGCTTGGTCATCTCCAAGCTTGCCATCAGCTCTTGGGCATCGACTCGACCCTATCAGGAAGGGGATCTCTGCTACAGCGTGATTCTTACCGCTGTAGCAGAAGGCGACACGACGGTAAAGGGTGAACAGTGGGAAGGAAGGGGAACAGTCAGACCGAATGTCTTTCTCTCGTCACCCCTTACGCCTTATCCCTCACTCCTGACGATGGCTCTGAAAAAGCGGCATCGGATTTGCGATAGCCTGCCCTGGGTTTGGTGAAATGATTGCCAAGGAGGATGCATGACGAAGGGACAGTGGTTACTCGTCGGAGCGGTCATTGTGGGACTGGCTGTTGGCCTCTACCTCCTCTTTTTTTGTCCCACGGAATGCCATTGAGTCCCCCGCGATAGGGGTCGGCAGAAGAGGCGTAGGAATGACGACCAAAACAATTCTCATGACCGCCCAGGTCTTTGCGGCCCTTCGTCGACGGTGATGGACACATTTCAACCATATCTCCCTGCTGGCTGAGCGCCGCGAACCCGAAGGAATGTGATCATGGTGCCGAAAGATAGAGCCGACCACCGAGCTGAGCAGCCGGTCACGCTGAAGAATGAGGGCGTCACCCTTGACGCCATGCTCGGCATCCCGCCTGGAGCCGTTGGGGTCGTGCTCTTTGCTCACGGAAGCGGCAGCGGTCGATTCAGTCCCCGCAACCGCTTCGTCGCTCATCACCTTCAACAAGGCGGAATTGCCACCTTACTGATCGACTTGTTGACGGAAGATGAAGCAGAAGACCGCCGTAATGTGTTCGACATTGATCTACTGGCCGATCGAGTCCTGCTGGCAGGAGGCTGGCTCGGCAAGGATGAACGGACCCGGCACCTTCCAGTCGGTTATTTCGGTGCCAGCACCGGCGCCGGTGCCGCGTTGCAAGCTGCGGCACGACACCCCTCGATGGTTAAAGCCATCGTGTCGCGAGGGGGAAGACCAGACCTCGCAGAACGATACCTGCCGGAAGTCACGGCTCCCACTTTGTTGCTCGTCGGCGGGTACGACGAACCCGTGATCGAGATGAATCAGGCTGCGTTCCGGCTGCTCCGTTGCTCAAAGGAATTGAAAATCATCCCGGGCGCCACACATCTCTTCGAAGAACCGGGCACACTTGAGCAGGTTGCAGACCACGCGCTGAACTGGTTTCTACGGTATTTCACCCCCCACAGCGAGCATACACCAGCGTCGCGCAGAAAGGAGACCCAACGATGAAAACATTGTTGGCTGTCGATGGGTCGGATAATTCCTATGAGGCCGTTCGGGCCCTCAAATTCCTGAGCAGGGCAGATCAGTTGATCCTCCTCCACGCGTTGAATGTCCCGAGACCGGCCTACCCGATGATGATGCCGGAAGTCTCCGATGAACTGTACAAGGCGGTTGAGCGGAGCATGCGGGAAGACGGTGAACGATTGCTCGACCGCGTGCAGTCGCTCCTTCCGTTGTACGCCGGCCCCTGCACGAAACGGCTCGAAGTTGGATCGCCCGCCGAAGTCATTGTGACCGCGGTCGAACAAGAGAAAGTCGATCTCATCGTGATGGGAGCGCGCGGGCTCGGTCCGATCAAGGAACGATTGCTCGGCAGCGTCTCCCATCGCATCCTGACGCTGGCACCTTGCGCCAAACTGATCGTCAACGGCCCCGTCAAAGCCATGACGAAGGTGTTGCTCCCTCTTCAGGGGCCCCACGACATGGAGGCGGCCATTCGCTTTCTGCAATTGAAGCCGTTTCACGATCCGGTCCAGCTGTCCCTGCTGACCGTACTCCCAAATGTACGGCCGCCCTGGCCCGTGGAAACCGCTGCAGCAGAACAGCTCGAAGAGCGCGCCTTGCAAAGCGCGCGCGAATTTATCGAGGACACGGCGAACCGCCTGCGATCGCTGGGCTATGAGGCCCGAGGGCGCGCGGTGCTCGGTACACCTGCCAGCATGATCTTCCAAGAAGCCGGCACGCTGCGATCTGATGCGATTCTCATGGGGTCGCGGGGGAAGAAGGGAGCCATGCGCTTCATGCTTGGCAGCGTCTCTCACACCCTGCTGCACCAGATGCCCTGTCCGATCATGATGTTTCACTAACAGGTGGTGAAGCAGCCCGGCCTGTTCCTTCGTTAGAGAAATCGGGCCCTGACGAAGTCGAGAATCTGTTTAGCTGCGATGTCTGGCTGAACAACCGTCGTGTCAATTCTTAGTTCGGGATTCGACGGCGCTTCATAAAGGACCTGTAATCCGGGGACCGTCGCGGACTCGCCTCGTTGCCCCCGCTGGTAGGTTCCCTTCCGGTCACGTTGCATACAAACTGCCAGCGGACAATCCACCGCCACTTCCGCAAAGCGAGGAATCGCGCTTCGTGCAAAGTCACGATACTCCCCCTTGGTCGCCGTGGCATCGAACACAACTGTCACTCCATGTGCGACAAGCCGCTGCCCCGTGAAGGCCAGGGCTCGGTAGAACAGGTCGCGTTCTGCCGGCAAATAGGTCGGCGCCGGCGTGAGCACTCGCCTGACTTCATCGGATTCCAGAACCTCTACCGTCAAGCCCAGCGCTTCGAGATGAGGACGCAAGATCGAGACAATTGTGCTCTTGCCGGAGGCCGGCAAGCCAGTAATCCAAATGGCGAAGGCTTCCTGCGTCATCGACAATACTCATTCACACGGGAAGGATCGAACCGCGGTTCATTCAACACGTTCTGGACGAAGCGAAAGATGCTGCGGCGCACCTCAATGGACAACTTGGGATACCAGACTGGACTGGCCAACACCAATCCTCGAAATGCAAAGAACGGAGCCGCCGCCTTCCTCACATCATCATCTCTGCTCGACTCGATATAGGTATCCCAGAGCAAGCGGAACAGGACTTCGAAGGGACCTCGCAACCGCCCCCACCGGCACAGCGAGAAAAACAGATAGTTGATCGTCATCGACGTGACGTCGTCAGCCGGTTCCCCCCACTCGCCGCGCGACCGGTCCAGCACCGCAAAGTCGGCGCCGGTTCGAAACAACACGTTCCAAGGATGAAAATCCCCGTGGACCTGCGAGAGCCGGTGTGTGTCCCCGCGCAGCCGCCAGCGCCAGCGATTGCACGATTCCTCGATCCCCCGCAGTAGATCTTCCGTGATGAACTCAAAGCGTGGGGGATAACTGTCGGTCAAGCCCATGATGCATTCGCCGTGACCAATCAACTCGCGAAGGCGACGCCGATAGAGATCCGGATCACGCCGCTTCTTGCGATGGATCTCGGCCAGATAGACCGCAAGGGCATTCGTTCTCCGGCGGTCGAGCGCGCGCAACGATTGGCCCTTTGCGAGGCGCTGAAGATCCTCGTGATAGCTGGCTCCCTCCGTCCATTGCGTGAGGACAAAAAACTCGCGGGCTTGCGCAACCGAGAACAATTCCTGCGTCGACGAGAAGGCGCCGACGTCGAAGGCCTTCACATGGCGGGGCAAGCGGCCATAGGAGTCGTAATCCCACAGAATCGCTTGCGCCCGATCGGCCATATGCTCGTGGCCGAATGGACCCGGACTCATGGTTTCCAGGACGGCGGAACGGCGAGCGCCACCGGTCCGAAAGGTCACTTTAATCGGCGACCCGTAACCGTATTGTTTGTACTCGCCCTGGGAACTTTCTTTCCCGATCGGCCCATAGGATAGCAGGACTGTCCGAGGGCCGAATCGATCTTGAAGATACCGTTCAAGCAAGTCTTTCTTCAGGACAGGCATCGCTGATGAAGAGACGCAAGTCACGTTCCTGCGCAAGAAGCCCTGCCCCCTGGCCCTCCGTCTGCCCCTTTGACACCCGTACTGGTGCATTGGGCTTCACTCGCCAGACGGCCACTGAGGAATAATGCACCACCCTGACGGCATATTGGGCCCATGGAAACGAACAAGTCGTTCAGATCAACAGACCTACGGCCTCTTCCCTCCTGTTACCCATTCTCCCTCCAGGAGGCATGTCCTTTGCTGATCATGTGCCTGTGAACCCCCATCAACAAGCAGAAGGAGGCCCCATGGAGTTAGAGATCGAAAGCCGACACGTCGGCATGACTCCCCGCTGGAAGAAGGAGATCGAAGAGCGTATGGCTGACCTGCAGCGAGGCCATGAGGATGTGCTGCACGGACGGGTGACGTTAACTAAGAATCCGCACCACAAAAAACAGTCCAATGTCGCGGAGGCTCTCGTGGTCGTCTCGCTCCCCGGGCGCCATACGTTCACGGCCAGGAAGGAGAACAAAACGTTCGAAGAGGCGATCCGCAAGGCATTTGAAGCCGTCGATACGGAACTGCGGAAGTTCCGGGAGAAGCGAGCGAAGAAAGAGGTCCGCACGCCGCCGATCGCGCCGGTCCGTGGGGTCGTGTGTAAACTGTTTCCGAAACAAGAGTACGGTTTTATTCTCAAAGAAGGCGGCGGCGAAGTCTATTTCCACAAGAATGCCTTGAAGGGGCTGTCTTTCCAGGAATTGGAAGATGGAACCGAGGTGGTCTTCAACGTAGAGGAGGGCGAAAAGGGCCCACAGGCTACGGCGGTACACCCCATTCCTGCCATCGAGGCGTAGCTCATGGGTATCAGCGGCGAAAAATACAAGCTGCCGGTGTCCATGCTTTCCCCCGCCGTTGATGCGGAACGGCTCGGTTTCGAGGATACCAGCGAATTGGAGCCGCTCAAGGAAACCATCGGACAAGAGCGCGCCGTGGAAGCACTCGAATTCGGCCTCCAGATGAAAAGCGCCGGTTTCAATATTTACGTGTCAGGCCCCGTCGGAACCGGCAAGGGCACGCTGGTCCGGCAGATGGTCAAACGGATGGCCCAGTCCGCGACGGCCCCTTCGGACTGGTGTTATGTGAATAATTTTCAAGACCATTCACGCCCGACCTACCTGTCGTTTCCCGCCGGACAAGGCTGTTCCTTCAAACGTGAAATGGGTGCCTTTATCGACAGCCTGCGGCGCGATATTCCCGGTGCCTTTGAGAGCAAGAAATACCTTGATGCCAAGGCCAAACTGCATGAGGACACAGAATCGAAAAAGAGAGCGCTCTTCCAGGATCTCAAAGAACTGAGCGACAAACGGGGGTTTGGCTTCGAAGAAACTCCCGTGGGATTCGGCCTGGTTCCCCTCAAGGATGGACGCCCTCTCACGGACGACCAGATGGAGGCCCTGACAGATGACGAACAGAAGGAACTCACGGAACGGCGGAAGATTCTGGAGGGGGAAATCCGCGAGTTCCATGTGCGTATTCATGCGCTTGAAAAAGAAGCGGAGCACCAACTGCACCATCTCGACCGAGAGCTTATTTCCAACGTGATGCAGGGCCGTTACGAAACGTTGCGCAGAACCTACCAGGCCCTCCCGCGAGTTGCCGCCTATCTCGAGCGGGTCCAACAGGACATCGTGCACCATTACAAAGATTTTCTTCCACGGGAAGGACCGACCATCGCCATCCCGGGCCTCGAGTTCAGACGCGCCGACCTGACTCGCTTTCAGGTCAACCTGATCGTCGAACATGAACCAACAGGCGGGGCTCCCGTCATCGATGAATCGCATCCGACGTATACGAACCTGATCGGCAAAATCGAACGGCGCGCCCATATGGGCGTTATGTACACGGATTTCACGGAAATTCGAGCAGGTGCTGTACTGCTGGCAAACAGTGGATTCCTCATCGTGAACGCGATCGACCTGCTCCGGCAGCCGTTTTCGTGGGATGCACTCAAGCGAGTCATCAAAACCGGCGAAGTGACGATCGAGGACCCGAGCGAGTTCTACGGATTTTCAACCGCCGGGCTCAGGCCGGAACCGATTCCCGTCTCGGTCAAAATCATTCTGGTCGGGCCCCCGATGCTCCTCCATCTGTTGCAGTCGTACGAGGAGGACTTCTCGAAGATGTTCAAGGTCAAGGCCGACTTCGACGTCGAAGTCGATCGTGACGAGCGGCACGAGAAGCAATACGCGCAATTCGTCGCCAGGCTCTGCCGCGAAGAAAATATTCCGCACTTCTGCGCGGACGCGGTCGCGGAAGTCATCCGCCAGGGACATCGCCTCGCCGATCGTCATGACCGGCTGTCGCTGCGGTTCAGCCTTCTCAGCGATCTGATTCGAGAAGCCGGATACTGGGCCAAAAAAGATGGACATCCGTTCGTGACCAAGGGAGACGTGGAAGCGGCGATCGCTCATAAGCGCCACCGGTCCAACCTGCCGGAGGAGTGGGTACAAGACGAGATCCGGGAGGGCACACTACTGGTGAGCTTCGACAGCGAAGTCGTAGGGCAGGTCAACGGTTTGTCCGTTCTCCAGCTCGGCGACTATAGCTTTGGTCGTCCCACGAGAATCACTGCAAGAACGTTCGTCGGGACCAAAGGGGTGATCGACATTCAGCGCGAAGCGGAGCTGGCCGGTCCTATTCATAGCAAAGGAGTCATGACGCTCGGCGGATTTCTAGCAGGCAAATTCGCCGGAGCGCATCCCTTTGCCCTGAGCGCGACGTTGACCTTTGAACAGACCTATTCGGAAATTGAGGGAGACAGCGCCGCCGTGGCCGAGCTTGTCGCAATTTTGTCCAGTCTCGCCGACCTGCCCGTCCGTCAGTGGTTGGCGATCACGGGCTCGGCCAATCAGCTCGGTGAAGTGCAGCCCATCGGAGGGGTGAACGAGAAGATCGAAGGCTTCTTTGAATCCTGCAAGAAACGCGGATTGACCGGTAAGGAAGGAGTCATCATTCCCTCCCGCAACAGCAAGCATTTGGCCCTGCGTCGAGATGTCGTCGAAGCGGTTGAAGCCGGGCAGTTCGCCGTCTATGCCGTCGGCACGGTGGAGGAAGCCATCGAGTTATTGACCGGCCTCCCCGCCGGAGAACGCGGGCTGGACGGTCTGTATCCGCCGGATACCGTATACGGGCGCGCGGCTGCACGGCTGGAAGAAATGGCCCGTGCTGTCGCCGAGTGGGGTGAGGGTGAAATGAAGTCGGAGGGGCGGATCATCACGGAAAGCTGAACGCTACGAGGTGCACGATGCCAATGTACGACTATAAGTGCCTGGACTGCGGAAAAGAATCATTGATCGTCCTCACCTTGAGAGAACACGAAACGGGGAAAGTGGCTTGTCCATCCTGCAAAAGTACGAATATGCGGCAGCTCTATACGTCGTTCATCGCTCACACGACGAAGAAAAGTTGAGGACAACTATGCGCGTGTCACTGTTCTGTTGCTTTCTCCTATGTGGGGCACTCGCCGTGCCGACGGCGCTCGTCGCACAGGACTACCCCGCTGACATCACGCGAGGGAAAGCTGTGTATGAACGCCACTGCCTCGCTTGTCACGGCACGGGCGGATGGGGCGACGGCCCGAATGCCGCGTCACTGAAAGTCGCGCCGGCCAACTTCCACCGGTTCAGCTCATTTCTCAAATCGGATGAGGAGCTGCTGCGCACGATTGAGCATGGCGTCGTCTTCAGCCCCATGCACTCCTGGCGGGGCCAGCTCACGGACGGAGAGATGCAGGACGTCGTCGCGTACCTCCGGTTGCTGTCTCAACAGGGGCGTTGAGATCGCTTGCCGGGATGCATCAGACAGGAGAACTCATCCACAATGATGTCGCTCGACGCCCATGACGCCTTGCTGGTCGCGGACATACAGAACGACTTTCTACCAGGCGGCGCACTAGGCATCAGCGGCGGAAACGAGATCATTCCCGTTCTGCAGAGCTATATCCATCGCTTCCATTCGAAATCGCTGCCGATTTTTCTGACACGCGATTGGCACCCTCCCAACCACTGTTCCTTCCGAAATCGCGGGGGGCCGTGGCCGGTTCACTGTGTAGCCGGATCATCCGGCTCATTGCCGCCGCGTTCATTCGAAGCCCCCCTCTCCGCCGTGATCATTTATAAAGCGATCGACGCCGATGAGGAGGCCTACTCCGCGTTTCATAACACCCCGTTGCATCGCCACCTGCAAGCGATCGGTGTTCGGCGCCTGTTTATCGGCGGATTGGCGACCGACTATTGCGTGTTGAATACGGTCAAAGACGCCGGTGCATTGGGGTATGACGTCTGCCTGTTAACGGATGGAATCAGAGCGGTGAACGTGCATCCCGACGATGGCCGCAATGCCGAGCAGGAAATGTTGCGATTAGGAGTTGCGCCGATTCGTCTGGAGGCGCTCGCCGCATGAATCCGTCCACCAGCGCGCTCCTCACCGATCTGTATCAGCTCACCATGATCCAGGCCTATCTCCAACAGGGGATGGAAGAAGAGGCCGTCTTCGAGTTTTTCGTTCGGAAATTGCCTCCCCATCGTAACTTTTTGTTGGCTGCCGGCCTCGAACAAGTCGTGGAATTTCTTTCGCGGCTCCGCGTGTCAACTGAGGAAGTGGCCTGGCTCGAATCGACCGGACGATTCACACCGGCGCTGCTGAAGTATTTACAAGGAGTGCGGTTCGCCGGCGCCGTCGACGCCTTGCCGGAGGGCACAATCTTTTTTCCGAACGAACCGATCCTCCGAATTATTGCGCCCCTCCCACTGGCTCAACTCCTCGAAACGCGCGTCATGAATTTGTTGAACTTTCAAACCATGATCGCCTCGAAGGCCGCACGGTCCGTCTTGGTTTCCGGGGGGAAACCGATAATCGACTTCGGCCTGAGACGAGCGCACGGCGCTGAAGCAGGACTCTTGGCCGCGCGTGCAAGCTACCTGGCCGGCTTTTCCGGCACCGCGACGGTCCTCGCCGGGATGCAATATGGGATTCCCCTCTACGGCACCATGGCCCATTCGTTCGTGCAGGCCCACAAGGACGAAGGTGCCGCGTTCGAGCATTTTGCACAGGCGCAGCCGGAGAATGTCGTCCTGCTGATCGATACCTACGACACGGAGGCCGGCGCGCGGCGCGTCGTGGGCCTGGCTCCGCAACTCAGAGCCATGGGCATACCGGTGAAGGGCGTGCGATTGGACAGCGGCAATCTTTCCGAACATGCCCGCAACGTTCGCCGGATTCTGGACGAAGGAGGCCTGCGCGACGCCCAGATCCTGGCCAGCGGAAATCTTGATGAATACAGGCTTAGAGACTTGATGAACACCGGCGCCCCGATCGACAGCTTCGCCGTTGGCACCGCCATGACCACTTCAGCGGATGCGCCTTCCTTGGACTGCGCGTATAAGTTGCAGGAATACGCGGGGCGGCCTTGCCGTAAACGGTCGGAGGGGAAAGCCACCTGGCCTGGCCGCAAACAGATCTATCGGCGATACACGTCCGACGGAACGCTTGCCCATGATGTCGTCACCACGCTCGATGATTACCAGGAGGGAGAACCGCTCTTGGAACCGGTGATGAAAGAAGGGCGGCGCCTTGCGCACCAGCCCGATCTGACTGACCTGCGTAATCGAGCCGCCACTCAAATGACCAGGCTCCCCAACGCAATGAGAACGCTCGAACCCGTCACGGCGTATGAAGTGCAGATCGCCCCATCACTGCAACGCCTGGCTCAAGCCGTAGACCGCGCGGTCTAGCGGGTCGTTGAAGATCTACGTTGCCACCCCAGAAATAGAGTACAGCGAGGGTCACTCAAGGGATCGAGACAGGCCGCAGGGAGCGAAGAGGCGAATCGTACTCTGTGCCGCACGTTGAGCTTCTAAGCGACGCGAGAACAAAGCTGGCAGACCTTTTCAACATCCTGCAGATATGCTAACACCGAAGAACACTTTTTAAGGAGAACATACATGCGTAACGCCTCTTTCGGATTGTCGATCGCCCATGGCATCTTAACCGCCGTCCTGACCGTGAGTTTCACAGCGTCCGTGCATGCCGAAGAAGCCGGGTCGACGCCGTTTCATGGAAAGCTTTGCACCAGCGCGCACAAGAAGCACACGATCCCTGGAAAGACTCTCCGGGCCATCGTGCAATCACACGGGATGTGGCTCGACGAGCGGCATAACCCGGACTACAAGCGCGCGGATCTCTGCCAGGCCGATCTTCGCCAAGCCGTGCTCATCGGCGCCAATCTTGAGAAGGCGAATTTGGAAGGAGCCCAGCTCCAGCAAGCCAATCTGTATCAGAGTACGCTCGCGCAGGCGAGCCTCGCCGGTGCGGACCTGACCAAAGCCAGCATGGAGGACAGCAACATCTCCGGCGCCGACCTGCGAAAGGCTCGATTGTCAAAGGTCAATCTGTTCCGCAGCGTCGGGGACGAGGCGGCACTCTTCGATGCCGTCCTGACCGGAACTCAATTACACGAATCCACCTTCGAACGAGCCCATTTCGAAGGAGCTGATCTCAGCTCGGCCGATTTGACCAACGCCAGCTTTGTCGACAGTTATTTCTACGGAGCGAATCTCCATCGAGCAGTTCTGGTCGGGACGGATCTCATGGGGGCCGACCTCCGCCGGACGAACCTGACCAAAGCGAACATGCGCCAGACCAATTTGCAAGGCGCCCTCCTCGACGGTGCTCAGTTGAGCGGGGCGCGGCTAGAGGAAGCGGATCTCGAAGGCGCGTATTTTGACGAGGCCGACCTGACGGAAGCCAATCTTCGCGAGGCGTTGCTCCGAGGAGCTGATCTGCGATTTACCAATTTGCAGTCAGCCGGGTTGCAACAGGCCGACCTGGAAGGCGTCAATTTTGAGGGAGCCCGTCTCGTCAAGGTCAACGCTCAGTCGGCGAACGCCACCATGGCCATCCTGTACCACGCAAATCTCGACGAGGCCGACTTCCGAGACGCGCGACTGCACCATGCCGTGCTGATCGGGGCACGAGGAGAAGGCGCCATCTTTGCGAAGGCCGACTTGACCGAAATCTATGCTCCGAAAGTGTCCCTGCATCGAGCCCGTTTTAACGAGGCGACGTTGGAAGCGGCAAATCTCGTGGCGGCTGACTTGAGAGGCGCAAATTTCAGCCATGCAATCCTGACGCACGCCAATCTCCAGGAAGCGAACCTCCAAGGCGCATTGTTTCATGGAGCGAATCTCACCGGAGCACGACTGGATGCCGCGGATCTCGGACAGGCCAACTTGCGCGGTGCAAACCTCACGGAAGTCACGGGCCTGACACAGGCCCAACTCGACTCGGCCTGTCTCGACGAGCAGACCAAACTACCGCCGGAACTCAAACGTCCGGCCCCCTGTACAGAGAAAAGGAGCAAGAAGAAATAAGTCTGATTTCGTCGGCCTACCTGCGGATGGCGCACGGTTCACTGCGCCATCCGCCAGATGTCGGCATACTTCACGAGATTATGTTGAGGTTGGAGTAGAGGGGAATCAGGGACCCGGGGATTTGATCGTTGGCTCCTTGCAGTGTTACGTCACATGTCAGCAAGCCCTCTCGATGTTCTGGGCCACAGACCCCTCGGAATGCGAACCCACCCATACCGGCACTGCGTTGTCCAACTGTCAAAGCGTCACACGGTCGCCGCTTCAACTTCTTTCGCAGTGTTGGCTGCGAGGCTGTTTTTCCGATTATTGGAGATCGTTCGATCGATGATGGCTCCGCAATTGAGGCATTTCCAGGCGTAAAAGACCAGAAAGAAATCCGAGAAACGCTCCAACAACATCAATCCTTGGCACTTCGGGCAATCCATAATTCTTTCCTCCTTCGTTATGTTGAAAATGAACTTGCGGGAGGGAAAAGCAATTTGCGATCCAGCATGACTGTCATCGCATTATCAATGACTTAGAGCTGTGGAGACTACTTATACGTACAATCCTGTACGCATTCCTGCACTTTGGTTTTCAATTTTGTCCGTCCATTCGATTTGATCGAGCATGAAGATATCGTGGGCATCAAGGACGCGAATATTTTGAGAGACAACCCGTCTTTCGGCGCCGTTCCCTCCCGTCGAAGCTCTGGTTAAATTCGCATTCCAGTTCACGTGACCGGTCAGTCGGAAGGTCCGCGACCGTCACTCATCGCGAGCGCCGACGGAGGTCTGGAGGCTGCCCAGAAAATAATCCTTCCTGACTTTCCTATTGCAACATCGCACACAGGGTCCGCGCTTTCTCGAGTGACAAGCTGATTCATTGAGCCTGGTCAGCGAGCGGATCCGCACAATGCGCACGCCGAGCTCACTTTGTGCCAAGATTTTATTGGCCTCCGAATAATTTTCATGCATACTTGTCACTTCGCTAACGGGCCTCCACGCTCAATTCATACGCAAAGGGTAATGGCTATGACACGTGTACGGCATGCTGTTCTTGCAAGGAGAAATCTGCTGCTTATTTTTGCTGGTGTGATCGCGATGGTCGAGTCAGCACTCGGTTGCCCTGGAGTAGGTGAATGGTCCCTGCCCGCGGAGCTTGAGAGCAAACTGGAATCAACGGCAGCCGCCGAAGATCATCTCTCGGCTGCCTTGATCTATCAGAAACAGGCTCAGCATGTGGAAATGACGGCTCTGAAATTTGAAGGTTCGGCGCAGAAAATTACTCAACCCGAAGATCCTAAAAACTTCAGGCGGAGCGGCCTCAAGATTGCAGGCCAACAGTGCCGCAAGGAAGCAATCGAGCTCCAGCGGCTCGCAGACCACCATCGACAAAAAGCGGAGACTCTCCAGGCCAACCATCAAGCTAAGTAATTCAAACAGCTCGCGTGAAGAGTAGCAGAATAAATCCTTCAAGCTGGTCACCCATTCGATGGGGTCATCCTCGCCTTCTGGTATTGCGACTTCAAGAGACCAGGTTACCAGCTGAACTCAGCCCAAAAAACGGTCTATTGCCCCTAAATCTCATCCCGGCTTCGGCACCACAATGGCTTCATTGAGTTATCATCAACGTGATTCTCGTTCGCTCTTCGGCGCTTCCCCGATGATGTGAACCCGGGGTCCGTGCTCGAGAGAAATCACGCGTTCGTCTTCCCCCTCACCTCCTAAGACCCAGTCAAATAATCTCTTCGCATCGTTCAGTTCAGGATCCTTCGGGACCCCGTACTCAATATTTTGCATCGGTTCATCGTAGAGGCCGATGCAGCCATGAGAGTCCGGATAGCCAGGCAGATCGCGGCCATGAATCCAATAGGACACGCCCTCTCTGTTCACATGGAATCGCAGCGCGTAGTTCATCGGATAGGGGCGATCTGTCCCCTCAATTGTGTAACGGCAGGACTGGTGGGCACGGTGCGCGGCTGTCAGGCGAAATTTGCCGGTCGGCGTTTCGTTGTGTCCGTTCCCAGAGACGATAGGCAGGGCAAATCGCAAGGCACCATATTCATAAGCACCAAGGAACTGCTCCGACAAATCGATCAGAATGAATTGCTCGTCTTGCTCGGCGGGTGGATAGAACAACGGAAGCGGAGCAAAGGCCACCAACTCGTCGAGCCGCTGAGGGACTTTGATGGAAATGCCCGCTCGTGCATGCCGCCGATCGATACGATTGAATCGTGCGACATCAACCCAGCGCTCGCCGAATAACTTTTCCAGCGATTCGCCGGATCGTAACATCCGGCACTCCCATTCAATCGTCGCATCGCTCGGGTAGGCAATCTCACAAGGGGCTCGATGTGTCCTGGGAGGCTCTGAGTAAGAAACGGCGGGCATAAGCACGCCCATCATGGCAGCCGCGCCGATAATCACCCCCCAGAACAACCTGCGTCCCACCCTCTCCTTACGCTTTTGGCCTTAGCGTCATGACCACAGCCCCACCGCGGCCGCAGATCGCAGCACCCCATTCAAGGAAGAGACTAGGAACGGCGGCAAAGACCACCAGCGGGATGTGAGCCCAGAACAGAGGCTCTCTAATGAGCTGTGCCGGCGTGAGACGTACCAGTCGCGTAAACAAGCAGTGTCCCAAACCGGCCGTGGTCGCCATACCCTGTATCATGGCGAATGGGCCGTACTCCAGAGAGAAGTGACGAATGCTCTCGACGTGGAAATGGGAACGATCCGCCAGATCGGCAAGAGTGCGGGCGCTGAAATGCCAGCGATGTCTGGGTACGTCGAGATGCAGCCAGTCCTGTTTGAACAGTCGGGCCTGCCAGGACTCGATATTTGGAACGGCAACCACCACCTGACCGTCGGCTTTTACAAGACGTCGAGCCTCGGCGAGTGCACGCGCGGGATTTTCAAGATGCTCCAATACGTGCCAAAATGTAATGAGGTCGAATGAGGCTTCAGCAAAACCCATGTCTTCGATCTTTCCCACATGGACGCGCTCGCCGAGGCATTGTTGTGCGGTGGTTGCGATCGATCCGGAGAGCTCGGTGCCGGACACATCCCATCCTTGCCGGGCAAGCGCCGTCAGGAAGGAGCCGTCGCCGCAGCCGACGTCGAGGGCACACCCCGGCCTTCGCGCACGAAGCGCCCTCCGTCGCGCCCGTCGAAACACGCGGAAGACCCATTGCATCGGACCGAAACGCGAACCGGCGTCGCAGGAGCCCCCATACTCATACAAACTCTTCGAAGGAGATTCGCCTCCGTCAGCTGTCCGTACCATCCCGCACTGATCACAGCGTGAAAGCGAGTACGGCCTTCCCGTATACATGTCGGCGGTGACAAGAAAATCGCGCCAGGCATCACACTCACAGACCGGACAATGCATTATGCTGTCCGTTTCGGTTCGAAGATGGCCAGGCGCACGAGGCCGAGCCTCTGGAGCACCAGGGCCACCGTTGTCTGCAGAACGCCCAACCCATATCGCACGCTTCTCCACAGGTTGATGGACGAGGCCTCGGGAAAGTACCGAGTCGGGCAACTGATTTCGCCCACCGGAAAGCCAAAGTAGAGTGTTTGCGCGATGACTTGATTGTCAAACACGAAGTCTTCCGAGTTGCGCTCGAAAGGGAGTGATTCGAGCAATCGGCGCGAATAGGCCCGAAATCCCGTGTGATATTCGGACAGCTTGGCGCGACACAAGATGTTCTGGGTCAGCGTCAGGAGGCGATTGGCCACATACTTGTAGAAAGGCATGCCTCCCTTCCGCGCGCAACCGCCAAGAATACGGGAGGCCAGTACAAGATCATAATGCCCGCTCGCAATCATGCCTGCCATCGCCGTGACGAGCTTCGGCGAATACTGGTAGTCGGGATGCACCATGACCACTATATCCGCTCCGGTAGCAATCGCCTCTCGGTAACATGTTTTCTGATTGCCGCCGTAACCGCGATTCTTGGGATGCGCAATCGTGCGGATGCCGAGCTCCCTTGCTAGAACCGCCGTGGCATCCGTGGACGCATCGTCCGTGAGCAGCACCATGTCAACGATGTCGTGCGGCAACTCATTATAGGTGGCCTCAAGCGTCTTACGAGCATTGTACGCCGGCATGACCACCACAACTTTCATTCCGTTCATCATCGGTCAGCTCATACCTCCGGCGGCAGTTCGCAGATCTGCACGCCATGTTTATGAAAGAGCATACGACAGGATCCAAGCGCGGCGCGCAAGCGTTGCTCGGCCTCGATCGAAATCGGCAGATACTCATACGCAACGCGCAAGCGTTCGATCTCGCGACCGTTAATCACGATGTGCGTGATACCCAGACTTCTGAGCTGGCTGAAGAGCGGCGGCGAATCAGGACCCAAGAGGTCTGCAATCTCGGTATGATCGTAGGCCGAAGAAAGCCTCACCAGTCGATCCAGGTACAGAAGCCGTGTCTCTCCGAGATACAAGACTTGTGCGTCGGGCGGACTGTGAACATTCAGCCATTGCACGGCCGGATAGTAGGAAAGGCGCCGAGTCAGATACTCCTCTTCCGACAAGGTGCCGGAGGCCAGCGCGGCCACATCGCTCCCGACATACAGTGCGTCCAGGATGCGCAACGATTGCGACAATGGCGCAAGGGCAAGCATGACGAACACGGCTGTGACGAGAGCGGGATATCGCACAAGCTCGATCGCGCGGGTCGCTGCCCATGCGAGACCCAAAGTAAACAGGGGGAAGATGGGATAGAGGTAGCGCACGACGTGTGCCTGCGTCAGCCAGACGAGCACAAAGCCGGCCGCAACAACCGCCCAGGGCCGGAGGAGCGGGACTCGAAACGAGCCCAGCAGCAACGCGACGGCTCCGAATGGTATCAATAGTCCCGGTTGCGCGCCAGCCCCGAATTGATCGCGGCCCTGCGCAAGGCCGATAACAAGGTTCGCGAGGGAAGCCCAAGACAGTCCTGATCCCGGCACGTCCCGATGAAGCCGCTCGATCGCCCAGCGGGCCTCGCGATCTCCTAGGAAGGCGCTCAGAACGGGATAGACGGGATCCCCAATGAGGATCAAATTCCGCACATACCAGGGTGCCGCGACAAGGATGGCTGCGCCAATGAAGAGCGCGGCTGTGCGGGCTGCAAGAACAGGACGCTGGCTGAAGAATAAGGGCACCGCGAGCACGCCGATCAGCCAGAGTCCGGTGTACTTCGAGCCGGCCACGAAACCGGCATTCAACGCCGCGAGGAGAACGAGTGGCGTGACGTCGTGTGTCCCGACACGTTTGAGGCGGGCAAGCGCAAGCGCCGACATGGCGGAAAAACCGATAAGGGCGGCATCAATCGCGCACATCGTGCTCATGATCAGGACGCCCGGGATTGTGCTGACCGTAACGGCGCCCACGAGTGCGGCACGCCTCTCTCCCAACACCTCATAGAGAAAGACCGCAGTCGCACCCCATCCGGCAAGAAACAGGCAGAGATTGAAAAACTTGGCCACGCCGGCACCGCCAAGCCCCAGGCAAAGGCCAAACAGCACATCGAGGTAGGCGGGAAATGCACTGTGCACAACGTGCGGGCGCCATTGGATCTGACCGGCCATGACATATTGCCAGGGCAAACCCAAGTGATAGTACAACGCGTCGTAGAAAATTTCGGGCACCGCGGTCGGAACAACGCTCATAGCAACAGGAACCATCAGCGTGAGTCCTAAGAACATCTGTCCCCGACAGGAAACAACCGAATCGCGAAGGGCGCGCCATGGGGCGATGAACGCATCGATCCGACGAACGTTCAGCAAAGGCCCTGCAGCCACGACGCCGGCGAACAGCAGTGGGTTGAAGAAACCCAGCATCCCGAGCACGGTGATCAGAATGGCCGCGCTGATCACTCCGGTATAAAGATCCCATAAGACGTTGACGCGGGCAGACCAATCGGTCGCCGGGAGCATCGCTCTGACCGAGCGTCCGAAGAGAACGAAGGAATAGAGAATGGCCACCGCAATGACGAGGTCAGCGACGACTGACCCAAGATAGGAAAGTGCATGCATGGAATCATCCACGGCCGATCGGCCTGAGGAGTGTTAGGGGTAGGATGTGCGCTTCGGGAATCGCGGCCTCGGCTTGCAGCAGAAATCCCTTAAACGTTGCTTACCATATTCCCCAGCACATGCCAAGAAAATCAGAACTGACTGATGAGGCAGGATTTGGAGAACGTGCGGGCACAGAGGAGCATCAGTGGGCCGTCATGCTGATTAGGCTTTTCCGGAAACGCCCGGCAGGCGGCGCTTCCGGGAATCTTTCCTACGACCAGTACTGCGAAGCCTTCAGATACCCGAACAGGAGATCGCGCCTGGCAAGAATCCCCACCAGCTTCTTGTTTCGCACGACAGGAACGCGCGTGATGTAGCGATCCTGGAAAAGATCTGCCACTTGAGTGAGCGTCTGCTCTTCCGTCACCGTTACCGGATTCGTCGACATGATCTCGACGGCGAGAATTTTGCGAAGGTCGCGGCCCTCGATCATCGCTTGGAGTAGATCGTACTCACTGACAATGCCGACCAGGGTGCCGTCTTCCTCAGCGATGGGCAGTGAGCCGAAGTTGCGGTGTGTCATCAGGTGCGCGAGGGTCGAGGCGGTCGTGCGCGGACCGCAAGAAAACACCGCGTCTTGCATCAACTGCCCGACCGTCAGCGTTTTCGGATCGCAGGCGGCCATGAAAAATTCGGTTTGACGCATGGGATCTCCCTCACTTTCTTTTTAATAAGCCCGCGGCGAGATAGGCCCGCAGCACATCGCGTCGCGCAATAATGCCCACCAACCTGTCTTTGGCATCCACCACCGGCACGCGGACAAGGTCGCTGGCGCGCAAGACGTGGACGAGCGTCCCCACCGTCGTCTCCGGGCGCACCGAGTACGGATTACCAGTCATGATGTCTCCCGCCGTAATCCGGCCCAGCTCGTGCCCGTCGTCCATAGCTGCCAACAGATCGTGTTCGCTCACGATACCGGCCAATCTTCGCCCCCCATCGACAACCGGCACCGCGCCGAACCCCTCGATCATGAGTGATGCAATAACGTCGCCTTTCGTCTTGAGGCGGGCGAACTGGACCCGCTTCTCCATGACCTGGCCCACGGTGATGGAATCAAAATCCTTGGCTTTTGCTGGGCCGGCTCTCTTCTTCCTCGGCATAACATTCCCCCCCTCTGTAATCGTCGCACGGCAGTCCGACTCACTCCGCCGGAAAACGCCCTGCGCTCCCACGATCTTCCGCCCAGCGCAGATAGACCGCTTTTTGCTTGCCCGCACTGACGTTGACGCCCTTGAGGCCTTGTGTCCGGTCGCCATGGGTCGCCGTGATGTCATAGATACCTGACGGAAGATCAACGAACAGCCAGGGCCCCTCGACCTGCTCGCGGGGAATGCGAAGTGCTGCCCCGCCCTTAGCGGGCTGAATCGCCACATCCACCCCGGCGAGAAACGGCTTTCCTCCGGCGGTAAAGACCAGTTTCAACGAGAACGCCGGATACTCTGCCGACCGTTCTTCCAACCCCACGCCGGCGCTGAAATATCGCACCCCTCCCTTCTCATGGAGAGACAGATAATTCTTCAGAACCTTTCCGTCGACCTGCTGTTCTAATTCCAGAGCCTCACCGGATGGTCCGACCCGGGCGACAGGATTCCCCTCTGCCGCAACGAATCCTGCTTGGACGCAAAGCCACATCGCCGTAACAAGAATCAGCCGTTTGTCCATCGCCATCCCCTCCTTCCTGACAGTCTTCGCAATGTGAGTGCCACGCAGCTCGCAGCCAATAACACCTCGAAATCGCTTGTCCAAGCGAGGTTCGATCTTCAACACGACGTTCTATCCCGTCTCGACTGACGCCAATCACCACAGTCGCAATTGCCGTCCTGCTGCAAAACGCCGCAGCGCCCACCACCAATAACCTCCCTACGCTCTCCAACCCATTGGAATGGGGCGATTCTCAGACCACAATCCAGCCTTTTCCAGGCACATCGCATGCAACTTGGGTAGGGTGAATCCCATCCAGAATGTTGTCCGAGCAGGGAGGAACCTATCATGCGAATTCTTTGTGCGGTCGATGGATCAGAATTTTCTGGCTGGGGAATCCAAGCGCTGGCGGCGCTTGCCGGGAAGGAGCCTGAGCATGTTGCGCTCCTCCATGTGATCAACAAGCCGGTCCTTCGATCAGTGAAATACAGACATCCTGCTGCGGAGAAGCGTGCCATCGCCGCAATGGAAAAGGCCGGCGAACTCGTCCTCCGCGAAGCGGAACGATCGGCCAAAGTCGCGCTGGGCCAGGCTGTGACCGGCCCAGGCACGAAACTCCATAAAGTATTGGCCTACGGTCCCATCGCGTCGACCGTCGCGCAACAAGCCCGCCGATGGAAAGCAGACCTTATCCTCATGGGCTCGCGAGGCTTGAGTGATATCAAAGGGTTCTTACTGGGAAGCGTCTCACGCCGAGTCGCCTCGATGGCCCCATGTTCCCTGCTCGTCGTTAAGGGACCGACTCCTGCACTGGAGCGCCTGACGCTCGCGGTCGACGACTCGAAGCACTCCCGCGCAGCCGCGCGTTTTCTCCGATCCCAGATTCTTTCAGAAACCGCCGCCATCACGATCGTGTCCTCGGCTGAGAACCCCGTCACGGATCTGGCCGCACGTTACTTATCCGAATCGCAACTCGCCGAGTTGACAGAACCGGTGCTGGAGCGCTCGGCGAGCCTGGTCGAAGCCCTGCGAGACGACTTCATCAAAGAGGGCTATTCCGTCACCACCCGGGTGCACATGGACCATGTGATCGACACGATCGTCAAACAGGTGGAGGCAGACCATGCCGACCTCCTGGTCATCGGCTCTCGCGGATTGACGAAAAGCGAACGGCTTCATCTTGGGAGCGTGTCCGAAAGCCTGCTGCGACATGCCCCCTGCTCCGTCCTGATCGCGCGAGGTGTGCGTGCCTGAATTTCGGTACCACGACATCAACCGGCTTTCGACCGAGGACGTGCTGAAGCGCCTCGAAACGGGTAGTGGCGGTCTCACGCCTCAGGAAGCTCTTCGCCGGTTGAGAGAGTTCGGGTCGAATGTGTTGGCCGAGCCCGATCGATACTCGGTCCTGCGAGGGCTGTACCGTCAATTTACTCACTTCCTCGCTATCCTGCTCTGGATCGCCGCCGGCCTCTCCTTCGCCGCCAATTTCATGAAGCCGGGCGAAGGCATGGCCACACTGGGGTATGCCATTCTGGGTGTGATCGTCATCAACGCCGTCTTCGCATTCCTGCAGGAATACAAGGCTGAACGATCGGTCCAGGCACTCAGGCGCTTGCTGCCGGACAAAGCCTGGGTGACCAGAGGCGGACAATCGATCCAGATCCCGCGCGGCGAAATCGTAGCCGGCGATGTCCTGGTCTTAGAAGAAGGCGAACGAGTCCCGGCAGACGCGCGTCTCATCGAAGCCATCGACATGCGGGTGGACAACGCGGCCCTGACCGGCGAGTCCAAACCAAAACGACGGACCGCTGAACCCGCAGAGGACGCTCACTGGCTAGATCTCCCGAATCTCGTCTTTGCCGGAACTACGGTCCTGTCCGGACATGGACATGCCGTTGTGTTCACGACAGGGATGCGGACGGAGTTCGGAAAGATCGCCCATCTCGCCACTACGGTAGAAACCGGCCTCAGTCCTCTCCAGAAAGAAATCATCAAAGTTACCCGCATCGTCGCCGCAATTTCTCTGGCGATGGGAGCTGCCTTTTTCATGATCGGTCTCTGGACCGGGCTCGGCTTCTGGATTAGCGCCATTTTCGGGATCGGTATTATTGTTGCCAATGTGCCCGAGGGGCTGCTCCCAACGGTCACGCTCGCCCTTGCCATGAGCAGCCAGCGCATGGCGAAGCGAAAGGCATTGGTCAAACATTTGCCGTCGGTCGAAACGCTCGGATGTACAACGGTGATTTGCACGGACAAGACCGGCACGCTCACGGAAAATCGCATGAAGGTGGACCGGCTCTACGCGGACGGGCTCGTGATCGAGTCTCGTGAAGGCTGCTTCTTCACAAGAGGCCGATTGGTCAGCACCGGTGAAGCGGAACGATGGCAAGCGTTGTTCGACGCCCTGCTCCATTGCCATAACGCCAAGCGTGTGCGGCGGGCCGACGGCCGCTTCGTCGTAACCGGCGATCCGACCGAAGTGGCGCTCGTGGAATTCACGATTGAGCACGGGCTCGGCCATCGGCCTCCCCTGCGCCGCATGGGAGAACTGGCGTTCGATGCAGACCGCAAACGGATGAGCACTCTGCACTGGGTGGAAGGTCGGCTCGTTGCCTTTACCAAAGGAGCACCGGAATCGGTGTTGCCACTCTGCACCACAACTTTGGTTCACGGAGAAGCCGTGACACTGACGGGGGACGAACGAACGCGCACCTTGAAACAGGCCCGCTCTTTTGCCGAGCAAGCCTATCGCGTGCTCGCCGTGGCCATGCGCAATGTGGCCCATCAGCCGGAACAGATCGAACCGGAGACGATTGAGAACGATCTGACGTTTCTTGGACTGGTCGCCATGATTGACCCGCCGCATCGCGAAGTCCCGGATGCGGTTGCCAAGTGTCGCCGCGCCGGTGTGCGCATCATCATGATCACCGGGGACCATCCGCTGACCGCGCTGGCGATCGCCCGCAAAATCGGTCTGGTGCCGAACGGGCTCGCCAAAGGATCAACCGGCTTTGTCCCCGTCATCGAAGGGGCTCAGCTCGACCGGATAAGCGAGGATCATTTACGGCAATTGCTGACACCCGCGCGGTCGGGAGAGCAGGACCCCGTATTTGCCAGGATGGCTCCCCGTCATAAGATGCGGGTCGTGTCCACACTCAAGGAGATGGGCGAAGTGGTCGCGGTCACCGGCGACGGCGTGAACGACGCACCGGCCCTCAAGAAAGCCGACATCGGCGTGGCCATGGGCATCGCTGGAACCGACGTGGCAAAGGAAATTGCGGATATGATTCTGCTGGACGATAACTTTGCAACGATCGTGAACGCGATCGAGGAAGGACGCACGGTATACGAGAACATCCGCAAGTTCACCGCCTATGTACTTTCGAGCAACGTGCCGGAAGTGGTACCGTATCTCGGATATGGCTTTATCGGTATGCCGCTGGCTCTGACGATTCCTCAGGTGTTGGCTGTCGACCTCGGCACCGATATGGTCCCGGCTCTCGGTCTCGGTACCGAGCGTCCCCATGACGACGTGATGGATCTTCCTCCTCGCCCGAGGACCGAGCGGCTCTTGAGCCTTCCACTCCTGCTGCGAGCTTACCTCTTCCTCGGCGTCATTGAATCCGTCGTGGCCATGGGAGGGTTCTTCCTGTACCTCTTCGCCAACGGTTGGAAGTGGGGCGCTCCCCTCAACTGGTCTTCACCATTGTATAGGGAGGCCACGACCGTCACCTTCGCAGGGATCGTTTTGGCACAGGTCGCCAATGTGTTTGCCTGCCGGTCTCATCGACTGCCCGTTTACCGGCTTGGCTGGTTCACGAATCCGCTCATACTCTGGGGGATCACCATTGAACTCACGATCCTGATGTTGATCACCTATACGCCCATCGGAAACGAGATCTTTGGAACCAGCCCGTTGCCTGTCTGGATTTTCGGTCCGCTCGCCCTCGGAGCCTTGGCGTTCCTTGTGGCAGAAGGGAGCCGGAAGATCATCGCGAACTGGCTCCACGGCAGATCTCCGCTGAACTTTTCCCGTGAAGCAGGTTCAGCATGACGACCGATCCTCAAGATTCAACAAGGCACGTGCCGGTAACCGACATCATACCGAGTCACTCCGATCAACCTCTCACTTCTCCCTCTGCGGAAGGCAGTCACGCGCTGACCATTCCTGCCGGGACACACAGGCCTTACTGGAGAAAGCCACGAAGGGGTTGGCTGTTCGCTAGTGGAGGCCTCCTACTCCTGATCGGAATTGGAATCTGGTCCTGGTGGACTTCCGGAACTCCCCCAGTCCAATACAAGACCGTGACAGTCGATCGTGGCCCGATCACCGCCATCGTGACCGCAACCGGTACCGTCAATCCTGTGATTTCCGTCCAGGTCGGCAGTCAGGTTTCCGGTAAGATCGCGGAGCTCTCGGCAGATTTCAATTCGGTCGTCACGAAAGGGCAGGTCCTCGCCCGCATCGACCAGCAACCGTTCCAAGCGCGTGTGAGCCAGGCCCGTGCCGCAGTGAAAAGTGCCAAAGGCAATCTGGCAAAATCCAAAATCATGGCGGCACAGCGCAAACTGGAACGCGACCGCATGGCTGCACTGCGTCCGCAAGCCTTTGTGTCGCAGGCCGATCTCGACTTGGCCGAGACTAATTACCGTGACGCCGAGGCGAATGTAGAGGTGTTGCAAGCCATACTGGACCAGGCCGAGGCCACCCTCGCCTCAGCTGAACTGGACCTCGGCTACACGACGATCTATTCGCCCGTGAACGGCATTGTCGTGTCCCGCAACGTGGACGTCGGGCAAACGGTCGCCGCCAGTTTTCAAACGCCGACCCTGTTCGTCATCGCCCAGGATCTCACCCAGATGCAGGTCGACGCCAATGTCAGCGAAGCCGACATCGGAGGCGTGGCCGAAGGGAAGCCTGCCAACTTTCGCGTGGACGCCTACCCCAAACAGTTCTTCGAAGGCATAGTCACGCAGGTGCGAAATGCCCCCATCAACATCCAGAACGTCGTCACCTATGACGTCGTTATCACGGTGGACAATCGTGAACTCAAACTCAAACCTGGGATGACGGCCAACGTCACGATTGTCAAGGCCAGTAAAGAGAATCCGCTGCGCGTGCCGAACGGAGCGCTGCGGTTCCGGATGCCCAATGTCCCGATTGACAAAAAATCGACGCGCGTGTGGCTGCTGGATCAGGAGAACAAGCCCCATCAGGTCGAGGTCGCAACGGGCATTGCCGATTCTCTGTTTACCGAAGTCGTCGAAGGACCATTGAACGAAGGCGACCGCGTGATCATCAGTATCGAGACGCCTGAGGAACAGGCTCAGAAAAAACTTCCGCCAGGCTTCGACGCAGGCCCGAGAATGAGATGAGAGGACATCAGCCTTCAGGCATCAGATTCCGATCGGATACTGAAAACTGAACGCGATCCACTATGCCTTTTCTCTGGCTTACCATTCTCTCCGCGTTTCGCATTCTCCGCAGGAATCCGCTGCGGGCCGGATTGACCATGCTCGGGATCATCATCGGGATCGGCGCGGTCGTGGCGATGGTCAGCCTGGGCCAGGGTGCGACGGCATCGGTCCAGGCCGAAATCTCAAGCCTTGGCACGAACGTGCTGATCATCGTCCCGGGAGCCACCACGGTCGGCGGGGTGCGAGGCGGGCTGGGCTCGGTGTCGACCCTGACTGTCAATGATGCGGAAGAGATCGAGAAGAAAGTCACGAGCGTCACGATGGCCATCTATGGTACGCGCTCGGTTCTCCAGGTGATTCATGAGAATAAGAACTGGAGCACCGTGGTCCTTGGAACGAACCCCGAGTTCACCGACATCCGTAGCTGGCCGGTCGCACAGGGTAACTTTTTCACACAGTCCGACATGGATGCTGCCGCGAAAGTCGTCGTACTGGGGAAAACCGCTGCCCAGAACCTCTACGAGACCGGCGAGGACGTTGTCGGCAGTGAGATCCGCATCCGGAATGTCCCTCTCCGGGTGATCGGTATCCTCGCGCCCAAAGGGCAGTCGATCACGGGTCAGGACCAGGACGATCTGGTCATCCTTCCCTTTTCGACGGCCGAACGCAAAGTCCTAGGCACGAAATTTCTCGGAACTGTGGGGGTCATCCTCGTGGCGACTCAGACTCGCCAGGATATCCCTGCCGTGGTGGACGATATCAAGGATCTCTTGCGCATGAGACATCACATCCATCCGTCCGACGAAGACGACTTTACGATCCGGACCATGGAGGACATCGCCAAGACCATCGCCGGCACGAGCCGGACGATGATGCTCATGCTCATGAGCATTGCCTCCATCTCCCTCATCGTCGGCGGGATCGGGATCATGAACATTCTGCTGGTCTCGGTGACGGAACGGACCAAAGAGATCGGATTGCGCATGGCGGTCGGCGCCAAGCGCAGGCATATCCTCCTTCAATTTCTGATCGAAGCAATCATCATGACCGTGATCGGCGGTGTGCTCGGCGTCGCGGCAGGCATCGGCGGCGCCAGACTGTTGACGACCATGGTCGGATGGCCGACCATTATCTCATCTCAGGCCGTGGTCATGGCCTTTCTCTTTTCCGTCGCGGTCGGCATTTTCTTCGGTCTGTACCCGGCTAACAAAGCCTCGAAGCTGAACCCCATCGAGGCGCTGCACTACGAGTGAGGCGATCGCATGGCAATGTCGGCCATCCCGCAGAATCGGGAGATCGCTCAAAAGTTGCGGGAGGTCGCGCTTCTTCTTGAAGAACAAGGCGCGAATCGCTTCCGTGTCCGTGCCTACCGGACCGCCGCAGACCAGTTGGAGCGCCTGGAGGTTCCCGTCTCCCAGATTGTCGAGCAACAGGGGACCGATGGGCTCCAAGCCTTACCCGGTATCGGCGTGAGCCTGGCGCGGTCGATCCATACGCTCATCGTGACCGGCCGGCTGCCAATGCTGGATCGCCTGCGCGGACATACGGATCCCATCGCCCTGCTGATGTCAGTCCCAGGCGTCGGTTCGGCTTTCGCCCACCGGCTGCACGACGATCTGCACATTGAAACGTTGGAGCAACTCGAGATGGCGGCACACGATGGACGACTGGCGGACATCGAAGGAGTCGGTCCGAAGAAGCTTCAAGGTATCATCGACTCCCTCACCGCCCGTTTGGGCCGCGTTCGCAGACCAACTCAAACAGTCGGGTGGCAACAAGCCGGAGAACCATCAATCGAGGAGTTGCTGGACGTCGACAGGGAATATCGAGAGTCGGCTCTGGCCGGCACCCTGCAGAAGATCGCGCCGCATCGGTTCAACCCGAAGCGGGAAGCGTGGCTGCCCATTCTTCATACACAGCGGGGCCCTCGTCACTATACCGCCCTCTATTCAAACAGCGCCCTGGCCAATCAATTAAAGAAAACGCGGGACTGGGTTATCCTCTACTACGACGATGAACACGGTGAACGCCAATGCACGGTGGTCACTGGACGAAGCGCACCCTTTACAGGCAGGCGGATTGTTCGTGGAAGAGAAGCCGATTGCACCTCGTACTATCACTCGCCTAAGGCTGGTGCGGTTGCCGAGGGTTCAGACAGCCGGGCCTGATCGAAAGAAGCATTTCTGTGAATGAACGACCCTATTGGGCGATCCCGGCGGATGAACTCCTTGCTCGTTTGAAAACGAGGCCGGAAGGTCTTCGTGCGGAGGAATCCGCCGATCGCCTCGCTCGCGCGGCCTCGCTACGCCTTAAGCTCCACCGAGACATTCGCCCGTTCGTGCTGTTGCTTGCGCAGTTTCGCAGTCCGATTATTATCATTCTGCTCTGCGCGGCCACCATCTCGCTCTTTCTCGCCGATCGGACCGACGCACTCATCATCCTGACCATTATTCTGATCAGCGCGCTGCTGGGGTTTTGGCAGGAGCATGGCGCGGCCAAGGCGGTTGCCGCATTACTCGCACTCGTTCGGATCAAGACGGAGGTCTGGCGGGACGGGCGACTCATCGAGGTGCCGCTCGAAGAGATCGTCCCGGGAGATGTCATCAACCTCTCGGCCGGATCCAGCATTCCAGGCGACGGGATCGTGCTCGAATCCAAGGATCTGTTCGTCGACGAAGCCACATTGACCGGCGAAACCTATCCGGCCGAAAAAACTGTATCGGTCGTCTCCGCCGCAGCCCCCCTCAACCAACGGACCAACAGCCTCTTCATGGGCACCCACGTGGTCAGCGGAGATGCGAAGGCCGTCATCGCGCATGTGGGTAAGGACACGGAATTCGGCCACATTGCCTCCCACGTGATGCTTCGAACCCCGGAAACGGAGTTCGAACGTGGCGTCCGGCGCTTTGGCTACTTATTGCTCGAAGTGACGCTCCTTCTCGTATTCGCGATCTTCGCGATCAACGTCTATCTCCAGCGGCCGGTGCTCGATTCGTTTCTCTTTTCCATGGCGCTCGCGGTGGGCCTGACCCCTCAGCTCCTGCCGGCCATCATCAGCGTGAATCTTTCACACGGGGCGAAGCGCATGGCCCAGCAGAAGGTGATCGTCAAACGCCTCGCCTCCATCGAAAACTTCGGGAGCATGAATGTGCTCTGTTCGGACAAGACCGGCACGCTCACGGAAGGCATGATGCGCTTGCATGCCGCACTCAGTATCGACGGGCTCCCCAGCGAGCGCGTCCTCTTCCATGCCTGTCTCAACGCCACCTACGAAACCGGCTTTATCAACCCGCTCGATGAAGCGATCCGGAGACAGTGCATCTGTGATCTATCGGGCTACCGGAAACTGGATGAGGTCCCCTACGACTTCCTCCGCAAACGGCTCTCCATTCTCGTGGCCACTCCAACGACTCATCTTCTGATTGCCAAAGGTGCGGCGGAACAGATGCTGGCCGTCTGCACGCGCGCCGAATTGCCGGACGGAACGACGGTCCCCATGGAGGACCGCGGCGAAAACATCAGACAGCAATTTCAAGACCTGAACCGACAGGGTCTTCGAACGCTCGGCCTGGCCTCTCGCGACATGGGTCAAGCCGCACACATCGACAAGGAGCATGAAGCGGAGATGACATTCCTCGGGCTCTTGGTCTTCGCTGATCCAGTCAGGCCAGACATCGCAGAAACCATCGCATCCTTACGGCGGCTAGGCGTCTCGCTCAAGACCATCACGGGCGATCACCGGCTCGTGGCATCTCACGTCAGCCAACAGGTTGGGATGGACCATCAGCGGCTCTTGACCGGGCAGGATCTCCGACGGATGACGGACGAGGCCCTCCTCCAGCGTGTCAACGACATCGATGTGTTTGCAGAGGTTGAACCCAATCAGAAAGATCGCATCATCCTAGCCCTGAAACATGCAGGCAACGTGGTGGGGTATATCGGCGACGGGATCAACGATGCGCCCGCACTGCATGCGGCAGATGTCGGCATTTCTGTCGACAGCGCCGTCGACGTGGCGAAGGACGCCGCCGACATCGTGCTGCTCGAAAAGGATCTGGCGGTGCTGATCCAAGGAGTCCGCGAAGGTCGCAAGACCTTTGCCAACACGTTGAAATATGTCTTCATGGCAACCAGCGCCAATTTCGGCAACATGTTCAGCATGGCCGGCGCCTCACTGTTTCTACCGTTTCTCCCCCTCCTGCCGAAACAGATTCTCTTGACGAATCTTCTCACCGACATTCCCGAGATGACGATCGCCACTGACCGAGTCGACCATGAACTCATCGACCAGCCCCGACGCTGGGATATCGCCTTCATCCGGAAGTTTATGCTGACGTTCGGGCTGGTCAGTTCTGTCTTCGATTACCTGACGTTCGGAGCGCTGTTGTGGATCCTCGACGCATCGCCGGAGCAATTCAGGACCGGCTGGTTCGTGGAATCCATCATTTCTGCCTCAGGCATTGTGCTGGTCATTCGGACTCGACGACCATTCTTCACCAGCACACCGGGTCGGTATCTCTCGCTGGCCACCCTCGCCGTCGCCGCAGTAACATTGCTGCTTCCCCTCCTCCCGACCGGTGCCCCATTGGGCTTGACCCCAATGCCGCTGTCATTCCTGTTCCTCTTGACAGCGATCCTGGCAGGCTATGTCTTGACCGCTGAGATCGTAAAGCGACGTTTTTATGCCAACGGGCGGAACTCGGGCGCCGTTTCTACATCCTGAGTATTCTTTCGGTGTCAGTGGTGGGCGAGGCGTGAAACATGGGATGGGGGACGGGTACGCCGCACCAACTTGATCGTTTCTATGATCACGAGTGGCAGCACGCCCATGGCTCCCATCAGCGCCCAATCCTCGACCGGCAGCGGAGCAACCTTGAAGACCAGCGAGACGGCTGGAACCGTGAGCACCGCCACCTGCATGGCGATCGAGAGGAGGAAAGCCCCGAGGAGGGCGCGATTCGTCCCGACGCCGATTTGGAATAATGACAGCCGTTCGTTCCGGCAATTGAACGCATGCACCAGCTGCACGACGACCATCACCGTAAACACCACCGTCCTAGCCTGTTCAAGATTTTGATGCAGGCCGTAAAGACTGTAGCTGAACGCCCCTAAGGCGATCATCCCCAGTATCAAGCCTTCTCCCACGATCGCGAATAATCGTCGGCCGTCCAACAATCGGCCATCAGGCTGGCGGGGCGGACGCTTCATCAGATCCGGCGCCTTGGGATCCACCGCCAGCGCCAGAGCCGGAATGCCGTCCGTCACGAGATTCATCCAGAGAATCTGGATCGGCAGGAGCGGAAGCGGCAGGCCCAGCAGTGTCGCAAAGAGCATGACCAGCACTTCGCTCACATTGCACGACAGGAGGAAATGGACGGTCTTGCGGATGTTGTCAAAGACCCCGCGACCTTCCTCCACTGCCGCGGCGATCGAGGCGAAGTTATCGTCCGTGATGACCATATCGGACGCTTCCTTCGTCACATCGGTTCCGGCAAGACCCATCGCCACGCCGATGTCTGCAGCCTTAATGGCAGGCGCATCGTTCACGCCGTCGCCCGTCATGGCCACGATCGCGCCTCTGCGTTTCCAGGCCTGGACGATTCGCAGCTTGTGCTCGGCCGAGACACGGGCATAGACCGTGACCCGCTCGACGAATTGGGTCAGCTGTTCGTCCGTGAGATTGTTGATCTCGGATCCCGAAAACGCCGTTCCGGGGCCGTCGGAAAGGCCCAGATCCTGCGCGATCGCGACCGCCGTTTCCTTATGATCACCGGTGATCATGACGGTCTTGATGCCGGCCTCCCCGCACAGACGCACGGCCCGGACGGCTTCTGGGCGCAAGGGATCCTTCATCGCAAAGAGCCCGAGAAACACCAAATCCCGTTCCACCGCATCGGGCTGCAGGTTCGCATGGGGGTCGTCAAGGCGACGATGTGCTGCGGCCAGCACGCGGAGCGACTCGTGCGCGAGGGATGCGTTGCTCTCGAGAATCGCCTGCCGCTGCCGATCGTCCAACGGCTCCACCATGCCATCGAGCCTCAGGCGATGCGTGCAACATTTGAGCAGCACGTCCGGCGCTCCCTTGACGTAGGCCACGGGTCCCTCGGCCGTCCGACGGATGATCGTCATCATTTTCCTCTCGGCATCGAAGGGGATTTCGCCTTCGAACGGCGCGACTTGTTCCAGTTCCTGTTTTGTCACCGCCGCTTTCGCCGCTGCGACGAGCAAAGCGCCTTCTGTGGGATCGCCGATCACCTGCCAAGCCCCATTCTCCTCTCGCATGCTCGCGCCGTTGCAGAGTACCGCCGCCGCCAATAGTTGGCGAAGCCCTTCCGGTAGACGTGAGGGGCCAGGCGTGAGGAGTAAGGGGGCAGAAGAACTCGCCTCACGGATTTCGCCCAGCGGCTCATAGCCTTCACCTGTCACGTCGTAGGCCCTGTCACCGACAATCAACTTCGTCACCGTCATCTCGTTCTTCGTGAGCGTGCCGGTCTTGTCGGTACAGATGACCGTGGCGGATCCGAGCGTTTCGACGGCCGGCAGTTTGCGAATCAGCGCATGCCGTTTCACCATGCGGGTAACGCCCAACGCGAGCGTGATTGTCACCACCGCAGGGAGTCCTTCAGGCACCGCCGCGACGGCTAGGCTCACCGAGGTCAGAAACATCGGGAGTAGCGGCTCACCACGCCAATAGCCCAAGGTGAACACGACGGCAACCACCGCTAGTGAAAGCCACAGCAGCGTATAGCCGAATCGTTCCAGCCGCCGTTGCAACGGAGTTTCCATGTGCTCCGCTTCCGACGCCTGCTGGATCATAGTCGCAATCCGTCCCAATTCCGTACGGACGCCTGTCGACACGACCAGCGCGCGGGCCTTGCCCGACACCGCGATTGTGCCCATGAAGGCCATGTTGGTCCGATCGGCCAGAGGCAGGTCGACTCCGGTAAGGACACGCGCGGCCTTTTGAACCGGGGTGGACTCCCCGGTCAGCGAGGCTTCCTGTGTTTGGAAATTCGTACTGTAGATCAGGCGCGTATCTGCAGGAACACGGTCACCGGCTTCCAGGTTGATGAGATCGCCGGGCACTAATTCGCTCGCTGGAATCTGCCGAAAAATCCCGTCACGAACCACACGGGCCATCGCCACAGACATTTGCCGCAGCGCCGCCAAGGATCGTTCGGCTCGGAACTCCTGCACGAATCCGAGCAGGCCGTTGAGAAACACAATGGCGATGATCGCCGCTGCATCGAGCCATTCGGCCAACAGACCGGAGACCACCGCTGCTCCGATCAAGACCCAGATGATGACGCTGGTGAACTGGGAAAGGAACAACTTCAGAGGCGAGGGAGGCGGCGCTTCCGGCAGATCGTTGAGACCGTATGTCGCCAGCCGCCGAACAGCTTCAGGCTCAGTCAGGCCCGCATCGAGGTTGGAAGCCTGCGCGTGGCTGAGCGCATCAGGAGCGAGTAGATGCCAGGCGGTTGTTGTCGGTACATCCTGTGTCATGGTCCCAAACGGCCTATCGGAGAAGCGCCCATCAGATGCTGCGCCGCGTGCTGCCCCTCGTGCTTCACACCCATTCCGGGGCGAACTTGGCGTCGGCTTTTTCTTCGAACCATCGGTATAACGCCGGCAACACGACTAGGGTGAGCGCCGTTGAGGTGAAGAGACCGCCGATTACCACTGTCGCAAGCGGTCGCTGCACTTCGGCGCCGATGCCCTGTGCGAGCGCCAGCGGCAGGAGCCCCAGCAACGTCGTCATCATCGTCATAACCACAGGACGGAGCCGCAGGCTGCAGCCGGCAATGATGGAGTCGTCTGTCTGTTTGCCTTCCTGGCGAAGCTGATTGATATACGACACCAACACAATCCCGTTCCCGACCGCGAGCCCAAACAGTTCGATGAAGCCGATCGACGCCGGCACGCTCAGATATTGTCCGCTCCACCACAGCGAGACAAATCCCCCGATCAAGGCAAACGGCAGGTTCAGAATGATCAACGTCGCATACCGCAGTGAACGGAAGGCCCAGAAGAGGAGAAAAAATACGAGTCCCAATGTGATCGGCACCACGATCAACAGCCGAGCATTAGCCCGCTCCATGTTCTCGAAAGCCCCGCCCCAGGTGATGGTGTACCCTTCCGGCAGGCGAACCTGCGCTGTCAATTTCTTCCGTCCTTCATCGATGACGCTCCCGATGTCTCGCCCGACGACGTTGAATCCGACATAGATGCGGCGCTTCACCTGTTCGCGGCTGATGCGGGCTGGCCCTTCACGCATCTCAATCGTCGCGAGATCGCTCATCGGAATCAGCGCCCCGGATGCCGACTTCACCCGGATTTCTCCGATAGTCGCGACGCTGTTCCTGGTCGGCTCAGGAAAACGGAGGATCAATTGAAACCGCCGCTCGCCTTCATAAACATGAGTCGCCGGCTTGCCGCCGATGGCAGTGGCGATCATCTCCTGCACGTCGGACACGTTGATGCCGTACCGGGCGATTTTCTGCCGATCAATGTCGATCGTCAGATAGGGCTGGCCGGCAATCTGCTCCACCTTCACATCCTTGACCCCGTTGACCTGCTGCATCAGCGCGGCAATCTCCTCCGCCTTCTCGTGCAGGACATCGAGATCGTCTCCGAATAGCTTGACGGCACACTCTGTCCTGATGCCGGAGATCAACTCGTCGACCCGCTCCTGAATCGGCTGGCTCATAAGCACGGAGATACCAGGGATCTCCGCCAGTTTCCGTCGTATGGCATCGGTCAACCCAGCTTGGGTCTTGGCCGTCTTCCAGGTGCTGCGCTCACTCAACGACACAACGGGATCGCTCTCGTACGGCTCTTCGGGTACGAATGCGATATCAGGCCGCCCGATCTTGCTCACGGCCATTTGCACTTCGGGAAACTCCGACATCGCCTTATGGGCGCGCTTCTCGATTTCGATCGACTCCGGCAGCGAGACACTGGGCAGCCGCACAATTTGAGGCGTGAGGGCCCCTTCCTCCAGGATTGGAATGAATTCCCGCCCTATAAACGGAACAAGAACCAGGCTGACAAGCACGATGGACGTTGAGCCCATCAGGACGGTGCTACGATGACGGAGTGTCCACTGCAACACCGGCAGATACCCTTTTTTCATCCAGAGCGTGAGGCGCGTTTCCTCCGGATGGTCCCCACGCAAGAGCAGGGAGGTCAGTACCGGTGTGAGCGTGAGCGTGACGACCACTGAGGCCAGCAGCGCAATCACGAGCGTGTAGGCGAGCGGCGCGAACATCTTGCCTTCCATGCCGTGTAGGGTCATAAGCGGCAGGAACACGACGCTGATGAGTAAAATGCCGAAGAGGATCGGACGGCCCACTTCTTTCGTGGCCTGGAGAATCACCTCCAGGTTGCTCTTCCGCGTTGCGCCATTGGTCTGTGCGAGGTGCCGATAGACGTTTTCGACGACGACGAGGGACCCGTCTGCGATCTCGCCGATGGCAATGGCGAGTCCGCCGAGTGTCATCAAGTTGGCCGAGAGGCCGACCCAATCCATCACGATAAAGGTAATTAACGGGGTAACAATCAACGTGACCGTCACGACGACGGCGCTGCGCATATGCCCGAGAAAAAAGAAGAAGACGAACACCACCAACACGATCCCTTCGATCAAGGCGTCGCGCACGGTGTGAATTGCCGCATTGACCAACTCAATGCGATCGTAGAAGGGCGTCAACGTTGTGCCGTTCGGCAAGAGGTGGTTCTGATGAATATCCTCGACCTTGGCCTTGACCGCCTGGACGACGTCGCGTGCGTTGCCGCCGCGAATCATGAGCACCGTCCCCGCCACGACCTCCCGTTCGCCGTTGAGAACCACAGCCCCGTGGCGAACGGCATGGCCGATGCGGACTTCTGCGACATCACGGACAAAGACCGGCGTGCCGCCGGACTCTTTCACCACAATCGACTCGATATCGTTCACGCTCTTGATCAGCCCGAGGCCGCGGACGATCGCGCGTTCGGCATGGCGCTCCAGCACGTTGCCGCCAACATTGGCGTTGTTCTTCGACACCGCGTCGTAGATATCGTGGAGCGTCAGGTCGAATTTGCGGAGCTTGGCGGGATCGACCAGAACTTGATACTGTTTCACGAACCCGCCCATGCCGTTCACGTCGATCACGCCCGGCACGCTCTTGAGCAGCGGACGCAGAACCCAATCCTGAACCGTGCGCTGATCCGTCAACTCTCTCTCGACGAATTTCGGATCGGTCGCCGTCGCGCCCGGCCCTTCCACATAATATTGATAGACCTCGCCCAGCCCGGTACTGACAGGGGCCATCATGGGATCAAGCCCTTCCGGCAATCGCTCTTTCGCCGCAATCATCCGTTCGAGGACTAACTGGCGGGCAAAATAGATATCGACGTCGTCATTGAACACGACCGTGATCTGGGAAAGTGCAAACTTGGAGAGTGATCGGATCTCCGCCAAACCGGGCAGGCCGGTCATCTGGAGTTCCAGCGGATAGGTGATGAACCGTTCGACTTCGGCCGGGGAGAGGCCCGGCGCGTCGGTCAGTACCTGCACCTGGATGTTCGTCACGTCCGGGTAGGCATCGATCGGGATGGATTGAAACGCGAACAGCCCGGCGACGGAGAGCAGACAGGCCAGGCCAATGACCAGGATTCGTTGGCGCAATGAAAATTCGAGAAGCGAGGCGATCATGGCGTCGGTTCGATCTTGTGCCGTTCCAGTTCAGACTTGAGCACGAAGGAGCCTTTCGTCACGACCTGCTCTCCGGCACTCACCCCGTCCAGCACCGTGATGACCTCTCCCTGCTCTTCCCCTAATTTAACCGTCCGCACTTCGAATTCGTTCGCCCCCCGCTGAACAAACACGATCTTGCCGGTCGGCCCGTTTTGGACGGCCGCGAGCGGCACGGTCAGCGCATCCGGGCTTGGTGCCGCATAGACACGGACAGCGGCGAACATTTCCGGCTTCAGCAACCGATCGGGGTTCGGCACGGTGACCCGCAGACGCATCGTGCGGGTGGCCGCATCGAGCACATCGCTAATATAGGTGATCGTCCCGGAAAAGATGGCATGGGGATAGGCCGACACGATCACATCGACCTTCTGGTCCTTGCGGATATACTGTACGTCTTTCTCCGGCACGTTGCCGACGACCCATACATCCGAAAGATCCGCCACAGTAAACAATTTCTGCTGCGTTTCGACCACTTCGCCTCTGGTGATATTGCGCATGATGACCCGACCGTCGAAGGGCGCACGCAGGGGCACATCTGCCTTGATCGTGTGTTCGCGCTCCAGCCGATCGATTTCCAGCCGAGGAACGCCGAGCAGCTCTAGGCGGTTTTTCGTTTCGCGGGCCTCGGCCCTCGCCGTTTTCATCTCAGCCTCGCGGCGCTGCAACTCGGCTAGACTTACAGCCTTATGTTCATGCAGGTCCCTGGCGCGCTCGTAGACCAGTTCCGCTTCGTGCAGCTTGGCACTTGCCTTAAGGTACGCACCTTCCGCCACACCGAGGTCTGTGCTGTGGAGCATGGCCAACAAGGTATCTTTCTTAACGTCCTGGCCGACATCCACATAAACCTTCACCACGCGGCCACGAATGAGCGTGGTCACTTCGGCAAGTTCATTCTCATTGGATTGAACAGTGGCGGGAAACTCCCGCGGCACACGCAGCTGCCCACGAGCAACCGGCACGAGTTCGAGAGCCATCCGAGACGATTCCTCCGGAGTCAGTCGCAACAGTCCGGATTGCGAAGTAGCCGAATCCGGCTTGGCAGCGGGGGTCTCCTCCTGCTTGTTTCCACAGGCGATGATCCCCGCCGCGATTCCGACCGCGACAAGACTTGGGATAAGCCAACGATCAATGACTCCTCCTTGATTCATCCGACTGTCGTTCACGGTCTTCGCTCCTGATTCAGTCGCCACGCCCGGGCACACCCCTTCTCCCTTAATTCCACAGCATGGGGCATGCCTCAGAAACTGTGCAGTTTCTCAACGAAAACCAAGGAGTCCGTAGCCTTTTGCCACGGTATTAGATCAGTACCGTGGTGAAACGCAACAGCGCCCGGCCGGCAGCACAACACTCCTAAGATCATTTTCTCTATCGAGTATGAGATACTCCTAACTAAAAGGTCGATCCCTTTATGACAATTGCGGCACAGTTTCCTGACGAGCAATCAGAAGCCGGAGAGTTCACACGACAGGCCGATGCCTTTCGCGAGTACGTGACGACCAGTGGAAGTTCCGGATACCGGGCAGAAGCCGGCCGCTACCATCTTTATGTGTCGTGGGCCTGCCCCTGGGCGCATCGCACCATTATCGTCCGCAAGCTCAAGAAGCTCGAAGGCGTCATCGGCATGACCGTCGTCGATCCGATCCGTGACGAGCGAGGATGGGCATTCCGCGAAGGCCCCGGTCACTCGCTCGATCCCATCAATGGATTTCACTTTCTCAGCGAAGCCTACAAGGCCACCGACCCGAACTACATCGGCCGCTTCACAGTTCCGGTCCTGTGGGACCGCGTGACCAGGCGAATTGTCAGCAACTCCGACGACGATCTCATGCGCATGTTCAACGGCGAGTTCAATCGATTTACCGACAGCACGATCGATTTATATCCAGAAGGGCTTCGAAAGGAGATCGACGACCTCAATGTCTTCATCTATGAGAACGTGAACGACGGCGTTTATCGCGCGGGCTTCGCCACATCCCAGCCGGCCTATGAACGAGCCGTGCGGCGGCTCTTCGAGGCCTTGGATCTTCTGGAGTCCCGCCTCGCGCACCACCGCTACCTCTTCGGATCGCAATTCGTCGAGACCGACTGGCGCCTGTTCGTCACGCTGATCCGGTTCGATGCGGTCTACCACGGCCACTTCAAATGCAACCTCCGTCGGATCGTCGACTACCCGAATCTCTTCGGATATCTCAAAGACCTCTATCAAACCGACGGCATCGCCGACAGCGTCAACTTCGACCATATCAAGCGGCACTATTACATCACCCACGACGATATCAATCCCACCCGGATTGTCCCCCTGGGCCCGGATCAGGACCTTACCTCGCCCCACGGGCGCGAGCGGTTATCATAGGAACCTTTCGGCACTTCGGCTCCAGCCAAACGGATCTGTCGACAACCCCTGAGTATTTGTAGAGTATTGCGAAGGAGTTCACATCAGAGTATGAGTAGCGCCGTGCGGCCGGTCCGGGACACGACTTTGTGATGGAAGGTCGGGGAAGTCATTCCCAGGAGGACGCTATGGGTGGAGGGTGCCGTGTGCCTGCCGTCGCTCTGTTCGCTCTCCTCGTGCTCATGACCGCTTACCTTGCTGATGACGCTCCCGCCGCTGCTTTTTCCCAACCAAGCCTGGTCACGTTTTCAGCCTGGGACCATAGCTTTGAAGGGCCGGATGTCATCCCGGCAGGCCAAACGACAATCCAACTCCACAACGGCGGGCAAGAACCGCACCAACTTCAGCTTCTCAAATTGGAGGAAGGGAAAACTCCTGCCGACTTGGAAGCCGTCCTCCAAGAACGCGACGGAACCATCCCTTCGTGGGCCAAGCTTGTGGGAGGACCGAATGGCATCGGATCAGGCGGTGATGCACAGGCAACCATCTACCTGGAGCCGGGCTCCTACGTCCTCATTTGTCTGATTCCCACAAAAAACCATCAAACGCACGCTGCGCTGGGGATGCAAAAAGCGCTGCGCGTGACGGAGAGTACCCCCTCGCCGCCTGAGTTTTACGGCAACTTCCATATGGCCATGTTCGATTATGAATTTGTCGTCGTCCAACCTCTCAAGAAAGGCCACCACACCTTCTATGTCATTAATCGAGGAAGTCAACGGCATCAGGTGATTCTTGTCCGGCTCGATCCTGGCTCGTCGGCTGATGAGGTGCTCGCCGCGTTTGGATCGATCGGTGCAGCTGCCTTGCCGGGACAATTGATCGGTGGGATGAGCGGGCTGGAACCTGGCAGAGAAGGAATGTTTAGCACAGATCTGGCTCCAGGACGCTATGCCATGATCTGTCTGTTCCCGAATCCCACGGCTCATGACTCGCATGCGACTAAAGGCATGGTCATGAACTTCACCATCGAATAACGCTACCCGGCTCCAAGCGGAACCGTCGACGGAATTCTCAGCCGGATCAACCGTGGCGATTCAGGACAGAGACGTTGCGAAATCTTGCCCCTTTCTGCCACGGGCTCGTGACGAACAGTGAGCCAGCCATCTTCCGCTCTCCTCTAACCCGGCTTCTCGATTGATCTTTGCCTCCTGTGCTTCGCATCACGTCATGGCACTTTCTTTGCGTGCAGTTTCTTCATGAGGAGAGCCGTCTTCCAACGTCCGCCGCATCAGGGAGGGAACCATGATGATCCTCAAGAGACTTCAAAGCTATTTAGACGGCCGCAAGATCCCCTATCAGGTGGTAAACCATTCGGTGGCCTATACCGCGCGGGAGGCAGCAGAAAGTTTGCATGTCCCCGCCGATACGTTTGCGAAGGTCGTCATCGTCAAAGCCAATGGACGCTATGTGATGACCGTTCTTCCCTCTACCTGGAAAGTCGACTTCAAGCGATTGGAAGAGGTGCTGGGCTGTCCACACGTGAGACTGGCGACAGAAGACGAGTTGGCCGTCCTGTTTCCTGATTGCGAAATCGGGAGCATGCCGCCGTTCGGCAATCTCTACGGCACGCCGGTCTACGTCGATGCGACGCTGACACAGGATGAAGCCATCGTGTTCGACGCCGGTAGCCATGTGGGAGCGATAAAGATGCGCTATCGGGATTTTGCCGACCTGGTTCACCCGAAAGTGGCTGAATTCCATCGCGAACCGTCCAAGCTCGAATATTAGCTCAACGTCCGGCCGCC
>JAWOMO010000005.1:0-8221 GCA_033852435.1 Nitrospira sp.
TGCTGTTGAACCTCGTCAGTCGTTCATTAAAGGCCGCGATGCGCTGGTTGTAGGCCACGATCTGATGGCGGTGCTCCGGAGAGTCCGCCTGCCTCAATAACCGGCTGCGCTCATGGGTCAGCCGCCGGGATTCAGCGATCAGCCTGCGGCGCTCCCGAAGGCGCCCCTTTTCATCACGATCCTGGAGTTCCCGAGTGCTGGACTGCTCAGGGAGCTCCTGTTCGGTCTCGGATGGGACCCGAGCCGGCTCCTCGCATGGAGCATGTAGGGTATGAACAGTCACATAGGCCTCAAGCGCGTCCTGCACGACTGACCCGATCGATGCATTCTTGACGCTGGCAATCTGACGGATCTGATCGATCAGTCCCGTGCCGAGCCACACCTCGAGGCGTCGGCGGTCTTGGGTCCTAAGCTTGTGTCGGTACTTTCGGACACGGTCATTGACCTTCATATGCTTCTCCGTTGTCGTTTGCTGGCTCGCCAATCTAAGGCGCGATCGCATTGCCGTAACCGGAAACACCTCTGCCAAGATGACTTGGGTTTTTCACGCGCAGGGAGATTTCAGCGGGGTGGGCATCGTCATGCACGCTGAGGTAGGGCGTGGGTTGGCCCGCGATTTTGATTTTCTGTGTGATGTGATCGGAGCGAGCGGGTAGAGGATGACAACGCGCTAAGGCTTGTCCTATATAGGACAGCGATTCTGTAACTCGTTGTAAATCCTTGTTACTCATCGGACGGCTCCAAAGGGTCATCCAATTGATTTTCCTCAGTTTCGTCCGTCCTCTCAAGGCTTAAACACGGGTTCGAATCCCGTTGGGACCACCAAATTGATTTTATTGAGATTTTAGAAATCTTGTTTGAGGAACATTGAAATGTTCCTCGAACATGGATTTGCGGTCGCTTCCAAAACTCTCCAACATCTGCCGCGCCGGCGCTTCATAAAACGATACCGCCTGTTTGAGTTGTGCCGGACGAATCATTGTATAGATCTGCGTCGTGTCGATGCGCGCATGGCCGAGCAGTGCACGCACTTGTTCCAGGTCGTGTCGTTGCTCCAACACTTCCATCGCCACACCGTGTCGCAGGTCATGCGGCTTCAACATCGGATAGCCGATCATTCGCCCATACAGTTTGCACAACCGCCAGATGTTCTTGCCGGTCATTGGAGCCCGATGTTTTCCGAAAGATCGGCGTCCCCATACGGACCAGAAGATCGGGGTCTCTGGCGCCAATTGTGGCACGGTCGGAGCCACGAATTGTTCGACGTAGGCATGAAGATATCGCATGACCGGTTCCGGTAACGGAATGTCCCGTGTCCGTCCGCCCTTCACTCGTACCCGTCGCAAGCCCCAGAGCCCGTCCAGGTGCCTGGCCAGGAGCGTGGCCACCGATTCCCGGCGCATCCCGGTGTATCGGAGAATGAGAAAGATCGCCACATCGCGAGGCCGTTGCCGTTTCCTGGCGGCTTCGATGAGCGCATCCATGAGGCCTGGAGTTGGGACCTGCTTGGGGGGTTCGATCCGATGGGGAGGCCGATCCATGCCGGCAATAGGATTGGCTGGAAGGGTTTCGCGCTTCACCATCCAGTTGCAAAAGCTGGAGAGCGTTGATTGGCGAATCCTCATCGTGGCCACAGTAAGCTCTCTCGCCGCCATCTCGTCCATCCATTCCTGAATGACGGCTTTGGACAAGTCGGAGAGTCGTGCGGTCCGTCCGAAACGCGTTCGCGCAAACACCAAGAACTGCTCCAAGTTCCAGCGGTAGGCCTGTACGCCTCCCTCCGTCTTCCCCCGCTGTTTGAGTTGATACAGACAAAACTGCTCCACCAATTCCACTAATGGTCGGGTCATGACAGTGCCTTTCCGGTCCCTGCCACAACTACGACTTCGCCGAGCGGCAGTATGCGGAGGTACCAGCCACCCGTCAAGCCGGTTCTGAGGCACCAATGCAGTGTCACTTGCCATCATTTCAGCATCCATGAACGGCAACCAATAGGGGGAGTCTGCCGACACCCCCAGTCCCCCAAGATGCGCCCGCGTGTCCGCCGACGTGAGTGATCAAGATCTCTTTCGGTCTCTCGTCCCTTTCTTGACGAGCTGCCGGTGGCGCTGCTTCCACCGATCCGCCCCTTCGACAATCGCGCCTTCCATCCAAGTTTGTCCTCCCGGCAAGGCACACAAAGCAGCGAGCATAGGAGCCACCGAACGACTGATCCAATTCTTGACTCGGTCTTCGTCTGGTTCTTCCTGTGCGAGCGTCAATCGGGCGTTTTTGAAGCCCATCGTGAGCGATTCGTACCAGGGGAGGCGGGGCGCTCGCGCACGCTCTTCGTCCTCCGCATCCCGCGTCGTATCTCGGAAGTCGACGTAGGCGCGCAACAGACCGATGAGCAACTTCAGCCAATCGGCTTCTTCCAAATCGCTCAAGAATTGCCCGCACAGCTGAGCCCGGTCCTGCTTAAATTCGAGTTCCCAGCGGATGCCGAAGTCCTCTGCGTGGAGCTGTTGCTTGGCGAGCAGTTCCAGGCGCTTATCGTAGACCCGCAACAGCGTCTGACTTTGGGGGCTCCCGAAGTAAATCGTTTCTCCGGAAACGGTCCCTGTATGGAGCGAGAAGGAGCGAATGAGCTGGACGCGATCTGCGCGGGTAATACACTGGCCGACTTCAGCCGCCTGTGTTACGAGGGACAGTGGGACGAGCGGTTGGCGGTCATCTAAGGCATAGTCCAGCCGGGTGAAGCGGCCTTTCTGCTGAACGATCCATTGAAGGATCGCGCGGACTTTGAGCAGCACCCACGACGACACAATCCCAGCCGAGAGGTCGACATGCACTTCTCGAGGCCGTCGAGGGGCCCCGGTGCCCAAGAGTCCCATTCCGCGCGAGGGATCAGCCAGAATCCACGACTGAGGATAGCCGCGGAATCCCGCTTTCCCTCTGGACCACTCGCCCCCAATCACTTTCATGACATCGTGGGCCGAGGCCTCCGGCAGCGTAAAGGCCAGCCAATCGATGGTCAGGGTGAAGACGTGGTGGTTCGATTCGGGCGATAACTCGCTCATCTTGTCAGCCAAGCCCCCGTGTTACCTGTTCGGGGGCGATTGCGTGGCGCGCGGCCGGCTCTCGCCGCCCGACGCGCTCGCCGATCCTCCCTGGAAACGTTCACGGCCCTTGCGTTCTATCTGGGCATGGACTTTACGCAGATCGAATCGATAGGCTGTGCCAACGCGAGTGAAAGGGAACTGTCCTGCACGAGCCGCCCGCCGGATGGTGTCGGTACTCACACCGAGATACGCCGCCAGTTCTTTGATCGAAAGCCCAGTTGTCTTCACGCGTGCTCCTTCCTGCTGGGTTTGAAAACGTCATCCACCCTACACCGATGCTGCTGCGCTGGGAATTAGGCAGATGTCTGCTTATGACTGCTGATGGATGCTCTAGAGCGCTTTAGGGTGCAGCTCGCGATCTGATTCCCTTCATCGATACGGTAAAGCACAATTGCGCTGAACGGAATTGTGCACATTGCGGCACCTTACGGCAGTTCACGACTCTGGACGCACATCGATGCTTTCGTTCTTTCGGATTCGATCTCTTCTCGGTTTCACGATCACCGTAAAGGGGAATCTCCTCCAAAGGAATTAGGCAGCGGTGCGCATGTGTAGTCAGGTGTAATCCGCCGTAGTCTCTCCCGATTGGAACGACTCTGACGGTAGCGCAGCAGCAGGAAGAAGAGAATTAGGTTGTTGGGGTCAGTTGAGGACTGTTTGGGACCGTTTGGGACAAGCGACAGCAATCGCGGAACGGTCGAGTACTCAGCGCAGATAAGCTCTATCCGTTAAGAGAACCGCGAACGCGTATTGACAGAGAAGTATCGATAGAGATATCTTTGGTAACACGAAACTTAAGATGGTGTTACTCCCCAATGAGGCTGTCATGAAAAAACTTGTCCGGTTCGGCGTGTCCTTGGATCATCATCTGCTGGACGATTTTGACGCGTTGATTCGGCGCAAAAAATACACGAACCGGTCCGAAGCTTTGCGCGATCTGATTAGAAACAATCTCGTGGACCAGCAATGGCAAGAAGACATTGAGGCGGTCGGGACCGTGACGTTTGTCTATGATCACCACGTGCGCGATCTCACCCGAAAACTCACCCATCTCCAACATGATTTTCAGGGACAGATTCTGGCGGGGATGCATGTCCATCTGGATCATGACCACTGCCTTGAAGTCCTGGTCGTCAAGGGGAAAGGCTCTCAAATCAAGAAAGTCGCCGATGCCCTGCTCAGTATCAAAGGTGTGAAGCATGGCAAACTCACGATGACAACAACCGGCAAGGGCCTCAGCTGACTCATGCGCGTCTGCGTGATTGATGGGCACGGAGGAGGGTTGGGTAGCCGGCTCGTGGCTGCTCTTCACGGTGCTCTCGGCGATTCCCATCAGGTGATCGGGCTGGGCACCAATTCGGTGGCGGCGTCGGCCATGAAGGCGGCCGGTGCGGCGGAGGTCGGGACTGGAAGGCGCGCCATCGTGGAAATGCTTCCGGCCGTCGATGTCATCCTCACGTCCCTCAGTGTGGTGGTCCCTAGTCCCATGTCGGCTGACGTGACGCCCGACACGATTCGGGCGATCATGGGCGCACGGGCCAAGAAGGTCCTGTTGCCGATCAATCGAGCTCACGTGGAAGTGATCGGCACGGAAGAATTTAAGCTCGAACACCTCATCGCCCGTTCCATTCATCGCGTGAAGTCCCTCCTGGACGCTGGCTCGATAGGCTGAGCCGGCAACAATCACTCTTAATTCGGGCCACGAAGGTCTGAAGCAACCGCGCATCATTCGCGCAAGACCTTTGTGGGTCATTGGCCCACGGGGATCCTGGGAGCTGTGGACCAGTGCTAAAGATTTTCCCAAGCCGTCTCCTGCTAACGGTGTTCATCAGCAGTTGTTTGTTCTGCCCCAGGCCCCTGCTCGCTCACGATCCTGACGAGGAAGTACTCGAAGTCCCCGAGGTGACGGTGGCAGGCGAGCGACCCGTCGCTGCCTCATCCCAGCAGTTTATTCCTGATAAGGAATACCTGCTCCAGCCGCAGGGTCGCCCCGCGCAGGTACTTCGGCTCATTCCCGGATTCCTGGCGGTTGAACATTCTGGCGGCGCCGGCAAGGCCGACCAATATTTCGTGCGCGGTTTCGATGCCGACCACGGGACCGACGTGGCCTTCTTTACCGACGGCATGCCGATTAATTTTCGCTCCCACGCTCACGGCCAGGGCTATGCCGATCTCAACTTCATCATTCCGGAAACGATCGAAGGTCTTGATGCTTACAAGGGGGCCTATCTTCCCGAGTTCGGGGATTTCAATACGGCCGCAGCCATCAACTTTCGAACGCGTCAGGTCGTCAAGGAGGGCGTGGTCCAAGCGGCCGGTGGGCAGTTCGACACGCAACGCTATCTGCTCATGTTCTCTCCGACCAAAGAGAAGATCCGCACGCTGTTCGCTGGAGAGGGGTACTACACGAACGGGCCGTTCTTGAACGACAATCGCTATTTCCGGGCCAATGTCCTAGGAAAGGCGACGACCAATCTGTCCAGTCGTGACGAGCTGAGCATCACAGCGACATATCAGAAGGCGCAATGGAACGCCTCCGGAGAAATTCCGTTGCGCGCGGTCAACGACGCCACGCTCGACCGCTTCGGTGCGATTGATCCCTCTGAAGGGGGCAAAACACAGCGGGGCACCATCCGGTTGAATTACCATTACGATAACCCATCAGGAGGGGAATTCTTTGCCAACGCATACGGACAGTACTATCGGCTCGATCTCTTCACGAACTTCACATTTTTTCTAAATGATCCGGTCAATGGAGATGGCATACAGCAAACGGACCGCCGAGGCGTCTACGGAGGCGACCTAGGATTTAAGCAACGAGCAGAAGTCTTTGGAATGCCCAGTATCGGCACGATCGGATTCCAAACCCGCGTGGATGATATCCATGCGAGGTTGGGGACCCAAACGAAACGCACCCCGACGGGCACCACCACAGACAGCGATGTCCTTGAGGCGTCCTATGCGCCGTTTATCAAAGCCGAAATACAGCCGACCCCATGGATGCGACTCATGGGTGGCGTTCGGGCTGAAGTGTTTACCTTCGATGTCACAAACCGTTGTGATACTTGTGCTGAACAGCCGGCAGGACAGACGAGCTCCGGGCTGGTGTTGCCGAAGGCCAATCTCATTCTCGGCCCCTGGTTCAAGACGGAATTGTTTGCCAACTATGGTGAAGGCTATCACAGCAACGATGCACGGTCGGCCGTGGCGCCCGGTGGAGTCCCCCTCGCACGCGCAAAAACCTATGAGGTGGGCTTACGTTCCCAGCCATGGGGACCAGATGGATTGATGTTGACCACGAGTCTTTGGGCGATCGATCTCCAGTCCGAATTGGTATTTGCTGGTGACCAAGGGACGACTGAGGCACGAGGCCCGACCAAACGCAGGGGGGTGGAAGCTGCGCTGCGAGGGCAGATATGGGGGCCGCTGTATATGAACAGTAGCGTCGCTTGGACGAAAGCGGAGTTCACCAATGGCGATGCGATTCCGCTGGCGCCCGAACTGACCGCCTACGGTGCGTTGTTCTTGCAATGGCCGGAAGGCTTGCGCTCGCAGCTCCAAGCCACGTATATGGGGGTTCGTCCCTTGACCGAAGATCGGAGCTTCAAAGCTGCTTCTTGGGTCGTCTTCGACCTGACTGAACGGTATCTCCTTCCCGTGAAACTTCCCTACGGTAGACTGGAGGCTTTCCTGTTTATCCAGAATCTTCTCAATACCCAATGGGAGCAGGCAACATTCGCCTTCACATCCCGCCTGCCCGGCGAACCGGCCAGTGGCGTTCAGGATATTCATTTCGTGCCGGGGAATCCGCGTTTCGTGATGGGAGGACTTGCCTGGTATTTCTAAAAGCTCTGCAACTCTTTTAAACGGAACCTCTTAGATCCATCACAAAACCTGACGAACTCACGACGTAGCTCGTCGATCGGGACGGCCCACAAGGAGGGGACGGTGACGATCATTGATCCTCGACCAATGCGGCGCACGGATGGTGCGAGGACCTGGTCAAGGCGATCAACAGTGTCCATAAAAATGGGGGAAGATCACTTTGACTGGAGTAGGCTGGAATAGGTTGGAGTCAGGTGGAGTTGAGCACAAAATGAGCACAATCGGCTCCTCGCGTCCTCGCCCTCTCCACAATTTAAGCGGGGCGCAGCGACACCTTGCCGAAGACGACGACTGGTTTGATGCATGTTGACTTTCCATCTCACAGTCCTGTAGTTTTCCGCGCGCTGGGATGGCTTGAGGCGAGGACAAATGAACTGTTTCCGTGCAAAACGTGCGCTCGCAAGTCTGTTGGTCCTCTGCATCCTTGTGGTCGGTGGTCTCGCCTCGACACAGTCAATTACCCATGAATCGCACCACGCCCACCATCAGAAAACCACCCACGGCACCGTGCTCTGTTCCTGGATGTGTGCAGCCGGCCAGGTGCTTGACAGCATTGCGGATCCGACCCTCATCGAACAGTTGCCTGTGGCACGTGCCGAACAGCCAGCGTTCCTCTTAGTCCCACGACTGACCCTCGATAGCCCAACCTCCCGCGGTCCTCCTTCGATCTCCATCATCTAGCCGAATCTGCTCGCTACATTCGAGTGCAGAACGGAGCCCTGCGTTCGGGTTTCTGCATCATTGCGGCTCAGATTCGTCACCATCATGAGGGAGATTGCACACATGCGGTTCGTTCACCACGCATCGCATAAAGAAGGAGGAGTGTCCAGTCATGCGACACCTGAGCATTCATGTCAAATTCACCTCTGCCATGGCCTTGATCATGGCGATCGGGACGATCGCACCCATACCCAGGGCTGAAGCATCCTGTGGCGCGGTGTCGTGTTTTGTCACAATTGGTTCCCAGCAGCAGGTCTCGATGGAAGGGATACTGACGGTAAATGGTATTTACAATTACACGCCGATGCGCGTGCTCCCTGGAACTTCTGGAGTGATCCCGGGTGTTGATACGACGGTGAAGCAGCTGATCCTGAACCATCACCAGGAGACCCGGACCATCACCCAGACAACAAGCCTTGACCTCAATTATGGCATGACGGAACGGTTGGGACTGGAAATTACGATTCCCTATTTGTTGCGGACGCATCATCACATCGATGGCCTCGGAGAAGACG
>JAWOMO010000150.1:0-3236 GCA_033852435.1 Nitrospira sp.
TCCCTCCATCCTAACTGCACCGAAATGAGAAGATAGGTGAGGGCAAGAATCTTTGCTAGCGGCACCAGGATGCTCGCAATGAAGACGATCAGCGCCAGATGCCACGACCCCGAATGCCAGAGATAGACGATGCCGCTCATGATGGTGTCGGATTGAGAACCAAACAGCGAACCCGTGTTCATGATCGGCAAAAGATTGGCCGGAATGTACATGATATACGCGGCGATGAGAAACGCCCATGTCCGCGAGATGCAGTTGGGTTTGCGCAGGTGGAGCGTCGCGCCACAGCGGCGGCAACGCATCTCGTGGACCCCGGGAATCAGCTGGGACAAGCCGCCGCATCCGTGGCAGGCGCACAATCCTAATTGGCTGGCTGTCAGCTCAGAATCGCTCATTCCTTCACCGTCAGCAAGCTCCATAACTCATGCGTGTTGAAGTTGCTCACCGCGGCGGTCAATAAGAATATGAGGCCGCCGAATGCCCAGAGTGAGACACCAGGAACCACAGTGGCCAGGTGGGCAAGCTTGACCAGCGCTACCAATACGCCGAGGATAAACACCTGCGTCATACTCCAGGGCCTGACAGATTGCAGGATACGCAGGATCGACGCCATTTCTCCCGGCAGCCGCCCGAACTTCAACGGCAGGAGCACATACAGCATGAGAGAAATTTCTACGGCAGGGATCAGAATGGTCGTGATAAACACGAGGGTAGCCACGCCTTCCATCTTATTGTCCCAGATGGCCTCGACTGCGCCGTAGAGGCTCGCCGCATTCAACGTACCCTGGACCTCCAAGCCGACGATCGGAAACATATTGGCAACGATGAAGAGGATTGCTGCACCGAGCGTATAGGCCAGCCCGCGATTGATACTGTCGGGAATGTGACGGAAGAGAAGGGCATCGCAACGTCGACAACGGGCCATGCCGCCGGGAGGAACAATCGGTTCCCGTTGCAAAAGATCGCATTCATGACATGCGGTCAACGCCGATACATTCATGCAAGATTCTCCACCGCTCAACTCTCCACGCCCAAGGGGCAACGAACACACTCTGGGACGATCATGAGCGCCGGGAACACAAGACCAACAGCCATTTCCCTGATCCCGTTCCCCCTCAACAAAATTCTAGAGACATCTGGCCAGACCTGCAACAGGAAGATATTGGTTCGAGGCCATTGCCCGTCTGGCTCAGGGACGATCAGCGGACTTGACCTTATCCGGCCTGATCCAGCCCTGCCGCCCAAAGAACTCGGACAAGTAGTCCACTGCCTCCTCGACACTCCTGGCCGTCATCGATCCCATGGCTGACCGGTACACCTTCACGCCACCCACTGCCGCATTCACCCCGACCACTGCCGCGGCCCCGGCGCCTGCTGCTGCGCCAGCTCCAGCCGTGACTGCCGCTCCCGGCATCGATCCGCTGTCGGCATGGGTGTCGAATTCCACCAATTTCCTTGGCCCAACATCGGATGAGTGTGACCGGTCCAAGCCGTATCCGAACATCTGAATTCGGATATCAACCCTCGATTTCCCCGACCCGAATCCGATCACCAGCCGCCTGGCTTTGTTGCCTTCGTCCACATTCAAAAACTGTCCCGTGATCGCCACCGCCCCGGCTGGGACAGAGGCATAGGCAGGGGCCCGTTCCGCCGGAAGCCCGAGATTCTGAATCCCCTTTACCATCTCTTCGGCCGCAACCTGTCGCACCTCGCTGGCGATTTCTCCTTCGTGCTGATAGGTCGTCGTCCCCTCGACATCATTGATCGTCCCCTGAAGCAGACCCTCATTTTCCTTCACCTGCTCTCGCGTCACGGCGAAGTCATACACAAGAATGCGCGACGGGCGATCGAGTTGAATCGTTGCACTTTCGTACCCCTCCTGCACCACCGTCCTTGCGCAGGCCGTAAGAAACACAGCAGTACTGAACAGGGCTGCGACGATTCCCTTGCTCCCCTGCATCCATCCAATTGTTTTGGTACAGGTCAAGATCCAGGCCCCCTGCATCGACTGAGTTTGAATTGATTGACCTGGCCGCATACAGAGTCTCCTTTGCCAAAGGGAACTCATCGTACTTATTTCATAAAACCTTGTGATCTCCCATTCGCTCCGAGAATGGTCATTGCCTCAGCGAGAAGAGCGAACCTACCGGTCAACGAGCATCGCGGCTGGCGGCCCGGCGGTATCGGTTGTTGCGGCGACAGGCTGCGGTGTGGTCCCCGGTCCTGGGGGAGTCCATCCTCCGCCAAGTGCTTTATAGAGTTGGACCACGGATGTCAGCTGCGCGCGCCGCGTGCGGGCCAACCCGAGTTCCGCATCAAACAGACTGCGCTGGGCCGTCAGCACATCGAGGTAACTGGCCCGTCCTCCTTGGTAGCGAAAATCGGCAAGGGTATATGCGGATTGCAGGGCCTTCACTTGCTGTTCCTGTGCCGTTCTCTGCTCCCCGGTCTTTTGCACAGCAATCAACGCGTCCTCGACTTCCTGGAATGCAGACAAAACCGTCTTCCTGTATTGTGCCACTGCGGCCTGAGTCTGCGCCTCTGTGGCCTTGACCTGGTAACCCAATGCCGACGCGTTGAAAATCGGGCCGGTCAGCGAGGCAGACCCTTTGAAGATGGCAAACGGCCCCGAGGAATCTCCTGAGACGCGAATCCCGGCTCCCCCGACGGAGCCGGTCAGAGAAAGTTGTGGAAACCTGGTCGCTTGCGCCACACCGATGGTCGCGTTCGTCGCAGCCAGATCCTGCTCAACTTTCAGGATGTCAGGGCGCCGCTGAAGGAGATCGGACGGCAATCCAGCCGGAACGGCAGGTGGCATCGTTTGCTCGGTCAGGTGAAGCCCTCTCGTAATATCAGACGGCTTTCGGCCGAGCAGAATGCTGAGCCGGTTCTCTGTCTGGACGACTTGACGCTCCAGATCCGCCAGTTGAGCCGCGGTTCCCGCCCGTTCCGCCTGAAATCGATCGAGATCAAGCTTCGGGATCACCCCCTGCTTGAATCGAAGCTCTGACAACCGAACGGATTCATCCCACGTCTTGAGGGTGCGCTTGGTGATTTCTACCTCGTAATCCAGTCCCCGGAGATCAAAATACGTTTGGGCCACCGTACTGACCAATCCGTGAATCACCGCTCGCTGATTTTCCGCTTTGGACAGCAATTGCGCCCGAGCCGCTTCGATCGATCGCCGAATGCGCCCCCACAGATCGACCTCCCACTTGAGACCGACATCCATGCTT
>JAWOMO010000066.1:0-69997 GCA_033852435.1 Nitrospira sp.
GCACCGAGACGATGAACAGAATGAGAACTATCACCACACCGACCTGGGCAACGCGCGTCGGCTTGCGGCGCGACACGGCACAGAATTCCGCCACTGCTTCAAGGCGGGCTTTTTCGTCTGGGATGGACGCCGGTTCGCGCTCGACGAGACCGGCGCGATGATGTGGCTCGCCACCGAGACGGTCTGCGCGATCTATCGCGAGGCCGCAGAGAGCACTGAGGCGCAGGTACGCAAGGCGCTAGCCGACCATGGGAGGAAATCCGAAGCGGCGCCGCGCCTTCAGGCAATGATTGAGTTGGCGAAGTCCGACGCCTCCGTGGTGGTCATGCTCGACCAACTCGATGCGGACCCGTGGGCACTTAATTGCGCCAATGGCGTGCTGGATCTTCGCACGAAGACCTTGCGCCCGCCGCGCCGCGATGACCTCATCACGAAGTCTGTGCCGGTGGCCTATGACGCGACGGCGGCTGCTCCGGGCTGGGAACAGTTTCTGGTGCAGGTCATGGATGGCGACCGGGCCTTGATCAGCTTTCTCCAGAAAAGCGTCGGGTACACGCTGACAGGGGATGTCCGTGAGCAGGTGCTCTTCCTGCCCTATGGAGGAGGCAGTAACGGCAAGTCCGTCTTTCTGAGCATCCTGCTCGCCTTGTTGGGAGACTATGGCAAGAGCACACGGACCGAGACCCTGCTGGCGAAGAAGTATGACGGAATTCCAAATGACATCGCGCGACTGCACGGAACTCGACTGGTCGCCGCAGTCGAGTCGGAAGCCGGTCGACGGTTGGCCGAGGCCTTGGTCAAACAACTCACGGGCGGCGACACGATCTGCGCGCGATTCCTGCGGCGCGAGTTTTTTGAATTTCGCCCGTCGTTCAAGGTGTGGCTGGCGGTCAATCATAAACCGACGGTCCGGGGCACTGACCACGCGATTTGGCGACGGCTTCGCCCGGTGCCCTTCGTCGTGACCATCCCCGACGCGAAACAGGACAAGACCCTCGTCGACAAGCTGAAAGCCGAGCTGGCGGGCATCCTCCGATGGGCCGTCGAAGGCACCGGCTTATGGCTGCACGACGGGTTGGTCCCGCCCGAGGCGGTGATCCAGGCGACTCAAACCTATCGCGAAGAGATGGATGTGCTGGGCGCATTTCTCCGCGAGTACTGCATCATCGAGCCGGATGCCAAGGAGACCGCCACCTCACTTTATGGAAGTTACAAAGAACCGTGGTGCAAGGAGTCCGGGGAAAAGCCGATCACGAAGACCGCCTTCGGCATTGCCCTGCGGGAGCGTGGCTTCACCGCGAAGGTCCACCGCGGGGCGCAGCACTGGTTCGGCGTGCGCCTCCGCACCGCGCTCGATCCGGTCAGCGACGATGACCCCACTCCCCACAATGACGAACAGGCGCCGCGCGAGGAGGTCGACATTGATGCGGATTGAAGCCCTGACGCCGCTGAAGGTGCACATGAACGGTCGCGACCTGCTCCTCGATCCCGGTCAGCCGCAGGATCTGCCGGACGAGGAGGCACGGCGGCTGCTGGCGAAGGTGCCAAATAAGGTGCGGGTCGTTCCCTCTGATGAACCCGTCGTCATCGAACCAGCGGTCCGACCTGATGGCAGCCCGCTTGCGCCGATCTATTGGGAAGACAACTTCGGCCAGATTCTCGGCCCAGCCGTACCTGAGTTCGTGGCGAGAGCGGGTGGAGACTTCTGGATTGTGACGACTTTTGAGGGCAACGCCCGATGGATTCGCTCCGACCGGCTCCGCTCCAAGCAGGCCTTTGATGCCCAGACTCCGCTACAGATTGTCGAACTGATCCGAGAGCCGAAGCTTTCGCCGCCGAAGCCTAAAGAAAAGAGAAGACGATGAGCAGATCACCGCAAGGAGCTAAAAGGTTAAAGGTTCGTAAACGTTTTTCTAGGTTAACGCTTATGAGACTTAACTTTACTTTTAATAGGGAAAAACGTTTCTGAACGCTTAACGTTTTAGGTGGAGGAAAATGTACCCCGCATTATGTCGTTCGAAAAGCGGATTACATGGAAGCGCGGACAGGCGGCCAACAATCGGGTTTTGGATCTGCGGATTGAATAGCAGGGAGTCATTCATGCGGGCAGTCAAAATAAACTCTGGATTCGGTAAGGGTTTCAAGCAGTTAGAAAACCGCTTCGGTAGCGGGTTACCGAGTTTTATCCAATAGATAGGTCGAGGTTATGGCTGGGAAAGAAGGGCAAAAGAGTGTGAAAGCGACTGAGGTACCCGAGCGATATGACGGAGACTTCCTTGAAAGCATGGATGGTCGGATCCGCACAGCACGCACCTTACGCGATCGCCTGCGCGGGCTGACGAATGACTTGGGCGGCCTGGCGAACCTGAGTTATCAGGAGCAGAGCCTATGCAAGCGTGCCGTCCATCTCGAACGATTGATCGAGAGGAAGGAGTCCACTTTGGCGCACAACGGAACGCTCGACGAAAACGCCTACCTGTCTGCTATCACCACACTCTCTGCCTTGTTCACGAAGATCGGCTTGAAACGGCGGGCGAAGCTGATCGGCACCAACGGGACCTTGGCGGAGCTGCTCTCGCAACGGGAGGCGGCGTCATGAGCACCGATTTCCAGCGCGATCCGATCGGCTTCATCGACGCCTTCATCCTGAAGGATGAGAAGGGCCGCCCGTTCCGGCTGAGTCCGCACCAGCGCCGCGTGCTGGCGCGTGCCTTTCAGTGGGACGAGGACGGGCGATTGCGGTTCCGGATTCTGCTCTGGGGTGAGGTGAAGAAGAGCGGCAAGAGCTTTCTTGCGGCCAGCCTTGTGCTCTGGTGGGCCTTCGTGACCCCGCACACCGAAGTCAAGATCGCCGCGAACGACTACGACCAGACGGGGCGCGTGTTCAAGACCGTCACGCAGCTCCTGGCGCAGAACCCCGTGCTGGGCGGCTCGGCCCGTATCTTGGCCGGTGAGGTGCAGCTGACCAACGGCACGGTCATCGAGGCGATCCCGAGCGACTACAAGGGCGAGGCGGGCGGGCGGCAGTCCTTGTCCGTGGTCGACGAGCCGTGGGGGATCATGCAGGAGCGCGCGGAGCGCTTGTTCGAGGAGTTGAGCCCGGTGCCCACGGAGGAGAATGCCTGGCTGCTGCTCGTGACGCACGCGGGCTGGACCGGCGAATCGGTGGTGCTGGAGCGCCTCTACAAGCGCGGGTTGTCGGGCGCGCGGATCGATGAAGAGCTGGAGCTGTACCGACAGGACGATCTCGTCATGTTCTGGTCGCACACCCCGCGGCAGCCGTGGCAGACGGACGCCTACTACGCGAGCCAACGCGAGTTGTTGCGGCCGACCACCTTCGCCCGCCTGCATCAAAACACCTGGACGACGAACGAGAGCGCGTTCATCACCCCCGAGTTGTGGGACGCCTGCGTGGGCACGCCCGCGCCGCCCTCCACGTGCGAGGAGGAGTGTGGCGGCATCGATCTCGGCTTCAAGCGCGACACCATGGCCGCCGTCCGCGTCCGCTGGGTTGAGGAGCGGCTCCATCTCGTCGCCTTCACCATCTGGCGCCCCACGCCGCAGGTGCCGTTGCAGTTGGCGACCACCATCGAGCCGTACCTGCGGGCGCATGTGCGCGCGGTAGGCCGCTGGCTGATCGACCCCTGGCAGGGCTACGAGTTCATCAACCGCCTGCGGCCCGACGTGCCCATCGAGGAGTACCCGCAGACCGTGGCGAACACCACGCGCATGGCGCAGGTGCTCTACGACCTGCTCCGCACGAAGCGGCTTGTGCTCCCGTCCGATGAGGAGTTGCGGCAGCAAGCCTTGAACTGCGTCGCCATCGAGACGCCGAACGGCCACCGGATCGCGAAAGAGAAGCAGAGCAAAAAGATCGACGCCATTGTCGCCCTGGCCATGGCGTGCGTGGCGGCGGAGCGGGAGCATCGCCGTCCATCGCTAGAATTCTATGTCTCTGGAGAGGGCCGACCAGAGCGCGACTACCAGGCGGAAATGGTGGACGTTGGCGGACAGAAGTTGGACCCAGACCTGGCGACATTGTTCTCAAAAGATCCGCGCGCGATGAGCCGGTATTGGAGACCGATATGAAGAAGAAAAAACCAAAGAGGAAACCCAAGCCCACGCGACCGCCCGAAGACCCAACGCCACCCTTTCTGAAAGAGATGATCGTCAAACACGGAAAGGAGTCACGCCATGCCCGCCATCATCCATGACACCGTGCTCTACAAACCCGCGCCGTCGGCCTTGACGAAGACGGCGAGCGATCCGCGCACCATTCGCTTCATCGCGTCGCACGAGCGCGTCGATGCGGATGGCCAAGTCGTGTTGGTCGACGGGATCGACGAGCAGACCCGGTTCCTGCGCAACCCGGTGCTCCTGCAAAGCCACGACCACCGGGCGCCCGCCGTCGCCCGCGTCGTGCACCTCTGGCGCGCCGTGCTTGACGGCGCCAAGGCCCTCGTGGGCGAGGCCCACTTCCCAGCGGGCGACGCCGACGCGGAGCGCGCCCTCCAGAAGGTGCGGGCGGGCTTGCTGAATGCCGTGTCCATCGGCTTCAAGAGCCTGGTGCAGGGGCCGCCGCAGCTGCCCGATCAACGCGGCGTGACCCATGTGAAAAGTCTGCTCTATGAAATTTCCCTGGTCGCGTTGCCAGCTTGTCCGACGTGTTTGGTGACCAGCAAATGCGCCTGTCGTTCAGCCGAAAAGGAGCATCCCATGAACCGATGGGGAGATCATGAGATCGTGCTCGACGTGATTGACGATGATGATTTGATCGCTTTTCCGCCGGCGACGATCCACCGCCTGATTCGCGAGGCCGCCGCCTCGGCGTTCGCGGACCTGGTAACGCAAACACTCCAGGACTGTCTCGACCGGAAGCGTGGCCGGATTGTCGAGAGCGATCTCATCGACGTGCGGTGGTGACGCCTGTCACCGTGAACAGAAGGAGGATGATCATGCTGGAATTTTTACAACGCGAAGCGCCCCCCAAGGTCGAGGACGTGGCCGCCGTGCGCGAGGCGCGCGCGGCCTTCGACGAGGCGGAGCGAGTATTCCAAGACATCGAGAAGCGGTGGCGGCGGTGCGATCAAATTTGTCGCCCGGGGCCAGGCGCGGACGTGCCCGCTGATGCCTACGAGCAAGAAATCGAAACAGCCTTTGTGATCTGGCCGCACCTGCGCAAAGAACGCCACGAACTGAAGACCGCCCGCGATGCGGCTGACGCCAACGTGAAACGCGCCGAGGCTGCGGCCAGGCGGGCCAGGATGAGCTGGGCCTGCACGCGGTTGGCCGACCACTTGGGAGAGGTCGTTCAGGTGCTCGACGGCGACTTCCGCCAGGCCGTGACCGCGTTCGCCGACACAATGACGGAGATGCGGAGCGAGAAGTTGTTCAGTGACGTGGAACTGCCGAGTTTTTGCCGCACCGAGGCATTGGACGGCTATCTGGAAGTGCTCCGGCAGATGAGCCGGAACTGGCATGCGGACAGCGAATTGTTTGCGCGCGACAAGTGAGGCGCGAAGGGGCACAGGACGATGGAGCCGGCGTCCGGCGGCTTGCTACCGCGCACCACGAGCCTTCGCGCATGTCATTCCCGTGGAACGGCTCTTTCTTGTGGCGCGCGACGCTGCTGGTCCTGTTCGCAATTTGGCTGGCGACGCCTCCATTTAGTTATCGGAAGAGACTGTCTCGGCGACCTTGATCGCGTCGATGCCTTCATTCTGTCCCGCCGGTAGAATACCTATGTTGATAACCATCACGACATCTTTGATTGGCCTCCGTGAAATGAACCCCACAAAGACACGGTCGTTGCGCGGAGTGAAGGGGGCAATATCGACTACGTCGATGACGTTGCCCGCGGCGTCTTTGAACGTCGCGACTTCCTGCGCCACATTGTTCGTTAATAGTCGGAATGCGACCGCTTGCACGGGAGTGGCAAAAACGAACTGTAAGTCTTTTGGACCGTTACCCACGATGGTATTCGCCGTCATGAAGTTTGGCCGTATGTTATCAAGGCTCCCGGTGAATGAACCAAAGATCATCGTGCCGCCATCAAAAATGCATAATCCATTGCCCTGCGCTGCGGTAATCGTAAGGTGATTGGTACCGAACGGAATCACCACAGATTGGCCACTTCCTGTGGGACCTCGATCTCCTGGTCCGCAGTTCGTACCAGGAAATGCCCGCTGAGAATCAGGAATTGGAATGGCGGGCGCCTTCGCAAGATTATCGAAGCGAACGGGGTCGGTATACAGCTTAACTTGTTGCCCGAACGCAGGACTGCCGACCGACGCGATCGCTAGCACCATTACGATTGCCAAGGCGAACTGTTGTGACATAGGAGCCTCCTGTGAGTGGACGGAGAGCCTGGTTCGTCGTGAAGGCTCTGGCATCTAGATGGTCGATACGCTTTCAGATATGGCGCTTAGGGGGCTCGTAGTCGTCTCGACTAGGCCTCCGTACTCAAATCGCCCGCAGTTACGACAGTGCCATGCGGAGATGTGCTTTTGCGTTAACGCATCTCCGCTCACAATGATTCTGAATTCGAGCATGAGGCCCTTACAGCGTTCGCATGTCATGTGGCTGACCTCCTGGTTGGCGAGTGGAGCAGCCCAACAAATAACTCAAATGCCCCAATCCTCAATACGCGTCCGCATTCATGGGACCACGGACGAACCAGACAAAATGAAGGAGCGTGAAACATCACCGGTCCGAAATGGCTGTTGAAGGGTACGATCCACAGGCTTCTGGAAGCGAGCTCATACTGACTTTAGGGAGTGTTGCCATCGAAGCTTTGGCCGCCACGGACACACCAAACAGCCTCACCGCTAGGCTTGGGAAATACGGCGAGATTGCCATTAGAATTGAACTCCACCCCCCATGCGTTAGCCTGATTAAATGTGGAAGTGGTGGCCGACCAATAGGGGAATGTTGTGCTGATATTTTGGAAGGGATTGCCGCTAGGTAAAGCACCGGCGCCAGTTGTGTCTACCAAGCTGGACAGTTGCTCTATCATAGGCAAGTGCCAGCCTTTGCGTCCGGCAACCTCGCGTCTGAGACAAACAGTAATCGCATCAACCCAACCTGTGACCAGCGAGCTCGGCGACCGTTCCCATACCAGGCCAGTCTCATTATCCCGCACTGCCTCGTTATTGAAGTCTGCCAAGACGGTAAAACGCGAGGCGCCTGAAATCTTCTTGTCCCAGTTCGGGGTGACGCCCAGAAATGGATCTTCTTTCGGCGCAGCAGTAGCGGGAGCGACTCCCAGGTGGGCACTGAGGAGGGAGACGCCTACGACGAGCACAGCGATCCGAACCCGACTGAATACGGTACGGCTCATATTGGTCCTCCTGTGTGGCAGGGTGCGTGTGCAGAAATGTGACAGAAATGCCGAGGCCACACTACGCCTGGAGAGGCAGCGGATACATTCCTCTTCGGAGGTACGATGCAGTCCGACACGAATGGCCCGTCGCGGCGCGAAGGGGAAATTACACGTATTTCAAACAGCACGATGCGCGAGCGGCAGGACTCATTGCGAGGGATTGTCACCTTTTCAGGTTCGGCGTATCGTGCGGCCTACGGAAAACTCTCGATGACTATGCGGGTCGTCCTTGCACTACTCTTGACTGTCGCATGCGCTTGGCCGATCTGGTCGCCTACCGATAGCATTGCGCGTAACTCTGGGAGCAGCCATAGCAGCGGTGGCCATTCCTCCGGCCATCACGCCTCCAAGAACCGTTCACATACGAAGGCCGATCCAGGCGTTCGGCGAGATAGTCATGGACACATCAAGCGGAGCGGAGCAGCGAAGAACGCATTCAAGAAAAGCCACCCGTGCCCCTCGACAGGGAAAAGCAGCGGGGCTTGTCCTGGCTACGTCATCGATCACGTGCAGCCGTTGAAGCGTGGAGGAAAAGACAGTCCTGAGAATATGCAGTGGCAAACGAAAGAGGCAGCGAAGGCCAAGGATAAGCTGGAATAAACGCTCGAATGGGAGGCATGGCAATGATGGACGATACTACTAGACAGGCGGTCGTGGTGACAGACATCCACATGCCCTTTAGTTCCATGGTGATTTTCATGGTGAAGTGGGCGATCGCCGCGATTCCAGCTCTCATTATCCTCACCGTGATTGGTGCCTTATTCTGGGGAATACTCGGCGGGCTCATCTTGCCCTGGAATAGAGACAAAGTGAGACAATCGGTCTCTCGACCAGGTATTGAAATGCCCGCGTCTATACCGAATGCTAAACACATGACCGAGCCACTTCTTTAAAACCTGGAACATTGGCGATGAGGGGCTAGCTTATAAATACAAGTAGGAGTTATAATGTCGCGCAAGAGGGTGGGCATGAAACTGAAACAGTTGCGCACGCAACGCGGGGTGACCCAGGTGGCGCTGGCCAAAAAGGTCCGAGTGACGCAGGCCTATATCGCCCTGCTGGAGAAGGGCCGGGAGAATCCGACGCTCGACGTGCTGGAGAAGCTGGCGAAGGCGCTGAAGACGACGGTGGCGGAGCTGGTGGAATGAATAAGCGACGCTCAAGTTGGAGGGCGGAAGGAAAAAGCGATAGGAGGACGCGATGAGATGCCTGCTATTGATCAGTCTAGTGTTGGCTGGCTGCGTTAACCTCGACATCGAGCTGACGAGGCCGGACCCGCAGGTGGCTGCGGCCAAGACCGGTGAGGATTGTGCCCATGCGATCGTGTTGCCGTTCCTGATCGGCTCCCTGTCTGTCGAGCAGGCCATGCAGCAGGCGGGGCACTATGAGGGAGAGGTAGGCTACACAAAGAAGTTTATATCGACGCCGATCACAAAGCTGCGCCAGACCACGCTCACTCAGTTCGGGACGGTATTCTACACTGAGGTCTGCGTGCGTGCGACAGGAGAATAACCATGATCGCCGCTATCTATGCATGAACGAGCACCGAGCCGCCAGTATGAGTAAGAAGCCGCTGAAATGCATGTTCGATACGAACGTCTTCAACCGCATTCTCGATGGCGAGTTGTCGCTGGCGGCGTTGGGCCAAGACGTCATTGCCCATGCGACGCACGTTCAGCGGGATGAATTGCAGAAAACCCGAGATGAGGCCCGTCGACAAGGGTTGCTACGGGTGTTTCGTGAAGCGGTGACCGACTCCGTCAAGACCAAGACCTTTGTCCTGGACGTGTCGAGGCTTGACGAAGGCAAGGTCACGACCGAACGGATGGTCCCTACTTCTTCTGCCGTTTACGGCGTCTCGCCGTACGGCGAAAGTAAGTATGGCGGAGAGGATAGCGGACTCTACTCAACACTGAGAGGTGAGTTAGATCGCCTGGAAGAAAAAGAGAACAATGTGCACGACGCATTGATCGCCGATACGGCCATCAAAGGCGGATATGTCCTGATCACGGATGACGGGAATCTCGCAAAAGTAACAAAGCAACATGGTGGCGTCTGTCTGTCGGTCAAAGATCTTTCTCAACAGGTGTCGGAACAGAACAGCCTGAGTGACAAGGAGTAACCCATGAGAGTCGCACTGTACGCGCGCTATTCATCCGAAGGCCAGCGGGAAGCCAGCATCGACGATCAATACCGGAACTGCGAGGCTTATGCCAAGCGACAGGATGGATGGACCATCACCCATCGCTATCATGACAAGGCCATTTCAGGCAGCCAGAACGCCAACGGACGGCCCGGCTATCGACAGATGCTCACCGACGCACAGGCCAGGCACTTCGATGTGGTGCTCGTCGATGACTTCTCACGCCTCTCCCGTGACCAGGTCGAAACGGAGACGGCCCGGCGCCGCCTGGTCCATTGGAACATTCGCCTAATTGGAGTCAGCGACGGCATCGACACCGCCGCCAAAGGCCACAAGATGCTCTCAAGCTTCAAGGGCATCATGAATGAGGTCTTCCTGGATGATCTGCGTGACAAAACGCGGCGCGGCATGGTGGGACAAGTCCTCAAAGGCTATCACGGCGGTGGGCGAGCCTATGGCTATCGGCTGGTGCCAGAGTACGACCCGACAAAGAAGGACCCATACGGACAGCCAGCCCGCATCGGTACGCGTCTAGAAATTGACAAAGAACAAGCCAAGTGGGTGCAGCAGATTTTTCAGTGGTATGCCGAGGGAATGTCCCCAATGAAAATTGTTGAAGAACTGAACCGGCGCAATGTGCCTCCGCCTGGCATCTTCTATAAGCGCAAGTCCCACAACCTGCCCTCCTGGTGCAACAGTGCCCTCTACGGAAACGTGAAGTATGGCCTCGGCTTGTTAAACAACCATCTCTACAAAGGTGAGATCGTCTGGGGCCGGTCGCGCTGGGAGAAAGACCCGGACACGAAGAAGAAGCGGCGCTTCCTCTGCAACGAATCTGAATGGATCGTCCATAAGGATGAGCGCTTGCGGATTGTTGATGACGAACTCTGGAACAAGGTGAAGGCCCGGCAAGTCGCGATTCATCAGGCTAGCGACCACATTCGAGCCATGTTGCATCGGAATGCGCGCACAGGGCGGCAGCCGAAGTATTTGTTCAGCGGCTTGCTGACGTGCGGACAGTGTGGCCACAAGTTCGTGATTGTTGATCCGACCCGCTATGGCTGCAGCGGATGGCGCTACCGTGGCTTGTCAACCTGTAACAATACCGTGATGGCATCAAGAAAACTCGTTGAGTCAGTCCTGCTCCAAGCCATTCAGGAAGACCTGTTTACAGAGGAGGGCTATGCGGTGGTCAAGACAGAGGTCATGAGGCTTCTCGCGGAACACCGCCGCCACCGGACGCCTGACCTTGGGCAGGTAAAGGCGCGCCTCGTCGACGTGGAGCGGGAGATCGGCAACGTCATGCTTGCCATCAAGGCCGGGATCTTTACCTCGACGACGAAGAGCGAGTTGGAGAAGCTCGAAACTGAGCGCGTCCGACTGCTCCAAGCTCTCCAAGGATCGCCACAGAAGGCCGATGCCGTGGTGAGCTTCATCCCAAACATGATGGAACGGTTCAAGCAGCTGGCCAATGATCTCGCTGCCGTGACGCAACACCAGGTCGACAAGGCGCGAAGCATCCTGCGCGAACTCATGGGACAGCAGATCATCTTGCATCCCACGGCAGATGGAGTTGAGCGGTACCTGACAGCGGAAATTACTGGGGATTACGCGGGGCTACTGCGGCTCGCGAGCGGTAAAAATAAGTTTGGTGGAGGGCAGGGGAGTTGAACCCCCGACCCCGACGTTGCGAACGTCGTGCTCTCCCAACTGAGCTAGCCCCCCACCTGTTGGAACCAGAGACGCGAGCCGTAAAATCCGCAGGGTTTGCTGCGCATCATTGCACAGACTTTGTGCTGCGGTAGAAGAACGGGGAGGAAGTGAGGCTCGCATCCTCTCGTAAGCGCATTATACACAACCATTGGCTGGGACTCTACCGGAAGTTCTAATCATTGATTCGTCACGACGGGCTGATGACAGCCTCTCCGGTTGGTTTCCCTCCCTCAATCAACACCCGTCGTCCTTCCACTCGCAAACGTCCTTCGGCAAAGAGCTGCACCGCACGGGGATAGATCTTGTGCTCCTGGATAAGAATTCTCGCGGCTAACGTATCCGGGGTATCACCGTCAAGGATTGGAACGGCTGCCTGAAGAATAATCGGTCCCTCATCGACGCCTTCCGTCACAAAATGCACCGTACACCCGGCGAGCTTGCATCCCCACTCGATCGCTTTCTTCTGCACGTCCAATCCGGGAAACGAGGGCAGGAGCGAGGGATGAATATTCATCATCCGGTTGGTGTAGGCGTTGACCAGCACCTTCGTTACAATCTTCATATAGCCGGCCAATAAGACCAGCTCCACGTCGTACGAGGTCAGGATTTCGAGCAGCGCGCGATCGTACGCCTCCCGGCTGTCCGGTCGTCCCGCAAACGGTTTGGGGTCGACAAAGACATCAGGCAGTCCGTGCTTGCGAGCCCGCTCCAGCGCAACTGCGTCTTTCTTGTTGCTGATGACGGCGACGATCTTGGAATGAACCTGCCCATTTTCAATGGCATCGATGATGGCTTGCAGATTTGATCCGCGTCCGGAAGCGAGGACGGCAACACGCAGCGGGCTGGTCCGTCTAGTCGACATACCCTACCTGAAGATCTTCTGCTCGTCCTGCAATTATTTCCCCGATCCGATAGGCCTGGTCACCTAACGCCGCCGCTCTCGCCATGACTGCGTCGGCAGCTTGGTCCGGGACAATGAAAATCAACCCGATGCCCATGTTGAACACGCGATACATTTCTTCGCGATCAACTTGCCCCAGCTGACTCAACGCATGAAACAGTGGCGGGACCGTCCAGGCTTTCCGATTGATTCTGGCTCGCACTCCATCGGGGAAGACCCGCGGCAGGTTTTCGGTAATCCCGCCACCGGTGATATGGGCAATGCCTTTGATCGGAAATTCCTGTATCAAGGCAAGGATCTGCTTGGCGTAAATCCTCGTCGGCGTGAGCAGCACCTCTCCAAGCGATCGATCCAGTTCGGGCAACCGGCTGTTGACCGTCAATTTGGCCTTATCGAACAATACGCGACGCGCCAGTGAATAGCCGTTACTGTGCAACCCGCTCGATGCTACGCCGATGACGGCGTCGCCCGGCCTGATGCTTTTCCCGTCGATGATCTTAGGACGATCCACCACGCCAACGGCAAAGCCTGCCAGATCGTATTCGCCGTCCGAGTAAAACGAGGGCATCTCGGCCGTTTCTCCGCCGATCAACGCGCAGCCGGCCTGACGGCATCCCTCAGCAATGCCCGATACTACTTGCTGAGCCTTCGGCACTGCCAGCTTTCCCGTGGCAAAGTAATCGAGGAAGAACAACGGTTCCGCACCGCTTACGGCGATGTCGTTCACACACATCGCCACCAGGTCGATACCAACCGTGTCGTGCCGATCCATTAAGAAGGCGATTTTGAGCTTGGTCCCGACTCCGTCGGTTCCCGATACAAGAACAGGATCTTCGTATTTCTTCGCTTGAAGGCGGAACAGGCCTCCGAATCCACCCAAGTCTGTCAGGACTTCCGGGCGAAAAGTGGAACGGACGAGCGGCTTGATGCGATCGACAAATTCATCGCCCGCATCGATATCGACTCCTGCGTCACGATATGTCGTCATAAGAGACGCGCATCTTAGCGGAGGGGTCTAACAGAGGTCAACGAGCGTACTGGAAGGTTACAGCCTGAACGCAACTTTTCGGGAGGCAAGAGTCCGAAGGACGCTGTCTTCCCGCTCTCTCACTTTTGGATCCGCGGCTCTTGCGACCTTTGGGAGAAGCGGGCTCCGTCAAAGCACAGAAGCGAGTGGCCGTGGCGGACCTAGCCTTCAGGTCGCATCTCCACGTCCAGCAGCTTGATCTTCCGATGGAGGTGGCTCCGTTCGATCTTCAAATCCTCTGCTGTGCGCGAAATGTTCCAGTGATGTTCGCGCAGTTTCCGCGCAATATAGTCCTTCTCGAACGCATTGCGCGCGTCGCGAAGCGAATCGTACGTTTGCGTGAACAGGGGGCTGACAGGGGCCGTGGCTGCCCCCGACACCCCTGCTCCCGCAGAGGATGTCGCACCTGGCGTTCGCACTTGCAGAGACATGTTCGCCTGCGCCGTATCGATGACGTTTCCCGGCACCATGATCATGAGCCGTTCAATCAAGTTGCGAAGCTCGCGAATATTTCCAGGCCATTCGTACTGCTGAAAGACATTCATCGCTTCCGGCGTGATCTCCTTCATGCGCAATCCCTGCTCCTCCACGTGGAGCTTCATGAAATGGCGAATGAGGAGCGGAATGTCTTCCCGCCGCTCCCTCAACGGCGGCACGATAATCGGCACTACGTTGAGCCGATAATAGAGGTCCTCCCGGAACGTACCCTTTTCGATTTCTTTCAAGAGATCCTTGTTCGAAGCAGCCAGCACCCGTACATCCACCTTCATTAACTTGGTCCCACCGACCCTTGTGAACTGCTGCTCTTGAAGCGCACGCAAGACTTTGGCCTGCGTGTTCAGACTCATATCGCCGATCTCGTCGAGAAACAATGTGCCTCCGTCAGCCTGCTCGAATTGTCCCCGCTTCATCGTCGTGGCACCGGTAAAGGAGCCTTTTTCATGGCCGAAGAGTTCGCTCTCGATCAACGTTTCCGGAATGGCGGCGCAATTCACGGCCACAAACGGCCGGTCAGCCCTGGCGCTCCGGAGGTGGATTGCCCGGGCAACCAATTCTTTGCCCGTTCCGTTTTCACCCCCAATCAACACGCGGCTGTTCGTCGGCCCGGCCGTTTCGATCAACTGACGAAGCTCTTGCATGACCGGAGACTGACCGACCAGCTCGAACTTCTTCTCAACTTTCGTCCGCAGGGAGCGATTTTCCTGTTCCAACCGGTATTGATCCAACGCATGTTTAACGCGGAGTGTGACATTCTCCAGCGAGAGGGGCTTTTCAATGTAATCATAGGCCCCCAGCTTGATCGCCTTAACCGCCGTCTCGATCGAACCGTGCCCCGACATCATCATGACCTGCGCGGTCGGCACCAACTCCTTGATTCGCCGCAGCGTCTCCAGTCCATCCAGGTCGGGCATCCAAATGTCGAGCAGCGTCAAGTCCGGCGGATCGGTCGTATAGGCCCTCAAGGCATCCGCGCCGTTCTTGGCAACGGACACATCGTACCCTTCATCCTGCAGAATGCTGCTCAGCGATGACACAATGGCGTCTTCATCGTCTACGACCAGAATCGAGGCTGACATAATGCTCCGTTAGGCGTGAAACGTAAGGCGTAAGGGGGTTTGACCAACCATGAGATTTTTCACCTAACCCCTTACCCCTCACGGGTTAAACCGGCAATTCAAACGTAAAAACCGCACCGCGCGGATGATTGTTTCCTGCGGAAATGTGTCCTTCATGATCGGTAATGATGCGGCGGACGATGGCCAGGCCCAACCCTGTCCCGGTTTTCTTCCTCGTAAAGTAGGGCACAAACAGCTTTTCCTGATCCTCGGGCGCAATACCGGTGCCCTCGTCGGCGATGCTCACAACCGCCCGCCGGCGCTTCGTATCGTATTGCGTCGTCAGGCACACGCGCCCCTTCTGATTCATCGCCTGAATGGCGTTATCAAGAAGATTGACCAGTACACGCTTGATTTGCTCCCAGTCGAACTTGAGCGAAGGCAGGTCATCGTCCAAAGTCACGATCAGCTCAATATCCTTATGGGCGCCGCGGTACAGCGCCACGACTTCGTTGATCACGTCGTGCAGCGACTGCTGCGCCAGCTGCGGTGCCGGCAGTCGGGCGAATTTCGAGAATTCATCGACCATGTGCTTCAGACTAGCGACTTCGTTCACGATGACATTGGTCGATTCATCAAAGACGCGGTCAAAGTCCGGGGCTTTCTCGAAGAACTTTTTCCGCATCCGCTGCGCCGATAGCTGGATGGGAGTCAGCGGGTTCTTGATTTCGTGAGCCACGCGCCTCGCCACCTCCTGCCAGGCGGCCACTTTCTGGGCCTTGAGCAATTCGGTGAGATCCTCGAACACCAGCACGATGCCGAGATCCTGATCCGCCTCGTCCTTCATCCGCGAGGCATGCAACGCGACGGTGAGGAACTTGCCTTCCACCTCAATGGTGCCGTCTAACGTCAAATCGTCCCGCTGATCCTGGAGCATGCGGTCGTAGATCGTTTGAAAGAGCGCCAGCCCGAATTCTTTGAATGCCTCGTTAGCCGGACGCCCTCGCAGCCGGTCAGCGGACAGGCCGAGAATCCGCTCTCCGGACGGATTGAAATTCGTCACCACGCCGTTCTTGTCGATCGACAGGAGGCCAGCCGCGATCGTCTCGACCACCGTTTCAATGTAGGCCCGGCGCCGGTCGAGCTCAAGGTTGTTCTGGCGCAGAGACACGTTGGCGGATTCGATCGTCGACTTGCTGTTCTGCAAGTCGGCCGTCATGCGGTTGAAGGAGTCGATGAGGGTGCCGATTTCGTCGGTGGCCTTGGCATCAATGCGGACCGACAGATCGCCCTGGGCGATCGATTCTGTCGCTTCGGCCAAGCGTTGTATCGGCACGGTAATACTGCGGGCCACATAGAATCCGAACCATGTCGCTCCAAACACGATCAATAACGTAATCACGGCGACAAACAGATAGGCGCCGGCTTTGATCGGATTCTTCATCGCCTTGATCTGTTTATACTCTTCGTACTGGCGCCCGATCCCATCCATCTTGGCCAGCAAGGATTCCGGCACGTAGGCATCCACCACAACGACGCCTCCGACCTCGCTGCCCCGCCCGCTTGCTGCAACCGGAGCAGCCGCCCGCACGAGCCGGCCGGATTGCGCCTCCTGGACGGTATTCGCTTCCTGTTTGCTGTTGATGGCTTGCAACACCAACTGACCGATGGGCAAGTCCAGGACGCCCTGCGGCACCTCCGAATCGAGCGATTTCGTGAGCGTCTCCATCTTGGCGGAATAGACTTCAATGCCCGCAACCCCGAATTCCACCCGCTTGCGCCCCATGGCCGCGACGAGGAGATCGCGTTGTCCAGGCACCAGCATGTCTTCACGAAAAATCTCATGGCTGATCGCGCGCGCGCTATTAACGGCTAACGTGATGTGGCCGGCGTGCTGCATCTTGGCCACTTCATACGAGTCGCGCATCACCCGATCGATTTGATCGCTGAACCACACATCCACCGCTTTGTTCACAAGCCCGCTGGCGACAAGGGCAAGCAGAACCGTCGGAATCAGTGAAAAGCCGATGAATGCCGCGACGAGCTTCGCTCGAAACCCCGAGCCGATCAGTCGATGCCGCCGTTCGAAATAAGCCTTGATGAGATTCCTGGACAGCAGTAGCAGCAGCACTACGAAGCCAATCAGGTCGAGGTTGATCAGAAGAAGCACAAATGCGTAACTCGTCGTCGGGAAGAACGAGTCGGGGTCTTCTCCGCCCGGAACGACGACTTGCGCATAATAGAACGTGAGAGCCAGACAAGGGAGGAGAAACAGCAGAAGAATCCATACCGGTCGCAGGTGCCGCTTCCGGCGCTCTGGTTCTGAACTGGGCGCCGCCGGCCCGGCCAGACGACCGGGCGCGCCACTCACGGAACGCGCCGGGGATACCCGCCGCTCTGGGCCGGTCCACACCGGCTGAGCCGTGTCTTTGGGGAGATCACTCACGCCTGTTGTTCCCTCTTATTGATCGATCGCGTGACAGGAAAGACTACTCACTATAACGGAATTGGCGGCCTGGCTCAAAAGAATGTCACGATCATCGGCGTCACGATGAAGGTACCGGCTCAAGACATGTCGTGCGGCAGGATTACGGCTTCGAAGTCAAACTGACATATTTCATGCGGAGCGCGTAGAGCATGTCGCGCAACACCGCCTGCTCATCGGTCGTCAGATTGCCCTTGGTCTTCTCTTCCAAGACCGACAGCAAATCGATAATTTCTTTGGCTTGCGGCAAGTTGACGGGCATCGCCGGCTGCTGAGGATCGAGTTGCTCTCCCATGAGCATCAGCGAGGAACTGCCCAGGGAGATCACAAAGGACGCGAACGTAACAGGCACCCCGGAGCCTGCTCCGGAGTTGGGCCGAGACGGTGAGGAAGCCTCCTTGGATGAGGCAGGAGCCGGTGACGGCGCAGCAGGCTTCTCAGCACCACTGGTACCCCGTCGATCCCGAACCACAAATCCTTCTTCTTTTTCCCCTCCCACGGTCTTCTCCCCTGCTCAACCGAACTCCAGAATATCTCTCTCCCCCCAGGATGTTGAAAAATGCAGCCGGCAAGGCCGCAGCAAGCGAGGAGGCGAGGCGTATTTCTGTGCTGTACGTTGAGCCTCTAAGCGACGCGAGAACGACGCTGGATGGCTTTTTCAACATCCCGCCGGATGCGGCAGAAGCCTACCATACGTATGGAGGCCCCGCAAGCGACGCAGGCTCGTTGAAGCAGCCTGGGAACCAGGTATAATGGGCCCACTTCACGTAGCAGTTATCTGGGGGTCTCAATGTCGGAACGGTTCCACAAACTCGTCGATTTGATGGCCGCATTACGCGCCCCTAACGGATGTCCTTGGGACCGTAAACAGACGCATGAGTCCCTCAAGCCCTACCTGCTCGAGGAAACCTACGAGGTCCTGGATACGATCGATCAGCAGGACGGGAAGAAGCTGCCTGAAGAACTGGGCGACGTACTGCTCCAGGTCCTCTTCCATAGCCAGATCGCGTCTGAGGCCGGGGCCTTCACCATCGACGACGTGCTGGATCAGCTGTCGGACAAACTGATCAGGCGGCACCCGCACGTATTCCCGAATGGCTCGAACGATCCCACTCCGACGAATGCTGAAGAGGTCGTGGCCCGATGGGAAGATATCAAGCGTGCGGAGAGACAGGCGGCAGGGCGGCCGGAATCTGTCCTCGACGGCGTACCCAACACACTCCCAGCCCTGCTCCGAGCCTATCAAATTCAAGCGAGGGCTTCGCGTGTTGGATTCGACTGGACGCACGATCAGGCAGGCTTCGATCAAGTCCTGAATAAAATCGACGAAGAGATCCACGAATTGCGCACGGCCTTGCGGCTTCCACCATCCGACGGAACGAACACGGCAAGACAGCAGGAGATCGCGGCGGAATTCGGCGATGTGCTCTTCTCGCTCGTCAATCTGGCTCGCTTCGTTAAGGTGAACCCGGAGGATGCACTCCGCCTGTCGATTAACCGGTTCGTCGAACGGTTTCAGTTTATCGAACAACAGGCAAGCAGTTCAGGCCGAACCGTCAACGACCTCTCAATAGAGGAAATGAACCGGCTTTGGGAAGAAGCCAAACAACAACAGGCGACGACAAGTAAGAGGCAGGCATGAGCGAAGAAGAACATCCCTACCAAGAAGGCAAACGCGCAGGGCTTCATCCGCTGGTTGTCGTATTCGGCGTTCTCCTCGGACTCTGGCTCTTCGTGGCTCTCATCGTGCCGAGCTCACGGAACAAACAGGCAGCTGGTACCGAAGGACCGGCGGGGCCGGTGATCGAAGATCCCGAGGCTGCTCCGGTTATTTTCAAAGTCCAAGCCACCGTCCCGGAGATGAACGCCATCAGCCTGGTCGTCCCAGCGCAGGCCACCGAAAGCCAGGTGGTGGGGCTCCTGAAACGGTTGAGAAAAGAGCGGCTCGCCGGCACCCTCACGGATCATCTTCCGCCCACCACCCCAGGCCACAAACTCGGCAATCATGCAGTGGCGGATATCTACGTGTTGTCGGACGCGAAGTATGCGCAAGCCGAGGTCATTCGAACCTTAACCCGTGGCGCCCACGCGCCGGGAGGGCTCTATCCGGATGCTGTTCCGTTTGAGGTTGCGATGGAAGAAATTCGGGGACATTACCGAATCGACTTGAACAACACTGGCGCACCCGACACCGGCTCCATAGGATTTGCCGACGAATCGGGCGTCCATTCGAAGCATTATCGAAAAATTTTCTAGTGATACTGCCGGGCTTTTTCAACAGCCTACTAGAGATTCGCCCGCTTCTTGATCTCCGCCCGCAACGGCTCCCGTTCGCGTTCCACCCATGATTCGAGACGCGCATACATGTGTGCGAGCGGCCCGGCATAGGGCGGGATGACCACTTCACGCCGTTCCAGCAGCTGTCCCTCCCCCTCGGCGATGCGGAGTTTCTCGTCGGCAATCCGCCTGGACATGATCTGGGAAATGACCAGTTGCTGCCCCGGCGTTCCGGTCGTTGCACCGAGAATTTTCGCCCTCAGGGCATCCAACTCTTCTGCGATTCCCACCTTTACGCGCACGGCATGGGGAGTCGGCCAATTCGTCCGTTGAATGGAGTAGTCATAGGAAAACGCCAGCTCTCGCGGTTCACGAAACGGTCCGCTTACATCAACAATCTTCATCTTGCTTTCTGTTCCCATTTCCTCTTTCCTTTGAATCTGCTAAATCCGTTCACCGGAAAGATAACGGATCACCCGGTCGGCCGCAACCGCCCCGTCACGGATACAATCCGGAATCCCTACCCCACGATAGGCGGCGCCGGTCAGCACCAACCCGCCGTACCGGCTCAATGCCGCATCAACCTGCTCCAAACGTTCAAGATGGCCCAGCAGATACTGCGGCATCGCCTTCACCCATCGATTCACCTCAACGTACGTCGGTTCGGCAGTCACGCCGCAGATCAGCTTAAGTTCCGACTTCACTCGTCCCACGAGCGCCTCATCATCGAGTTGAAGAATCGCTTCTCGCCCGACTCCACCCACATAACAACGGACCAGAAGCCTATCAGATGGCGCCCGATTCGGCCACTTAAGTGACGTCCAGGTTGCGGCAATCAGATCCCGTTGCTCAGCGCGTGGAACGACAAATCCAAATCCCTGCACAGCACCGCCGATGACAGAAACCGGATATGTTATGGCAATGGTTGCCGTCGAGGCATACGGAATCATGTCTAACAGTCCGCCCGCAATCGGCGTCAGAGGGCGCAACAGTTCGCCCGAGACGTAAGCCGGCGTCGCCAACACCAGGCTGTCCACCGAGAGGGCCGATCCATCGCTGAGCATGACATCGTACGTCCAGCGCCCCAACTGGTGAGACCGTACGCGCAACGACTCGACAACAGCGCCGCTTCTGAGCGTGACGCTCTCCTCCGTCAATCGGCGGACCAGCGCATTGACGAGATCTTCCAACCCCTTCCTGAGGCTCACGAACATGGTCCGTCGCGGCGCGGTAGAACCCTGCGGCCGTCCGGTTTTCCTCGCTGCCATCATCCCGCGGATGACACTCCCATGCTCTCGCTCCAGTTCGGGGAAACGGGGGAATGTCGCGTTCACACTTATCTGCTCTGCATCTCCCGCATAAATACCGGCCATCAAGGGTTCCATCATGCGTTCGAAGGCCTCCCGACCGAACCGCCGCCGGAAAAACGATGCCAGCGATTCGTCCTCCTGCGAGCGCTTAGGCGGCATCACAAGATCTAACCCCATTCGAGCAAGACCGCTTACCGTCAGCAAACCACTTTTGAGAAAGGGCCAGATTTGGCCGGGAGAGATGACCACAAGACCTTCAGGCAACTCACACAAGCGACCGCCTGAATAAACAAAGGCTTTCTTGCCTGTCTCGTTCGTGTTAATCAGTTGATCGGCAAGACCAAGTTTCTCGACCAGTTGCAATCCGGCTGGTTTCTGCGACAGGAACGAATCAGGGCCTGCTTCCATCACCAGATCGCCAATGCGATGCGTAACGATCTTGCCACCCCACGAAGGAGCGGCATCGAGAACGGTGCAGCGGATCGCAAGACCAGCTGCCGACGCGCGTTCCTGCAAGGCAAACGCCGTCGAAAGGCCGGAAATGCCTCCACCGACGATGGCAACTGTGCGGGGATTGCTCACGACGTGATCGTCAGGGAAGATTCGTGCGCAGCCAGAACATCGGCCAGCACCTCGACTAAGGCCGGGGAGTCATTCAGCATCTGAATGCGCTCAAGCTGCATCCCGTGGGTGGCTGCCAGCTGTTTGAGTTCAATATCGATATCGTAGAGCGTTTCGACATGATCACAGAGGAAACCGATCGGCGCGACCAGCACATGGCGATGGCCTGCACGGCTCAGATCCTCGATGGCCGACTCCACCGTCGGACCCAGCCATTTTTCTCCAGAACGCCCCTGGCTCTGATAGGCAAACCGCGCCGGCTGATTCCCCAACAACGCTGTCACCGCCTCGACCGTGCCTGTTACTTCCTCGGGATAGGGATCCTTCATCGCAACGATCCGTTCAGGCAAGCTGTGCGCCGTAAAAAGCACCGGCACGCCGGCCCACACATCAGCGGGAAATTTGAGGAGCCCCTGTTTGATATTCTCGACAATCGCTGCGATCAGCTTGGGATGCCGGTTCCAACTCCCGACATAGCTGACCGGACAGGTACTCTGCAGGGAGGCTTGCGCTTCCTCTACTTTCTTTCGATAAGCACCGGTACTCAAGGACGACTGCTGCGGAGCCATGCAGAATCCGATGATATGTTCCGGCGCATCGGCCAGCAGCTCCGCATAGGTTTCTTTGATAAAGGGATGCCAATGCCGCAATCCGACGTAGACCCGGTAGCGCTCGTTCCCGGTCTCGTTCAAGCGCGCTTCGAGTTTTTTGGCCACATCCTTGGTAATCCCCACCGCAGGCGATTTTCCACCGGTCGCGCGATAGCGCTCGCGAATTTCTTCGACGAGTTCAGGTGGCGTGGGCCGTCCACCTCGCACATCGAGCAGGAAGGGCTCGACATTCTCCAGGCAATCCGGGCCTCCCATCGCCATCAGTAGCACGGCTATGGGTTTCTGCGATGATGACATCGAGACTCGCGGGGTTTACCGTTGACTGAGTTTGTGAATCATATTGATCGTCGCTTCAACATGATCCACAGGAGTGGTCGGCAGGATGCCGTGGCCCAGATTGAAAATGTGGCCGTTACGTCCGGCGGCGCGACGCAGAATATCCTCAATGCGGCGTTCGATTTCATGGAGCGGGGCATAGAGCGCGACAGGGTCGAGATTCCCCTGCACCGCCCGATCGTGTCCGATCACGGTCCAGGCTTCATCGAGATAAATCCGCCAATCCACGCCAATCACATCCCCGCCCGCCTCGCGCATCTGTCGCAAGATCGCCGTCGTGCCTGTCCCGAAATGGATCATCGGCACGCCTTCTCGTTTCAATCCTTCAAAAATCAGCTGCACATGCGGCATCACATATTCCGCATAATCGCCGGCCGACAAACAGCCGACCCAGCTATCGAAGAGCTGAATCGCCTGCGCGCCGGCATGAATCTGCCTGCGGAGGTAGCCGGTGACGACACGGGCCAGCTTGTCCATCAGCTTGTGCCAGACCTCCGGCTCGCGATACATCATCGACTTCGTCAGCACATAGTTGCGCGACCCGCCGCCCTCAATTGCGTAGCTGGCCAAGGTGAACGGCGCACCGGCAAACCCGATCAACGGGACGCGTCCGTTCAGCGCCTTGCGGGTTTGACGAATAGCCTCCGCGACGTAGTCCAACTCACTCCCGTCGATCACCTTTAGCCGGTCCACATCGGCCCGCTCACGAACCGGATTATGGATCACCGGCCCCTCCCCTTCCGCGAACTCCAGTTTCAGGCCCATGGCCTCAAGCGGCAGGAGAATGTCGGCAAAAATAATCGCGGCGTCGAGCGGAAATCGGTCGATCGGTTGAAGTGTTACTTGGGCAGCCAGTTCAGGGGTCTTACAGAGGTCCAACATCGAATGTTTGGCACGAAGGGAGCGGTATTCGGCCATATAGCGCCCGGCCTGACGCATGAACCAGACAGGGGTACAATCGACGGCCTCACGTCGGCAGGCTTTCAAGAACCGATCATTCATAATTGGCGCATTCTAGAGACGCGGTAATAGAGCTGTCAAATTACTGGACGGTCCCTCAACACCTGAGAACTGCCTCAATCGCGCAGTATTCAGGCCCTTTATAGACATACCGCCCCATTCCAGTACAATTAATCTGAGCTCACGAGAGACGCAAAAAATCCGGTACCATTCGAGGCGGCTTTCATGTATAATGCGCCCCTGTCATTGAAGGGTTTGGACGTTTTCCTCGTCCTAACCCAGCATTCCTCGACCTGCCACGTGATCCACCTAACTAGAGCCGTGGCCTCATACAAATTAGTGCGATTCTCTGTGGGGGGCGAGACTAGCCGCCACCGACCTGGAGGTAAGTGAATGTCCGACGTACGAATTCTGCACCTGACCAAAGCTCAAAACCTCTGGTTCACGTTCCTGCGTTGGTTCGACTCTTGGGCCGGTCTCGAATATATGAAAACGGACGGGGTCCCCAAGATGGACTGGGTCCGTTGCGTCCCGATTATCGCCGTTCATGCGATGTGCTTGGGCGTCATCTGGGTCGGGACCAGCTGGGCGGCCGTCGCGGTCGCCGTCGCATTCTATTTTGTTCGGATGTTCGCCATCACTGGCTGGTATCACCGTTATTTTTCGCATCGGACGTTCAAGACGACCCGTGCATGTCAATTCGCCTTCGCTGTCCTCGGCGGATCCTGTGCCCAGCGTGGCCCGCTCTGGTGGGCCGGCCATCACCGCCACCACCACATTGCCTCCGATACGCCTGACGACGTCCATTCTCCGCGGCAAGGGGGATTCCTCTGGTCGCATATCGGCTGGTTCACCTCACAGACCCACTTTGCGCCCAGATTGAAAGCCATCGCCGACTTTGCCAAGTATCCGGAGCTGCGCTTTCTCGATCGGTTCGATATCCTCGTCCCGACAATCGCGGGGTTCGGCATGTTCGGATTAGGGAAACTGCTGGAAGCCTACGCCCCGGAACTCGGCACGAACGGACCGCAGATGCTGATCTGGGGATTCTTCATATCCACCGTCGCGCTGATCCATGGCACCTGTACGATCAACTCGCTCTCGCACGTCTACGGCTCACAGCGTTACGAAACTGGAGACGACAGCCGCAACAACTTCTTCCTCGCGATGATCACGATGGGCGAAGGCTGGCACAACAACCACCATTACTACCCGGCTTCGACGCGGCAGGGATTCTACTGGTGGGAAATCGACATGACCTACTACTGCCTGAAGACCATGGAATGGCTTGGACTGGTGTGGGACATCAAAGACGTGCCGGTCTACGTGCGCGAGCAGAAGAGCAAACACGAAGCGATCGCCGTATAATCCACGCGAAGGCTGAGGTCAAGACTCGAGGCTGGGTGGCTGGCTTTAAGATCTGTCCCCCTCAGCCGAAGCCTCTCTACACCCAATCTGAATCTTCCTCAGGCCTGCTCCGCTTGGACGAAACTCCGCTGAAGGCCTCCCGGATTCTGCGGCTCTCCCGATCAATCAGGGTCCGCTCTTCTTCCGGAACAATCCAGGCCTCATCGGGATTCAGTTCAAATCGATAGTGGTTATTCCTGGCCGAAAACCATTCGACGTAAGGATGCGGCACCAGATTCGGGTGTGGATCGAATGAAATGAGATTGACCGTCCCGATCTGTGGACTGTCCATGTCGCCGATTACCTGCGCGGCCATGTCGTCATCCTCAAACCGGCTGTTCCGGAACTGGATCACCTGACCGGCAATGTCGGCCTTAAAGTTGCCCTTCAGGTACAGGTCGACCGAGCCGATCGCTGCGAACACGATGCGGCCGACGACAGTCCCCTCGACACGGTTGTCGAGAAATCCTTCACGCACCCAACGCCCGTTACCGAACTTTTGTGCCATGAGATTCTGTTCGTCCTGCGTTACGCCGGTTGAGCGGTCTCGGAAACCACCTGAGATGTCGTCGAACTGAATGCACCGATGAGCACCGCCAGCAGGATCATCCCGCTCCCGATCCATCCTTGCAGGTCCAACGTCTCGCCGAGAAAATACCACGAGAGCCAGGCTGCATAGGCCGGCTCCGAGGCAAAGACCAGTGCCACTTGTTGCGCCGGAACGATTTGCTGCGCCCACATCTGTACCGCAAAGGCTCCCGTTGCCAATCCCCCTGTCACAGCCAATCCGATCAACAGAACCACCGTAGGAGCGAAGGCAGCCCCCGGGGCCTGCTCCCACAGCGCGGTCGGAATAAAGAGAATGCTCATGGCGGTCATCTGCCAGAGCAGGAGGGATGGGGCATCATACCGGCGCGTGAACCGCTCGAGACAGATAATATGTCCGGCAAAGGCCAGCGCGCAGCCCAGCGTCATGACGTCGCCGATGTTCACCGATGCGCTCGGCTTCACTAACAGCCATAATCCCCCTGTCGCAATCGCCGTGGCGAGCAACACCCGCCCTTCGAAGCGTCGAAGGATCAACGGCACGAAGAGGACATAGAGCGCCGTGATGAAAGCGGAGTTCGACGCGGTGCTATACCGAAGCCCGACAGTCTGGAGCACATAGCCGAGAAACAAGAAAATCGTGGCAATGCCGCTGGCATACAACACCTCTCGCCCCCGATGAACCCGATGTCGCATCATCACGAACCATCCGGCGACGATCACCGTGCCCAGCAGAAACCGCAGAAGCAGGAATGAGAGCGGTGGAATTTGCTCCAACGCCGCTTTGGTAGCAGGAAATGTCGCGCCCCAAATCAGGGTCGTGAGGAGCAAGGCCAGTCGTGGCATAGAGATAAAAAAGTGCTGAGGATTGAATGCTGAGTCCCGAGTTCCTTTTGGCCCACCAAGAACTCAGCACTCAGCAGTTTAAGCTTACGGTTTGCAGAGAGGACACCGGCGCTGATCGCTCGTCCCGGCCTGTTCCATCGCCGCGATGGCTCGCTCCTTGTCCGGATAGTCGAACCAGCCGCCTTCCCAAAAATCGGTCGAGGATTGCCGTGCAGGCACTTCCGAGCAGCGATCCTTGTGAAGCGTCACCCGATCGATCGAGCGAGCAATGTGAATCCAGTACGTCATTGTGGGAGTCGTTAGCGGTGAAACGTCAGGGGTGGGGGGTATGAAAGCAAAGGTCCAGCAACCTTTCCCTCCTCACCCGTGACCCCTCACTCGTTTAGGGGAGGAGTTGCCACTCATCCTTTTCAATGAAGACCTTGACCCCGGTCTCCAGCTTCTTCACATCGTCCTTTTCGAACAGCCGAAAATAGCGCTCGATCCGGTCCTCCTCGTCGATCCGCTCCTCCTGCATCATCCCGTTATTACCCTTGTACCGTCGAATTAACACCGGCATCGAACCTCCTCCTCGTCCACTGAGCAATCCCCTAGTCTTCAAACCAGGCAGGTGTGCTACAATACGGCATCGTTCGAGGAGCGGTCAAGGGTCCTCCGGAGCCGCTGTCAGTCAGGTCACGAAAAAGGGACATACCACCATGCCAATCTACGAATATCGATGCGGCCACTGCGAAAAGACGTTTGAAGCCACCCAGTCGGTTCATGCCAGGGTTGAAGATACGATATGCCCGTTTTGTAACGCGCAGGAAGCGACCAGGCTGATTTCGTCTTTTGCATCAAAAGTCGTCGGCACCCACAAGCCGGGCTTCACCGAAATGAAGGCATATGACATGTTAAATGAGCGCATGGACAAGTTTTCCAAACTCCCACCGATGATCGGCAAGCGCGCCGCACCAGATTCAACCCCGGCCCCCGGCGGCGAATCAGGAAAATAACCAAGACACAGGCCGGGACGTGAGAAGCCACCATCGAGACGATCATCAGAAGAAGGGAGCGAAATCCCTTCTGACCGTGAAAATTCTGTCACTGCTGGCGTTCAATATTCTTTTCGCTCTGACAATCCCGTTCTCTTCTTTGGCCGACATCGCAGGCAATCTGGTCATTGCAGGCAATGGGCCTGAACTATCGACGATCGAATCACTCGCCAGAGCCTTTGAGAAGGCCAACCCGCGTGCCTATGTCGACGTGCGCTGGGACGACCACTCCAAACCGGTTGACATGGTCAAGGCCGGTGACGCACAGCTGGCCGTCACGGGATACGAGGAACCGGGGCTCGCAGCAACGCAGATCGCCTGGGACGGCATCGGCATTCTTGTCCATCTGTCCAATTTCACCAAAGAGGTGACGAAGCAGCAGGTCGCCGACATCTTTTCCGGCAAAGTGCGAGAATGGTCTGAACTCGGAGGCCCAGATACCAAGATTCTCGTCATCGATCGACCAAAGAACCAGAACATCCGCGATGCGTTTGAGAACCAACTCGGCATCACTGGAAAAATCTCAGACAGCGCGAAAGTCATCGGCAAGGACGACAAAGTGGTCAAAACGGTGGTAGGAACTCTACCGCCGCTCTCAGCCGTAGCGTTTATTTCATTGGGCCAAGGCCTCTCAGTCGTTTCCAGTGGCGTCGCCGTCAGACTGCTTCCCGTAGATAAGGTGGAGCCGGAAGTCCCCACGGTGAAAGACGGCCGGTATCCGTTGCGGCGCCCGGTGCTGCTTGTCTCGAAGAAAGAGGCCAATCCCCTGATCGAGGCTTTTACCAAATTTGCGCTGTCACCGGCGGGTCAAACCATCATTGCTGAGGCCTATGTCCCATTCGACCGGAAATAATCTTCGGTCTTTCATGTGAAGGAGGCTCCTATGCAGACGTGGCAATCATCAGTCTTCATGGTGACGGGGCTGGCCGCAATTGCGCTATGCCTCACCGTTCCGGTCGGCGCCGAAGAGTCCAGCGGACAGGGCGCCATTGTCGAGGGCGCCGGCTTTACGCTCTATGACATGGAATCGATCAAGGGCTTTGATGCGGATAAGGTGGAGCGCGACCCGGTCTGCGACCGCAGCAAGCGCCCGCGGATTGCTAAGGTGGAGCCCGACGACGTCAAGCCCGGCGACAAAGTTGTCATCAAGGGCGAGAACTTCGGGACGAAGGAGTGCTTTCATACGGTCACATTCAGCGCTTCGCCGAAGGCCAAAGTGGACTACAAGTTCGTCAATGACTCCACGATCGAAGCGACCGTGCCGGAGGCCAAGCCCGGGATGTCGTTCCTGATCATTGTGGCCGGCGGTGGGAGCGCACAGTCCAAGCCGCTGCTGATTCAGGCTAAGTAACCCTCAGGCCCGGGAAACCGTCCGGTCTCCCGGGCCCGTTTTCCTCTCCATCCCGCCCGATCCTCCCTCGACAGGACTCTTGATCCTATGCTAGCTTACGCGCTCCTTTGCGCCGGTCCACCGGGAGCGACATGTGCGCGGTACAGGAAGTCAGAGAGACATGTTCAAGAAAATTCTTGTGGCCAATCGCGGTGAGATCGCCATGCGGATTATCCGCGCCTGCCGCGAGCTCGATATCGCGACGGCCGCCATCTATTCCGAGGCCGATTCGACCGGCATTTACGTGAAAAAAGCCGACGAGGCGTATGTCGTCGGACCAGGACCGGTCAAGGGCTTCCTCGACGGGCAACAGATCGTCGATCTGGCGCTGCGGATCGGCGCCGATGCCATCCATCCGGGCTATGGATTCCTGTCTGAAAACGCCCACTTCGCGGAACTCTGCCAAGCCTCCGGGATAACGTTCATCGGCCCCTCCCCTCGTGCCATCACTCTGATGGGGAGCAAGGTCAAGGCGCGCGATCTTGCCAAAGAAGTAGGCGTGCCGATCGTCCCAGGGACCGACGGCGGCGTCAGCGACGTCAAAGAGGCGCTCGCCTTTGCGAAGAAGGCCGGCTATCCCGTCATGATCAAGGCCAGTGCCGGCGGCGGCGGACGCGGGCTCCGCGTCGTCCGTTCCGACGCGGAACTCCGCGAGAACATGGAGGTCGCCTCACGGGAAGCGCAAACCGCCTTCGGTGACGGCAGCGTCTTCATTGAAAAATTTATCGAACGCCCCCATCACATCGAGTTCCAGATTCTCGCCGACCGCCATGGCAACATCATCCACCTTGGAGAGCGGGACTGCTCCATTCAACGCCGGCATCAGAAACTGATCGAAATTGCGCCGTCCCTTATTCTCACCCCGAAGCTTCGGAGCGAGATGGGGAAGGCCGCCACCACCATCGCCCGCGCGGTGGACTATGACAATGCCGGCACCGTCGAATTCCTCCTCGACCAGGAAGGCCACTTCTACTTTATCGAGATGAACCCCCGCCTCCAGGTTGAACATACGGTGACCGAACAGATTACGGCGATCGACATCGTCCGCAACCAGATCTCCATCGCGGCTGGGAAGCCGCTCGAGATCCATCAGAAGGATGTGACGCTGCAAGGCCATGCCATTCAGTGCCGGATCAATGCGGAAGATCCAAAGAACAACTTCATGCCCTGCACCGGCACCGTCACAGCATACTTGTCGCCGGGCGGTATCGGCGTCCGCATCGATGGAGCGGTCTACAAGGACTACGTCGTGCCTCCTTACTATGATGCCCTGCTGGCGAAGCTGACGGTACGGGGCCGGACCTGGGAGGAAACGGTCAGCCGCATGCGGCGCTCGCTTGAGGAGTACGTTTTGCGCGGCGTCAAAACCACGATCCCATTCATGAAAACTATCATGGAGGACCAGGACTTTCTGGCGGGACGTTTCGATACCTCGTATTTGGAGACACACCCTGACCTCTTTAACTATCACGAGATCGAAGAGCCGGAAGACTTGGTCGTGGCGATCTCTGCCGCGATCGCGGCGTACGAAGGGTTGTAACCGGCAACACCACAACTCGGTAAGGCGCTCCCGCACATTACGACATCATGGCGACTAAACGACATTCAGCAAGAAAACAAGCCACGAAAAAACGCCCGGCGGCGCCCGTCATCAAGACATCGAAAGGGCAGAAACCGCGGCATCAAGACTTTACCATCCAACCCGCCGCTGGCAAGCCGATCCTGATCACCGATGTCGCGCTGCGCGACGGCCATCAATCGCTCCTGGCCACCCGCATGCGCACCGAGGACATGCTGCCGATCGCCCAAAAGCTCGATGCCGTCGGCTACTGGTCGCTGGAGGTCTGGGGCGGAGCCACCTTCGACACCTGCCTGCGCTTCTTGAAAGAAGATCCCTGGGAACGGCTGCGGACCCTTCGCGCCGCCATGCCCAACACGAAGCTCCAGATGCTGCTGCGCGGCCAGAACCTGGTCGGGTACCGTCACTATGCCGACGACGTGCTGGAACGGTTTATCGAGCGCTCCGCCGCCAACGGCATTGACGTGTTCCGGATATTCGACGCCCTCAATGACGTCCGGAACGTAGATCGAGCCATCCGCGAGGTCAAAGCTTGCGGCAAACATGCCGAAGCAGCCATCAGCTATACGGTAAGCCCGGTTCACAACATCGACCGGTTCGTGGATCTGGCGAAGCAACTGGAAGATATGGGCACCGACACGCTCTGTATCAAGGACATGGCGGGGCTCTTGGCGCCCCTTGATGCCTACCACCTGGTGCGTCGCCTGAAAGCGGCAGTCAAGGTGCCCATCCATCTCCATTCGCACTACACGTCCGGAATGGCCTCGATGTCGTCACTCATGGCCATCCTCGGCGGGCTCGATATGCTCGACACCGCCATGTCGCCATTGGCTGGTGGCACGTCCCATCCGGCAACGGAAACCCTTGTCGCCGCGCTAAAGCAGACCCCCTACGACACGGGGCTGGACCTTGCCTCCTTTCTCCCGATTACGGAACACTTCAGGTCCGTCCGCCGCAAATATCGCCAGTTCGAGAGCGACTTTACCGGCGTCGACGCGGAAATCCTGACCTCGCAAATCCCCGGCGGCATGCTCTCCAATTTGGCCGCGCAGTTGACGGAGCAGAATGCGCTGGACCGGATGAAAGAAGTGCTCGACGAAGTGCCGCGCGTGCGAAAAGACATGGGATACCCGCCGCTCGTCACACCGACCAGCCAGATCGTCGGTACGCAAGCCACCCTCAACGTGTTGACCGGCGAGCGCTACAAGGTCATCACGAACGAAACGAAAAACTATTTCCTGGGGCTGTACGGGCGTGCGCCGGGGCAGGTCGACCGGGATGTGATGACGCGAGCCATCGGCGATGAAGAACCGATCAAGACGAGACCAGCCGACCGGCTCGATCCGGAGATGGAAGCGGTCAAGAAGGATCTGCCTGCGTCAGCCGATGCCGTCGAGGATCAACTCTCCTTCGTGCTGTTTCCCGCCATCGCGCGAGATTTCTTCGAAGCGAGAGAAAAAGGAGACCTGGTCCCGGAACCGCTGGAGACGACGTCTCCCAAGGGCCCGGCCGTCGGCGGCGAACTCCACCTCGCGCCGGTCGAGTTCAACGTGACGGTCCACGGAGAAACGTACCATGTGAAGGTGTCGGGGTCCGGCCGCAAAACCGAAGGCCGCAAGCCCTATTACATTCGCGTCAACGACAAGCTTGAAGAAGTATCGCTCGAACCGATTCAAGAAATCCTCGCCGGCCTGCCGGAAACACCTGAAAGCGGCAGCAGCGCGAAACCGAAACGCCCGAAGCCCTCGAAACCGGGCGACGTCGCACCGCCCATGCCGGGTCGCGTCGTCAAGGTGCTGGTGGCAAAAGGTGACCGGGTCAAAACCGGAGACCCCCTGCTGATTATCGAGGCAATGAAAATGGAAAGCCGCGTGCCCGCTCCGGTCGACGGCAAAGTCACAGGCATCCTCGTTGCCGAAGGGGACAATGTTAAAACGGACGAAACGGTCATCCAGTTGGAATAGCCTGAGCCGCCGCCTTCTCCCAACTCGATTATCGACAAGCCTGCTCATATCGCGTTTCACGCTGAGCCTGCTGGTGGCCATGGTGGCGGCTTGCTCCTCTCCCTCTCCAATTCCTTCTGAGTTCGAAGCCATTGAGCGTCTTCCGATCAAGACCGTCTCTATCAAGGGTCAGAGGATGGCGTATCTGGATATCGGCTCCGGCCAGCCAGTGATTCTGATCCACGGATTCGGCGGCTCCATGTGGCAATGGGAGCATCAGCAGGCCGCTCTTTCGACACAGGTTCGGCTCCTCACGCCGGACCTGATCGGCTCGGGACTCTCAGACAAGCCGGACATCGAATACAGCCCGGAACAGATTCTGGACCAGTTCGTCGCGTTCATGGATGCGCTTCAAATCCCGCAAGCCACGTTGGTCGGCAATTCCATGGGGGGCGGGCTCGCCATCGGAATGGCCCTTCGCTATCCGGACCGCGTATCCAAACTCATCCTGATCGACGGGCTGCCGGCAAACGTGCTGCATAAACTCACGAGTCCCTGGATCCGACGGGCGTTGGAAACCAGCGCCCCGACCTGGCTTGTCTCCTTCGGTAATTGGCTCTTCGGCAGTCTCATGATCAACTCGGTGCTGAAAGAAATCGTGCACGATCCGGCGCTCTTGACGCCGGCGGTGATCGAGCGATCCAACCGGAACCGTCAACGTCCCGGCATCATTCCGCCGCTCCTCACCGTGGGTAAAAACCTCCCTCTATGGGAGGCCGGGTTCGCCAAGCGGATTGGAGAGATCACTCACCCGACGTTGATTCTCTGGGGCGAAGAAGATCGGGTGTTCCCCACCGCAGTCGGCGAGGAACTGCACGAGACCATCAAGGGATCGACGCTGGTTCGCATCCCGAAAGCCGGGCATATCCCTCAATGGGAACAACCTGCTCTCGCCAATCAAGCTATGATAAAGTTCATCCAACGTTAACCGTTTTCTTTCTCATGTGGAGGCCACAAATGACCGCAACCGTCGCCCGCCTGTTCAAGACGCTCATATTGCTTACCCCTCTCAGCCTGGCAGGTTGTATGGGCGCCGGAACCGAATCCGCATTTCTTTACAAGAACCTCACTGTGGCAGAAGGCAGTGCGTCGGCCGGAGACGGCCATAATATTCTCTTCAAAGGCAGTCCCTTGGCGCTCTCGGGGAACGGCATCAAGGTCGGCGATCAGCTCCGGAGCGTGAGGGTCACCCAAACCGATCTCACGCTCGTCAATCTTGTCGACACGGCGGGAAAAGGAAAGGTGAGGATTATCAGCATCGTGCCATCGTTGGACACGAAAGTCTGCGAACAGCAAACTCACCACTTGAGCGAGAAAAACAAAGGGCTCGATAAGATGGTTGAGTTGATCACCATCAGCATCGACACCCCGTTCGCGCAGAAACGGTTCGCGGAAGAGGCCAAAATTCACAACATCACGTTCCTCTCCGATTACCGGAACGCGGATTTCGGCAAGGCCTATGGCCTCTTTCTCAAAGATCCCCACATCCTCGCGCGCGCGATCATGGTCGTAGATGCCCATGGTACCGTGCGCTATCTCCAGATCACTCCGGAACTGGCCCAATTGCCTAACATGGACGAAGCCTTTCAATTCGCCCGCAAGCTGATTACCAACAGCTAACTTGCGGATGGCTCAGGTTGAGGCTAAGGTCTAGCTAAGGGGAGCGACCCCTGGCTTCCGCTCAGCCATTGCCTCACCCTTTTCTCTCGAGGGACCGTGGCTCATTACGATCTTCTCGTCATCGGTACCGGACCCGCAGGCCAAAAAGCCGCCGTACAGGCGGCCAAGCTTAATAAAACGGTCGGCATCATCGAGCGGAAGGAAGTTGTCGGCGGGGTCTGCACCAATACCGGCACGATCCCCAGCAAATCGCTTCGCGAAGCGGTCCTGTACCTCTCCGGCTTTCGCCAACGCAATCTTTACGGCGCCGGCTATCGGGTCAAGGACACCATCACCATCGAAGACCTCGCCTTCCGTGCCAATCACGTCATCAAGAACGAAATCGCCATCGTTCAAAACCAAATGGCTCGCAATCGCGTCGACATGATCTTCGGCACGGCCCGGTTCGTCGATCCGCACCGTCTACAGATTCAACAGGCCGGCGGTTCGATTGAACATACGGCGGACTTCATCGTCATCGCCGTCGGCACCGAACCGGCCAGACCGGCTGAAATTCCATTCGACGATGAATCCATCATCGACACGGACGGCCTTCTGACGCTGAAGCGCATCCCCGACTCCATTGTGATTGTGGGAGGCGGTGTCATCGGTACCGAATATGCCTCGATTTTGGCGGCACTGGGAGTGCCGGTTACCCTCATCGACAAACGGCCGCGCCTCTTGGAATTCGTCGACGCCGAGATTATCGCGGCGCTGCAACGGCAGATGAAAGACATCGGCGTTTCGCTGTACCACGAGGAAGAGGTCCTGGCGATCAAGAAGGAAACCGGCAACCGCATCGATGTCTGCCTTCAACAGGCGAAACCGATCCAGGCTACGACGTTGATGTATGCGATCGGGCGCGTCGGCGCGACCGCCGGGCTCAACCTCGAAGCAGTCGGTCTCACGCCGGATCGGCGCGGACGTTTGGCCGTAAACGCGCACTTCCAAACAGCCGTACCGCATATCTATGCCGCCGGCGACGTCATCGGTTTTCCGGCGTTGGCCTCTACTTCGATGCAACAGGGTCGTCATGCCTCCTGCCACGCATTCGGCTATCCGGATCGTACCGATACTGACCTGCTCCCATACGGCATCTATGCGATTCCTGAGATCTCCATGGTGGGGAAAAACGAAGAGGAACTCACGCAAGGGGAAATTCCCTACGGCGTCGGCATCGCTCACTACAAAGAGATTGCCAGAGGACAACTCATCGGCGACGAGACCGGCATGCTCAAGCTGCTGTTCAACCGGCACACCCACGAACTGCTCGGTGTGCATACCATCGGTGAAGGCGCAACGGAACTGATTCATATCGGCCAAGCCGTGATGGCCTACCACGGCAAGATCGATTATTTCATCGACACGGTCTTCAACTATCCAACGCTCGCCGAATGTTATAAAGTCGCGGCGCTGGACGGTATAAATCGCCTCCCGCGCCCCTGGCCGCCGATTCCCTAACCTGTTCGCTCGAACGACAAAGGAGTCACGCATGTTGTTTTCTGATCGCCTCCGACAACTGGCGACGCCCATCTGGGATGCGCAACTCAACCACCCGTTCATCGTCGCTCTCGGTAACGGCACGCTGCCCGAACAGAAATTCAAATACTACATCCTGCAAGACGCCCGCTTTCTCGGCGACCTGTCCCGCGTCTTTGCGGCAGGCGCCATGCGTGCGCCTGATTCAGAAACCGCGCTTCGTTTTGCTAAACTGGCGGAGGAAACCATCACCGTCGAGCGGAGCCTGCATGAAGGCTACGGCAGCCGTTGGAATCTGTCCCCTAAAGAAATGTCCTCCGTCCCGATGGCACCGACCAACTACGCCTACACCCGCCACATGCTGCACATCGCAGCCTCAGGATCAGCCGCAGATATTACAGTCGTCGTTCTCCCCTGCGCCTGGATCTATTGTGTCGTGGGTCAGCATTTACTCAAGAATGGACCGCCCGCGAAGAAACATCCCTATCGGGACTGGCTCATGCTCTACGCCTCTCCGGAATTTGCAGAAGTCCAGCAATGGATGAGGAAGAAGGTGGATCAGTGGGCGAAGACCGCGGGGAAGGAAGAAAAGCGACGGATGGAGGAGGCGTTCATCACCAGCTCGAGGTATGAGTGGATGTTTTGGGAAATGGCGTGGAACGAGGAGATGTGGCCGGTGTAGGAAGACGGGTCCTGTCGCTGACCGGCCCGTCCGTCCTCGCACCCCGCCCGGTGTAGGGATATAACCAACTGAAGATCCATGCGATTCGTGCCATGGCTCGCGGCTCCTCACTTACTGAACGACCTTAGCAACTTCCGAGCGGCGGGCTTTAGATTATTTGCCAGAAGATCAGTCCGAAAATCGCCACAACGCCTATAGTGGACGCCACGGTAAGCCATCCGCGGACAAGGTGGCGGCGATCGCACTCCTTCACCACCCACCAAAAGCATGGGAACGAGGCAATGAAGACACTGATGCCGATCGCCACTTGTCCGATTGACAATTGAAACAGCGCAAAAACCGGTGCACCCCAGATGGCTACCAGGGCTGCCATCATTACTTTGTCTCCAAATAGGACTACCCACCAGGGTCTGTCTCGATTCATCACAACGCCTCGGAACCGAACTATGACGCGGTACTACCTCGGAAAGTATAGCAGTCAGATGCCGACCACACGGCGGACAGAGAGAAATGACTGATTTGGGAGAGAGCGTTTTCGGTCCCCTTCCTGGATCAGCTTCGCAACGAGGTATCACATCCAAAGCACGGGGCGTTTCGTCATGGATTTCCGCTTTACCAGGTAGACTCACTCAGAAGGAAAATAGGAAACTAGAAAAGGGTATGTCCGAGTGGGACAAATGAATGGGTTGGGCCTCGCCTCCTTGGCGCGAGGCTACCTCCGACCGATTGACTGGCTGCGAACTGCTTCCGACCAGCGCTCACCGCATGTAACTGAGGGATATTCAAGCCATACGTTTATGCGTTCAGAGCAACATTGCCCCACCGACTGAGGGCCGACGCTCCTCGGCGGAAAACGCCAGATCGCACGATTCCACGTAAGGCTGACAATACCAGCATTTCTGCTACACTTCATACGTACTCACCGATATGAAGATCTACTAGCTCGTATCATCTCTGCTTTGGTTGATGGGACAGTCGCAATGACAGACCATCTCAGACGAGCCACAATCCTAGTTGTTGACGACCATGCAGGCCCACGCAATCTCCTTGCCCTCCACTTACGTCCCACCTACGACGTCATAACGGCCGAGACAGCCCAGCACGCAATACGAGACCTCCACACTCACCACATCGATCTCGTCATTCAAGATCTCGGGCTGCCCGACATGAATGGCCTGCAACTCCTTCAAACGTCAAAAATGCTTCATCCTCAATTGCCAATCATTCTCATTACGGGAGGCGCGGATATCAGCGCGGCCACAGAAGCGCTCCAATATGGTGCGGTTGCGTATCTCCTCAAACCATTTAACCTCAATGAAATACAACTCCTCATTGACCAATTTCTCCGCCCGCTCACTATGTGTTGATGGACACCGCGTGAACGCTGACATGTAGAAACAGGATAGACAGTAGGAGGGGGCGGGAGTCGATCACAGACCTAAGCGAGAGGCATGGTGATGTCGAGGACGAATCTCCCGGAGTACGATCCACAAGTCCTGCTGAATTCCCAACCGGTCATCGTCACCGTCATCGACCCTTCGACGCATCAGGTTGTGTTCCAGAACAACACAGGGCTGCAGAGTTTTGGCAACATCGTGGGCGCGTCGTGTTACCAGGCTATCGCCCGCTGCGCGGCCCCCTGTACCTTCTGCCGGATGCCGGAAGCCCTGACCTCCGGCACCGTCGTGTCCAATGAAGTCGCGCTTCCCGACGACAAATATCTCCTCGTCCATTGGTCAAAAGCGGAAACCACCGACGGGCGCACCCACATCATCGAAACCATCACCGATATCACCGAACGCAAGAAAATCGAGCAGGCTCTCCAGCAGGTGCACAAGATGGAAGCAGTTGGCCGCCTGGCCGGCGGGATCGCCCACGACTTCAACAATCTGCTGATGGTCGTGATGGGACATGCCCAGCGCCTGCTCGAGCGCCCCTTAACTGACTCGGTGAAGCGGGAACTGGAGATAATCAGCCAGGCCGGGATCCGGGCCGCGGCCCTCACCAAGAAACTGTTGTTATTCAGCCGACGGCAAATGTTCGAGCCCAAAGATGTGGCAGTCAATCAGGCCATCGAGGAAATGCGGGATATGCTCCGACGGCTCATCGATGAGCACATCCACATGGAAGTCGCGCTCCATCCTCAAGCGGGGCATGTGCTGGTCGATCCTGTGCAACTCGATCAAGTGCTCATGAATCTCGTTCTCAACGCCCGTGATGCCATGCCAGACGGCGGTCGGCTCACGATTATGACGGACACAGTGGAAGTGGGCGACGAGTTTGTCCGCACACATCCCGGATCACGAGTCGGCAGCTACGTCACGATCGCGGTCGAGGATGTCGGCTGCGGCATGGACGCGACGACGCGAGCCCATCTCTTCGAACCCTTCTTTACGACGAAAGAGCGGGGGAAAGGGACGGGCCTCGGACTCACCACTGTGTATGGCATTGTGAAGCACAGCCGGGGCTACATCGACGTCAGGAGCGAAGTGGGACAGGGATCGAGATTCACGGTGTATCTCCCCCGTGTTGCGCAGAGTACAGACCGAGGTCTCGTGAAGGGAAGCACTTATGCCATACGGCGACAGGACACGATTCTGGTTGTGGACGATGATGCCACTGTTCGCACGCTGATAGTCGCAGTCCTCGAAGGACAGGGCTATCATGTGCTCACCGCCGGCAACGGCACTGAGGCCCTCACGTGCTTGCAGGAGTTGAAAGGCGCCTGTCACCTGGTCATCACGGATATTCTGATGCCACAGACGCAGTCCGCAACGTTTGTCGCGAATGTCCACGCCATGCGACCAGAGACGCAGGTCCTCTACATGTCCGGCTATGGGAGAGAGATCCTCCAAGCGAACGGAGTGGCCGAGGCGAGTCCGTTCCTCCCCAAGCCATTCCTACCCGCCACACTCATCGAGAAAGTCACGGAACTCCTTCACACCCCCTCACCGCACTGAAGAGACGCCGACATTGCTCCTTCCGCCCTGCCGTCAGATAAATATCCGTTCAAGCAAAGCGGCGATTTAGGCAAAGATCAAGGTCTTGAGGTAGGGTCCCCTAGGCCACCAGCGCCACCCCGCCCAGCTCGAAGCGCAACGCCTCGGTTAATGACGGCACAGTAGCCTCCCCTTCCTGGACGAGTTTCGCAACTCCGGTCTTGCTCTTGTCTTTATCTAGGCGGGCGGCTATCGTGCGGGCCACTGACGAGGAGGTGGCCGATGCGCCGGAGCATGCTTATTCTGTTGGGCCTGACGCTGTGTTGGCCGATTGTTGGATTCGCCTTTACCGCGGATAAACGTGACACATTGCGAGGACTCAGAGAGATTTCGGTGCTCGTTGAGTATCTTCCTGACGATGTTGAGCGGGAAGGGTTGAGCCGAGAACACCTCAAGCACGACATCGAAGCGCGCCTTGGACTGGCAGGCCTGCGCGTCCTGACCATCTCCGAGATAGCGAACTCACCCGGGGCCCCATATCTCTATATCGCCGTATACCCGATCGCAACTCCCTCAGTGAATTTCAACGCCTACGCAATCGGGCTCACGTTGAAACAACTTGTTCACCTCTCACGGGATCCCACGACCGAATTCTTTGCGACCACGTGGGAAGGCTCTGCACCACCTAGTTCGCTCAGTGCCCCTCGAGTTCCCGACATTCGCGCCAGAATCCTAGATGCTGTCGGACGGTTCCTCATTGACTATCAGGCGATGAACCTGAAGTAACGACAATCGATGCGGCGACCCTTGTTGAGAAAGAGGCCGCGAGTCACCATTACCTTACCGCCATCTCGCAGTTTAAGAAGACCCTGTGGCCCTCTCGGACGTCGGACGAGCGGTTCTTGATCAGGGTGGCTACAAGTGAATGGGGAGGTCCTCATCGCCCGCTGAGTTTGCCCCGCATTTCCTTGATCATATCTTCCAGATCGGCCTCGGCGCGGCTCCGTTCACTGATGATGCGGTCCAGATTGTATGGTCGAGGGGAAGGGACTTGTGCAGCGGCCTGAGAGGGAGAAGAAGGAGCGGCGATCGTGGGAGCGGCCGGCGGATTCGTCGGCTGGATCGCTTGCCCGCTCGGCAGGGAAGTAGAACGACTCGCGGATTTGTCCAGTCCCGGCGTCTCGGAAGGCCCCAGCACTTCCTGGGCCGAAACACCCTGCTCACCCAACCACCGCTTGGCCACGTTGGACTTCAACGAGAAGCTGATGCTGGTAATGGGAAGCCCATCCGCCGCGACGCGCGCGATGGCCGTATTCACCCCGATCATGCGACCATGGGTATCCAGCAACGGTCCACCGGAGTTGCCGCGGTTCAGTCCCGTTTCCGTCTGAAACACGGACTTGCCCTTGGTGGCGTTAAAGTTATCGAACTCCGCGCTGATCGTGCCGGTCGTCAAGGTCCAGAGACCACCCTGTTCTGGGTGCCCGATCGCCACCACGCGATCGCCGATCTCGGTTTTATCGGAGTCATCCAGTCCAAGCGCCGGAAATGGTCCGGGCATTCCCTCGAGCTTGAGGAGCGCCAGGTCCAACGGCTGTGAAAAGGCCACCACACGAGCCTTGCCCCCGCGCGACAAGTCCACCTTCGGGTCGCCGGTCACATGGTCCGGCTTCAGATAGATGGTAAGGCGTGGATAGGGTTTGCCTGTCTGCTCCTCAATTACCACATGGGCGTTTGTCAAAATGAGCCCATCCTGTTGGATGATAGAACCGGTGCCGCCGCTGCCCCGTTGGCCGCTGTTGGAATACCCGATAATCATCACGACGGCTGGCGACGTGCGTTCGTAAATCTCGCGTGGCGTCAGATCTCCCGCCACGCCGACTCTCGGCCACAGTCCCAGGAGTGTTACCATGACGAGCAGCAACATTCTTGGCATCATGCCGTTCTCTCTCATACCGATCATTAGCATATCCCTCGATATGTCTGCCTGCAAGGACCCTCGCTCTTCTTAATCTAACCACTTTCCGAGGTCACTTGCTGATGGGCCGCCCCTCAAGTGTTTGATGACCTGACGTCCGGAACAGATTCCGTTTTGGAATGACGGCGGTGCTGGAGCATGTACCGGCCTCCTTGTCCACCTTACAGTCGACAATCCGGACGTCGCTGAGAACTTTATTCACGAAGTCCTCACAGCCCACTTCGATATCCTGCCCAAAGAGTTCAGGGTTTTCCTGATTCTTTGGAATCTTGCCCCGACGGTGGCGATGAGGAATTGGTGGTCTTGCCAGGGAAAGGAATAGTGATACCCACGCCTGCCCAGCTCGAGCCCGGCGTGGTACCATGCCCCATCGCTTGTGCCCGTGGACGAGCCGGCGGATCGTCCTTGTTTGTCGTGCTACAGGCCGCGATCAGAGTCAGGCCGGCAATCCATCCGATCCAGATCGCCATGGTCTTCATACCAGTACACATCGGGTCTCCAGCCATTATCGTGGTCACCTCGTGAGGATACAGAACCATCCTCCACCACCCTACCATGCGAGCAAGACTTTCTCTAGGGACCGCTTCCCTTCACTAAGATGATTTTAGTTCTGCATCTCAAATTCCAGTGGTATGAAACCACAAAACAAACGAATTCACGGCAGACAAACTAATCACGGCCATTAGCTTCGCACAAGCAACTCGCGGTTGCTAAGAAGGACGCTAAGCCACGAGAGCAATCAACCGGCGAAGCGCTCTCGAAGGTTGAATAAGACACCTTTATATCTCGCACATCACCGTTCTGATAGAGTTTCTCCTATGACAAAGCGTCAGATCTGGCTGAATCTTGGTGGGCTGGGAGTGCTGACCGTGCTTCTGGGATTGGTCTATTGGCAACATACGGGTGCACGGGCGGTACCGGGATTGGTTGAGAATCTCCAGAGTCAGGATCGGCAGGCACAGATGCTGGCAGCGGAGGGGTTGAAACATGTCGGTCTTCCGGCGGAGGCAGCGGTTCCGGCTTTGGTCGAGTTGGCGACATCGGACGGAAGATCTTCGCTTCACAGTGAGGCGGCCGGTGCGCTCCCGACGATTGACTTGAGTGCGGCGCGACGGGTCATGGTGCATTATCTCCCGAAGCTCCAAGACCCGGACCCGCAGATCAGACGCGATGCGGCTTCGGTGCTTGGCGCGCTAGGTCCAGTCGCACGACCGGCGGTTCAAGGACTCTTGGGGATATTGAAGGATTCCGATACGGTAGTGCGCGAACGGACCGTGCGCGCGTTGGGCGCAATCGTTCTTCCGACGGACAGAGTCATGGGCGGTTTGCTCCAGTCGCTGCGGGATCCAGATTGGACGGTGCGTTATGCCGCCGTTATGCAATTTTCTTTCAGCGGATTTTCCAGCCCAGAATCACTCGCTGCTCTACAGGATCTCACCAACGATTCGAATCAATCAGTCGCTCGATTGGCCCAGTCGGCTGTCACGGCGGCAGAAGGGCCGACTTCCGTCCCAGTCCAACTCCTGATACTCGACCAGCCGGTCGACCGCATCTACCCCTTGCTTCAGTTGGCTAAACTCGGGCCTCGCGCAGCCGAAGCAGTTCCCAAGCTGCAATCGCTCCTAGCGTCAGAGCTGCCGCTGGAACGGTACCTCACCGCGAGCACGCTGGAATCGATCGGGCCGGCAGCGAAAGAGGCGGTTCCGGCGCTCCAACAAGCCCTTCACGATACCGATCCGGTGGTTCGCGAAGCTGTCGCAGCAGCTCTCGAATCGATCACGCATACAGCGAGCACAACCCCATGACGACGGAGCCATCAACGCATCGCCTGACACTGTTCACCATGCTGGTCTATTGGGGCTGCATTCTGCTCGGCGTCGGAATCCCCTGGCTGGCCACGATGGGGGTCGATGTCCTGAAACACAACCAGTCGCTTGCGCAGGCGGCGCATCAACTCGACCTGCATCTCTTTGCTCCGGGCTACAATACCTTTCTCATCGGGTTGTTGAACGCAGTGCCTTTTGTGCTGTTCGCCATCTTCGCACTCTTCCACATGGGGCTCGCCCCGGCGCTGGACCGTAAATTATGCGGCCGGCGTGCGGCAGGTGTGCTGGTGACAGCCATCGTGATGATCGGACTCAATGTCTGGACTCATGTCATGACGCTCTGGTTTCCGGATGCTCAGGGCGCCCTCGCCTACTTCTTCCTCCCCTTCATGCTCTTGGGGCTCATGCCCATCGCCTACGCGCTTGGGCGCGGCCTGGGCAGTCTCATCTTCCGATAGCACAGGCTCGACAACGCCGCGTCGCAAAGTATATATATTCGGTGATTCTCCAGCCCTAAGGAGCGATACACCTCACAGATGAGTACGACCCTGAAACAAGTCTTGACGATTGCCGGATCTGATTCCGGCGGTGGCGCAGGTATTCAAGCCGACATCAAGGCCATGTCGGCCAACGGCGTCTTCGCCATGTCCGTGATCACGGCCATCACGGCACAGAACACGGAAGAGGTCACCGACATCTTCGAATTGCCCATCTCGATCGTTGCGGCGCAGATCGACGCGGTGTTCGACGACTTTGAGGTATCGGCGGTCAAGACCGGCATGTTGTCGTCCACGGCCGTCGTCGAGCTTGTCGCCAAGATGCTCAAACCGCAGAATGTGGCCAATCTGGTCGTCGACCCCGTGATGATCTCGAAGAGCGGCCATCCGCTGTTGAAACCGGAAGCCATCGAGGCGCTGAAGAAACAGCTCTTTCCTCTGGCCTTGCTCGTCACGCCGAACATCCACGAAGCCCAGCTGCTCTCCGGCATCGAAATCAAGACGCTCGCGGACGCGCGCCGCGCGGCTAAAGTCATTCACGGATTCGGCTGCAAGCACGTGCTCATCAAAGGCGGGCATCTCCTCGCCGAACGCGCCACGGATCTGCTCTACGACGGGCGCTTTTTTCACGTGTTCAAAGGCGAGTTCATCGAGACCCCTCATACCCACGGCACCGGCTGCACTTTTGCTTCGGCCATCGCAGCCCATCTGGCCCGCGGCAAACCTCTCAACGAGGCGGTGCAGACCGCCAAAACCTATTTGACCGAAGCCATCCGGCATAGCCTGGCGATCGGTCATGGGACAGGACCGACCAACCACTTCTACTTTCTGGCAGAATGATGAAAAAGTCCGCCAGCTTTGTTCTCACATCGCTCAGAGGCTCAACGTACAGGACAGAGTACGCTTCCGCCTCTTCGCTCGCTGCGGCCTCGCTGGACGGCCTTTTTGACCATTCTGCGATATGCCATTTTTCTGTCCTCAACAATCAGCCGGGTCGCAGTTCTGCCGCGCCACATGCATACTTTAACTCTCTACTAGGAGGATGACGCAGATGGTCAGCGTACGCTGCACCCCGTTGACGTTTCTCCTCACCGGCTTTACCTGGCTGCTCCTTTCTTCATTGATCGGCCTGGCGATTCTGGTCGGTCTGGTACGAGGAACCCCCCTTCCCTCCTCGTTGAGGCTCGTCCACGTCCACGGGGCCTTGGTCGGCGGCGTTGCACAAATGATCATGGGCGCGATGCTGGCCTTTATTCCCCCACTGCTCATGACCGGGCAGAAGCGATCGGACTCGCATCCGATCCTCTTGGCTGTCGTCAACAGCGGCGCGCTAGGGATGGTGCTGGGATTCGGACTCCAGAACTTCACGATCGTCGCAGCAGGCGGACTCCTCGTCCTCGGAGCCTTCCTCTCAATCGCGAGCGACGCCTGGCGACAAACTCGACAGAGCCTCAATTCGCCACCCTTGAATCTGTTGTTTTACGGATTGGCCCTTATTGCGCTGTTCGGCGGTCTCGCCGTCGGGATCGGCATGGCCTCTCGATTCATCGATATGTCCTGGTACGGCCATGCGCGGCTCGTTCATATCCATCTCAATCTCCTCGGGTTCGTCACGCTGGTGATCGTAGGGACGATGCACAACCTGCTTCCCACCATCCTCCAGAACAAGCTCTATAGCCCGCGTCTCGCGCGGGCGGTGTTCTTTCTGCTTCCAAGTGGTATGGCTGTGCTGATCGCAGGATTTGCTCTGTCTTCGCTGAAAACCGAACTCGCGGCGGGAATCCTGCTCGTCAGTGGGACGGGACTCTATGCGTTCAACCTCTTTGCGTCCTGGAAAACCTCCAGCCAGGCAGGCAACGCCGCCTCAGATCATCTGCTCGTCGCGACATTTTTCCTCGTTCTCGCCATGGTGATGGGGCTGCTGGTTGGAGTGAACTCTCTCTGGGACGTCCCGGTTTTCCCGTTCGGCACCTTGCACGTCGTAGCCTATACGCACATGGCGCTGGTTGGCTTCGTGTTACAGACAATTTTTGGTGCCCTCTCGCATTTGGTCCCGATCACGCTCGCCGTCAGCCGCGTTCCAAACCATAAGAAACGTGAGCCATATCTTGCGGCACTCACGACTATTATCAACCGCTGGCGAATTGTGCAGATAGGTGGACTGAGCCTCGGCACCATGGGACTCGCGCTCGTGGCGTCCTTGACATGGAAGATGCCGCTCGGTGCTCCCGCCATCCAAGCGGCAACCTGGATGACCTTTGGCCTGCTTCTCATCTCCCTCGCCTTCTTCGCGGCCAAGCTCGCCTGGGCTCTGGGCACTCGCCCTCCAGAGTAAGCACTCTATTTCCACACGAGAAGACGATACCTTTATGGAAGAAGCTTTGACGTTTCATGACGACCGGGGACATCGCATCGCCGTGGTGCTCAGCCAACCGGAACAACGGACCAACAGAATCGTCGTCCTGTGCCACGGGTTTCTGTCGAATAAGAACAGCACGACGAACAAAACGTTGACCAGGCTGCTGAACGCCCGCGGCATTGCCACGTACCGGTTCGATTTTTTCGGTCAAGGTGAGAGCGAAGGACACTTCGAAGACATCACGACGACGCTGGCCGTTGGACAAGCGAACGCAGCTATCAACAACGTCCTCTCAAAGGGCTACCACACGATCGGACTTGCCGGCTCGAGCTTCGGAGGGTTGGTCGCGATTCTCACCGCCGCTCAACGGCAGGATATTGCTTGCCTGGCCTTAAAGTGCCCTGTGGTGGATTTTGCCGAAGAGCTTCGCCTAGAATTTGGGCCGGATGAAATGACGCGCTGGCAGGCAACAGACACAATTCAGAACATCATGGGAGGGCCGGAGCGGGTCCGCCTGAAGTACCGGCTCTATGAAGACTGCCTGCACCAGGCGGCGTACGGCCCGGCCACTGGCATGACGATTCCCACGTTGATCGTCCAGGGGCAAAAAGATGAACTGGTGCCGCTTCATCAAAGCCAAAAACTGTTTGACCTCCTGAGAGGTCCAAAACGAATCGACCTCCTTCCGGAAGCCGATCACCAATTTACGCGAGCCGAAGATTTTCATGCCATGACGACGTCGCTCACGGAATGGCTCGCCATGCATCTGATTCCATCACGCACGTCTTAACGGCCACTTGATATGATCACCGAAAACACCCAACAAATTCTTAATGTGCTTTATCCGCTGTACAAAGGCGAAGTCTACAAACGGCGCGAGCAGATGATGCGATTGACGGCCTTCGGTTCGTTCGGCCTGATTGCCATGACTTTTTCGCTGTTCCTCAGCCCCCTCAAGGACCGGCTCTCGACACCGGAATCGTTTTTACTGGCTCTCGCCGCCATGGTCTGGTGCGGACTCTTTTGCGGCCTGATCCTTCAGCAACAACATCGCCACCGTCTCGCGAAACAGATCTTGATCCAACTTGAGCAAGCCCTGGGATTCTACGAAGAGGGATTGTTCATCGAACACCAGGCCCTTTATCCGGGCAAATGGAAAACGGCGTGGATCGGCGATCGCACGGGAACGCTCTATCTTTCCTCCCTCTGCACATTGACCGGCATCTTTCTTCTCGCGCTTGTCCTGACTTGACCGAAGCGCTGCGCCCTTGCCCCCGATACAACAAACAATTTTGCCGTGAGTTGCGAAACTGCGCAGTCTGCGTGAGACAGGATTCGACTACTTGGCACAGCGGAAGCCGGTATAGCTATTCCGGGTCTCAGGAGGGAGCTTGAAGCGGCCGTAGGTCAGGAGATATTTGGGCAGGTCGGACCAGGACCCCCCACGCATGACTTTGAATTGCCCTTGTCCTGGCCCCTGCGGGTTGCGATCCGGCGACGTGTCGTAATAGTTCGTCGCGTACCAGTCCTGAACCCATTCATACACATTGCCCGCCATCTGATAGAGACCGTAGGGGCTCTTGCCCTGCTCGTATGACCGCACCGGCAGCAGCACCTGGCTGTAGCTGAACCGCGCCCCTAAGGCAAAGTTCGCAAGCTCTTTGGTCGGCACCTGATTGCCCCAGGGATAGAGCCGTCCATCCGTTCCTCTCGCCGCCTTTTCCCATTCCGCCTCGGTCGGCAGCCGCTTCCCCTTCCATTGGCAGTAGGCTTGCGCATCGTGCCAATCCACACCAATGACCGGACGCTCCCCGTGTTGACTCAAATCCACCGTCTCCCACTGCCAAGGCACGGAGCGACCGGTCGCGGCAAGAAATGATGCGTACTGCGCCGTCGTCACCTCATGCACATCCATCGAAAAGGCATCGAGCCAGACCCGATGGCTCGGTCGTTCATCCTCCAACGCCTGCGTCCCGTCGAACCCCATCACAAAAAACCCTTCTGGAATGTCGGCCATCGCGGTTTCGCCAGGCGCCGGCACGTCAAGCGGCTTCGATTTCCGCAACCGATCCAATTGAGCATGACAGATCGTGATCTGCCCTGTCGTTACCAGGAGCAAGGGGATGGTCAAAACGATCATCCAACAAGACCGCAGGGAGTTTGAACCCCGAGGCGTATGTGCTTGATACGTTGAGGGGGACAAACGACCGAGAACGCAGTTGGTGATCGTTTTCACCATCCCGCTCAATGGATGAGGCCTCCGACCACCCAGTGGCGATCATCCGGAACATCGATCAAGAGCCGCGTGAGATTCATGCGCGCCAATTGCGTGGTCACTTCATCCTCTGTAAACGCCGCGAGCAGCGAGTTGTAAAAGTCCCTCCTCAGAATCTCCGGCTCTCCTGCTGCATACCGGTCCACAATGGCCTGCGCTTCTTCCGGTGTCTCCGGCCTGAGAAGGTCCATGACCAAGACCGGCGAACCAGGTTTGACGAGTTGCCGGAGACGATTCCAGAACTGCAACGGGTTCGACACGTGGTGGAGGAGACTGTTCGATAGCACCGCATCGGCTCGACTGGCGCCGGCAATGTCTTGAAATCGTTCACAACGAAACGTCACGCGAACGGATAGCCCAGCCTGAGCCACCGCCTGCTCCGCCAATCGAATCATAGGCGCCGACGCATCGATGCCGGTTACTCGGCACGCTGGCAAGGCCTTGGCTATTCGAATGGGAATATCGCCCGGACCGCAACCGAGGTCGAACACACGCCCTTCGGAAAAGTCCGGAAAGTATTCCCGAAAGCGATCGACGAAGCCCTGGTTCTCTTCTTCAAAGTCCGCCTTCGCATAGGCAAGAACTTGCTGTTCGTCCTCCATCAGTTCCGGCTCAAGCACGCGATCCATCACGTCAACTCCAAGAGCTTATGGCCAATGGCCTATGGCACGAACAAGGTTTGGCTGAGAGTTCCGCCATGTTGCTTCTGCCTTAAGCTATACGCTACCGGTTCTTCAGAATCTCCACTGCATCTCCCGGCCTGACGAGCCCACCTTGCAACACCCTCGCGTAGAGACGGCTCCAGCCCGGATTCTTTTTCTGCGAGATCCGTGAATACTCTCCATCACGAAACCAGCGCGCATTCCACTCACACGGTGCACAGTAACTCGCAATTTCCACACGGATTTCTGGACCGATCGTCAGTTGAATGCCCGGCCCAAGCTTTTCCCAATCGAGTCCTGCCAACGTGAGATTCTCCCCCGAGGATCCAATATCAATGGAATGCCCTTCATCCTGCAGCCGTTCGATGAGTTCCAACGAAAACAGACAGACGGCTCGATCCGGTCCGCCGTGGACATTGAGATTGCGCTGGCGATCGCCCGCTACCCCCTGTTCAGTAACCTTTGCCTCAAGCACCGGCAGTTTCGGAACTCCTCCATCCGAGATGTTGATCTGATGTACATGGGGGTACGGTGGCCGGCCTGAATGAAGCGTCATCAAGCTCCCTCACAGGATTGAGCTGGTATAAACTCCATGGCCAGCCAGCCATCACGTTCCCGCTGCTGTCCTGGGTAGAGATGCACTCTGGCAAAGGCCTCCACGATATCTTGGCGCTGATCCGTCAACACACCGGACAGGAGGAGTCTGCTGCCCGTGCGGGCGGCCAACTGATCGGCTAACAGCAACAACGTCTGACGGTCCAGGTTCGCCAGCACGAGATCGAATGGCATCCCATCACGGAGCGTGCCGCATTCGAGCGTGAGTTCCGCACCAAATTGATTGGCTCGCGCGTACTCTCTGGCACAATCGATCGCCACGTCATCGTTATCGATACCGAGGGCTCGCTCTGCGCCGAGTCGAAGGGCCACCATGGCCAGCAACCCGCTGCCGGTCCCGACATCCAATACGGTTTCCCCTCCCCGAATCACGGTTTCAAGCCATTCGACCAACATCCGCGTCGTGGCATGGTGGCCGGTGCCGAAGGCCTGTTTCGGATCGAGCACGATTTCGATCTGCTCAGGCCGCAGGTGCACCGTTTCCCAACTCGGCCTGATCACGATCCGATTTCCGATCCATAAGGGCTTGACCGACTGTGCCCACTGCCGGTTCCAATCTTCATCGGGTATCGATTGAACCAGAATCTCCGGCGCCGGCTGCCCGGTCACATCCAAATCGCGAAGGATTTGCCGAAGCCGGACCAGATGATCCGGCGACCAGTTTCGGCTTGGCCAATAGAGATGGATTGTTCCCCCGTCCTGCCAGGCGCCCTGCACGGCGGGATCGTCGATTAATCCCAGCACCTCCCCCGCATCGACCGAGGAGTAAATCTGAACGTCTATCCAGTCAGAGGACATGCCTTGCTCTACAAACAAACATCGCCATAGGCTGTCCCCATAGAGACTGTTCAAAAAGCTGCTGGCCTCACCCACCCAACCCCGGCGCGCCGAGACGCGCGGCTCCACGTTCAAGGCCGCAGCAAGCAAGGAGGCGACGAGGTACATACCAAGCTTCGCTTGAACCGCTCGCTTCGATCACCCGCGAGCGGATAGGTACTTTGCCTCTGCCTTGTTCTGTACGGTGAGCCTCTATACGTAGCGAGAACGAAGCTGGCAAGTTATTTCAACAGTCTGCCAGAAATCGTTGACGGCATTCGAGGCTTCCAGTAAGGTCCCCTAAACGATGGCTCCATTTTCCCGTACAGCCCAACTCCAACGCCTGATCGCAAGACTCGGTCGTCTCATCGATCAAGGAACGAGCGCCAGCTCCCGGTTCACCAGATGGCGCTTGGCGATCTTCATCGTCGCTCTTCTCTGCATCGTCACGCTCTACAAATCCGCCTGGTACAGCACAGGCAATGTCGTCCTGGCTGGCTTTGTGACCCTGTTCCTCATCGTAGCGGCATATCATACCAGGCTGGAACAACGGATTCACCGGCTGCGCTTGTGGATAGGCATCAAGGCCGTTCACCTGGCCCGCGTACGGCTGGACTGGCCCAACATCCCGGCACGGCCTTCGGAGCCATCGGCTTCACACCTCTACGCGCAGGACCTTGATCTTGCCGGCTCTCATTCCCTGATGCATCTGCTCGACAGTACGGTGTCCGACCAGGGGCGGCTTCGGTTGAGTGATTGGCTCATGACCCAACCGCCGACCAAGCCGGTATGGGAAGCCCGCCAACGATTGGTGAAAGAATTGACTCCGCGTTCATTGTTTCGCGATCGCCTCGAACTGGAAGCGCATCTGGCCGGCGAACAGGAAATCAACGGCCGCCGTCTCGCCGCGGTTCTGGACCATCCTGTAGGATTCCCGCGGCTGAACCTGATTCTCACCATCCAAAGTCTCCTGGCGCTCACCACCATCGTCCTGGGCCTTGGCGCTCTGTTGAATTGGATGGCAGGCTACTGGATGTTTTCGTTCGCGGCCTATGCGCTCATCTATCTCCAAACGGACCAAGGAGAAGAGCTCCTCGAACATGCCATCGGCCTTCATCATGAAATGGAGCGCCTCGGAAAGGTTCTCGGTTATTTAGAGCGCCACGCCAAGCGGCAAGGCTCGGCCTTGGCCACAGCCTGCGCTCCACTCCTCGTACCAGGTGCCAGGCCCTCGGCCCATGTCGCCCAAGCTGCGCGAACCCTCCATGCCATCAGCATCAAGGCCCATCCACTTGTCCATCTAGCCGTTAACGTTCTCTGTCCCTGGGACTTGTGGTGGACGAAGCGCCTTCAACAGATTCAGCAGGGTATCCAGAAACAGATGCCGACGTGGCTCGATCGCCTCGGAGAGGTTGAAGCAGCCTCTGCGCTCGGCACCTTTGCCTATCTGCATCCCTCTTACGTCTGGCCCGTTCTGGTTCAGCACATGACATTGACAGCCACCCAACTCGGCCATCCGCTAATCCAGCAGGACACACGCGTAGCCAACGACATCAGCCTCTCCAAGCCAGGCACGATCCACCTCATCACCGGCTCGAACATGTCCGGTAAGAGTACATTCCTGCGGACCATCGGCATCAATCTCTGCCTGGCTCAAGCCGGTGCGCCGGTCTGCGCGACTACCTTTCAATGGGGATGGAGTCGTCTTGCCTGCTGCATCCGCGTCAATGACTCTCTTGATGCCGGCATGTCGTTCTTTTACGCCGAAGTGAAACGCCTCAAGTCGATTCTCGACGCCACCGAAGATCGTGCGGCACCGCCCGTATTTTTTCTCATCGATGAAATCTTCAAAGGCACGAACAACCGCGAACGGTTGATCGGCAGCCGGGCATACATCAAGGCCCTCTCGACGGGAAACGGACTCGGTCTGGTCAGCACCCACGACTTGGAATTGACTGACTTGGAGAAAGAAATCGCCTCGCTGACGAACGCGCATTTCCAGGAAACCGTGAGTGGCGGCGCACTCGAGTTCGACTACAAACTGCGGCCGGGCCCCTGCCCGACGACGAACGCATTGCGGATCATGCAACTGGAAGGACTGCCGGTCCCAGTGCAGGAAACACAATAGACCTTTGATCTTTCCGCAGTCTTGCCCCATAGTACGCCGGTAATCACTCCCGAAACCGATGGCTCATTCCTTGACGCATCGACTCCGCGGCCTGTTGATCGCTCAGTTTTGCGGGGCATTCAACGACAACGCCTGGAAGCTCATGGTCGCGTTGCTGGGCATCCGGCAACTGGCTTCGACGATGGCGCCGGGCCCTGACTTCGAAACCGCCTCGCAGACACAGACCACCCTCGCCTTCGTCGTGTTCACCCTCCCGCTCGCGCTCGTCTCGATCGTGGCCGGCGTCCTGGCCGACCGCGTCAGCAAGCGCACCGTGATCATCTCGATGAAATCGGTGGAAGTCCTGCTGATGACGGCGGCCACCGCAGCGCTCTGGATCAATCCAGCCGGCGGCATCCTGCCGCTGATCGTGCTGGGCGGCATGGGTGTCCACAGCGCGCTGTTCAGTCCAGCCAAGTACGGTATTCTGGCCGAACTGCTCCCGCACGAACGGCTGGCCGCCGGCAACGGTCAACTGGAGATGTGGACATTCCTCGCCATCCTCACCGGCACTGCGGCACCGGGAATTCTCTTGTCCCTCACCGGAGATTCCACCTGGCTGGCCCCATTGTTGTTGGTGGGATTCTCGCTCGTCGGATTCCGTTCGGCCTGGACGATTCCGCGCGTGGCCCCGGCACGAGCCGAAGGCGGGCTCGGCAACACGCTGCAGGGAGCCTGGTCGGCGCTGGCTGCTGATCGGATGCTCCGGCTCGCCATCACCGGCGCCGTCTTCTTCTGGACGATCGCCAGCCTCTTTGCACAAAACATTCTGATATACGCCAAAGCGGTCCTGGGTGTGTCGGACTGGCAGTCGGGGCTCCCCCTCATGATGCTCTCGATCGGCATCGGCCTCGGCGCCATCCTGGTCGGACGCCTGTCCCAATCCCGCGTGGAGTACGGGCTGATTCCACTCGGTGCCGCTGGTGTCGCGGTCATCCTCACAAGCCTTGGCCTCTTTGCCCCCGGCTTCGCCGCCACCATGGCGCTCATGGTGGTCCTGGGTACGTCCAGCGCGCTGATCTTCGTCCCGCTAAACGCCCTCATTCAATGGCGCGCACCGGCTGACCGTCGCGGATCGGTGATCGCGTTTGAGAACACCTGCGTCTTTACCGGCATACTTCTGGGATCGCTCGGCGCCGGAGCTTTGGCACAGAGCGGCCTGTCGACGATTGGAATCTTTCTGGCCACCGCCGCATTCACCGTTCTTGGCACGGGGTGGGCGCTCTGGCTACTGCCTGAAGCTCTGCTCCGCGTCATGCTGGTGATCCTGACCAACAGTCTCTATCGCCTCCGGATTTTCGGGCATGAGCATGTGCCGACAACAGGCGGGGCCTTACTCGTTCCCAATCACGTGTCATTCATCGACGGCTTCTTACTCATTGCCAGTCTCGACCGGCCCGTGCGCTTCGTGGTGGATGCCGAATACGCGGAGCAGCCGCTCTTCAAACCTTTCATGAAGATGCTCGGCGTGATCCCAATTTCTCAACATGGCGGCCTGCGAGTGGTCCTGCGGGCACTTCGTGACGCCGGTGCGGCGATCGACCGGGGCGAGATCGTGTGCATCTTTCCGGAAGGTCAGATCACTCGGACAGGCACACTGTTGCCCTTCCGCCGCGGCTTCGAGCGCATCATGAAAGACAAGACCGCGCCGATTGTCCCGGTCCATCTGGACCGCGTCTGGGGCAGTATCTTCAGCTTCAACCGCGGCCGCTTTCTGTGGAAACTGCCGGATCGCATTCCTTACCCTGTGACCGTCTCATTCGGCTCGCCACTCTCGCCGGACACCTCGGCTGACGAACTGCGTAGTGTCATCCGCTCGCTGGGCGAAGCAGCGTGGCAGCGCAGAAAACCGGATCGCCGTCCACTGCACCGCGAGTTCATCAGCGCGATGAGAAGGCGGCCCTTCCGGTTCGTCATGGCCGACCACATCCGCCCCCGTGTATCCTCCCTGCAAGCGCTGATCGGCTCGATTGCCCTTGCCAGAGCCTTGCGCATCCATTGGGACGGTCAGCGGAATGTCGGGATTCTCCTCCCTCCAAGCGTGGCGGCCGCGCTGGTCAATGTGGCCGCGCCTTTGTGCGGGAAGACCAGCGTCAATCTCAACTACACAGTCGGCAAGTCCGGCCTCGAAGCGGCTGTGCGACTGGCCGAACTTCACACCGTTGTCACCAGCCGCGCCTTTATCGAAAAAGCCAAGCTGGAACTCCCGGACGGACCGATGATCATATGGCTTGAGGACGTGGCCAAGACGATCGGGCGACCACAGAAGCTCCTCGCGACTCTTCTTGCGCTGTGCGCTCCCGCACGGCTGATCGAATTGGCCTGCGGCCAACGCGCTGCTCTGATGATCGACGATCTCGCGACCATCATCTTCAGCAGCGGCAGTACCGGGGAACCGAAAGGCGTCATGCTGTCTCATTTCAGCGTCGACTCCAACGCGCAAGCGGCCACCCAAGTGCTGCATCTCTATCAAAAGGAACGCGTGCTCGGCATTCTCCCCTTCTTCCACTCATTCGGCTATCTCGTCTTCTGGTTCGTGATGTTCAACGACGCCGCTATGGTGTTTCATCCATCGGCGCTGGACGTGGCCGGCATCGGGGAAGTGATACGACGCCACCGGATAACATTCCTCGTCACCACCCCGACGTTTCTTCAACTCTATGCACGCCGATGCACGCCAGAACAGTTCGGTTCCTTGCGGGTCATTCTGACCGGCGCAGAAAAACTTCCGGCACGACTGGCTCAGGCGGTCGAAGACAAGTTCGGCATCGAACCGATCGAAGGCTACGGCGTGACGGAATGTGCGCCCGTCATCGCCGTCAATTCTCCTGACTTTCGCGCGGCCGGCTTTTACCAACCGGCGTCGCGGCGCGGCACTGTCGGTCAACCCCTTCCGGGCGTTTCCGTCAAGATCGTCGATCCGGACAGCTTTGTCCCGTTGCCTCCCGGCACACCCGGCATGCTGCTGGTCAGAGGCCCCAACGTCATGAAAGGCTACCTTCGGCGAGAAGATCTCACGGCCCAGGTCATGCGTGACGGCTGGTACATTACCGGCGACATCGCCATACTGGACGACGACGGATTCCTGACCATCACGGACCGATTGTCGCGCTTCTCGAAAATCGGCGGAGAAATGGTCCCGCATGGGAAGGTCGAAGAGGCCTTGCAACTGGCCGCGGGGCTTGAGACACAAGCGTTTGCCGTGACCGGTATTCCCGATGAGCGGAAGGGCGAACAATTGGCTGTGCTACACATTCTTGAAGAAGCCCGCATCCCTGAGATCCTGGCGAAACTCGCGGCAGAAGGACTTCCCAACCTCTTTGTTCCTCCCCGAAGCAACTTCGTCCAAGTCGAGGCCCTCCCAGTGCTGGGCACTGGTAAGATGGACCTGCGTGGTCTGAAACGGATCGCCATGGAACGACTTTCGGGGAAGTGCTGAGATCCGAGTGCTGAGGACTGAGTAATCCGGAAAGCTGATCGCTGACTGCCGAAAGCTGATCATCCGAATGACTCCTGAGAAATCGCTGATCGATTGTCACGTCCATCTCGCAGCCCTGCCGGACGGGGACAACAGCTGCTACATTTCCCCTAGGCTGCTCAAAAGTCCGTTGTTCCGCTTTCTCTTGTGGAAGCACGAACTCTCGCCGGCTCATCCGCGCGAAACCAACCAGAAGTACCTCGACCACCTCATCACGGAGTTGCGCGCCTCCCGTCACGTTCACAAGGCCGTGCTCCTCGGCATGGACGGGTTCTATGACCAGACCGGCCTGCTCAATCGACAGCACACGGAATTTCTTATCAGCAACGACTACGTGCTGAAGACCGCACAGGCCTATCCCGACATCTTCCTTGCCGGCCCGTCGATCAACCCTCAACGGGAGGATGCGGTCGAGGAAGTCCATCGCTGTGCCGACGCGGGGGCTGTCCTCGTAAAAGTCCTGCCCAATGCCCAGCATTTCGACCCGGCCGACTCCAAGTACAGACCGTTTTATCGCGCGTTGGCCCAACGCAAACTCCCCTTCCTCAGCCACGTGGGATTCGAGTTCAGCCTCATCGGGAAAGATCAATCCGTCGGCGATCCCGATCGGCTCCGCACCGCGCTCGACGAAGGGGTCACAGTTGTTGCGGCCCATGCCTGCAGCTATGGCCTTATGCTCTATGAAAAGTTTGTTCCAACCTTCCATGATTTCGCGAAGCGCTATCACAACTTTTACGCCGACATCTCCGCACTCACGCTACCGAATCGCTTGCGGATGCTGCTCCATCTCAGGCGACATCCGGAACTTCAAGATCGTCTCATCTTCGGAACCGATTATCCTCTGTCGGTGTTTCACCTGGCAGCCTGGGGCCGCGTGGGGATACGTGCGTTAGGCAAGATGATTCGCACCACCAACCGCTTCGACCGGCAGGTCGCAGTCTGCCGGGGGTTGGGACTCCGGTTCCGGTCGTTCGGCGACATTGTCGTGCCGCCGCAGACTTCACGGTGAACATCGCCTATGGACCGCGATCAGATCCTCGCCAGCCTTCGGGAAAGGATTCTGGCCTTCGCGACATTACGAGTTTCGAGAGAGCAGGCCGAAGACCTCACGCAAGAGGTGCTCGTGCTCCTGCATGAGAAATACGCCCTTGTCACGGAACTGACCGAGCTGCTTCCCCTGGCCTTTCAGGTCCTGCGCTTCAAAATGCTCGATGCCCACCGCAAATCACTGCGCCGGGGCGAGTATAATCAGCAATCGGTGGAGGACCTCCCGCTCGCCGATCCCGGCGACGACCCGGCGACGCGACTCGACCAGAAACAGCGAGTAGACCGGCTGCTGGCCGCCATAGCTCAACTTGGCGAACGCTGCCGTGAACTCTTTAAATGGAAGCTGGAAGGAAAGAGTTTCCCCGAAATCCAAGAACTGATGGGACAAACCTCCATCAATACGATCTACACGTGGGATCTCCGCTGCCGGGAACAATTGCTCTCTCTCATGGGTGGATCTTGGGACTAGGCGATGTCTGAACACGAACTGGAAAAGCTGCTGGGAGGATTTGCGGCTGGTACGTTGACAGCAGAGGAGCGCAACCGGCTCTATACCGCTGCGCTTCATGACCAGCAGTTGTTCAATGCCCTCGCCGACGAACAAGCGCTGAAAGAATTGCTGGCCGATCCAGCTGTTCGCCGGCGGCTTTTGCGGGCATTAAATCAAACCAGCCCCTCAGGAGCGGGTCGTTCCCTCTCATGGCTGGATTGGTTCAGACGACCGGCAAGCCTCGCCTTTGCCGGAGGCCTCGCCGTGGCCGTCTTCGCCGTCGTGCTCGGGGCCAAGATCTATCAAGACAGTCTCAAGCAAGCGGTGCAATCTGTTACAACCGAACATTCGGGGCCGGCGGCCCCGCCAGCCCCAGCATCCTCGACATCTCAACCGACGTCGCCCCAAGTCGCTGAACCTGAGTCGAAAGCTAAAGACAACCTACTCGCCGACAAGATGGCCAAGCGAGAACGCGCCGCGCCACCGGCGCTGGAGCAACAGCAGACCCCTGATGCCACCCGCGACAGTGCGCCGCTGCGAAGCGAACAAGACGCAGCTCGCAAGCAGAGCGAACCGCCTGTGGCTGCGCCCGGAAAAACAGCAGCGGAACCGACTGCGGCGACAGACCAGAAACCCTCGGCAAGCCCCACACCGACGGTCAGCGCCCGCACACTTTTTTTCGGCGAGGCAGCCGCGCGCCCGGACGGACGTGTGACGGCTCAAGAAAAAGAACAAACGATGAAACCGCTGGCTGAATCCGCCCCGCAAGCCAACCGGCCGGAACAGAAGCTGGATCGATATGCAGCAGCAGGCAAAGCGGCTGAAGCTGTTATGCAACTCAAGCCACTCGGTCTCCGCTATAGCTTCGTCATTCGTGGAGCGGATGGACAAGACCGGGAAGTGGACGCCGCGACGGCATCAAGGAGCGGAGGGCACACTCAACTGACGGTAGAAGCGAATCAACCAGCCTATCTGCAAATCTGGAAAACGGTGGGATCATCCACGCCGCACTTGTTGTTTCCCGAGAAGGAATCCGGGCAGATTTCAATCAAGCTTGCAGGCGGCCAACGACAACAGATTCCGCTCCCGCCTGAAATCGGCGCCGTGACCCTCACAGTTCGTCTCTCACGTGTTCCATTCGGCCCGATCACCAGGCAAGAAGCAGTCATGCTCGACCGGCTCTCTCCCAACCAGCTCCAAGACTCCATTGGCGGAGCACCCAACTCACAGGAGCAAGCCACTTACGTCGTGAATCAAGACTCCTCGTCGACTGCTCAGCTCTCGACCGAAATCTCCCTCAATTTGCCTTGAAAACCGGCACGACCCTCCTGCCGAATCTGCAGAACGGCCTGCGGGTCTGTCAGCACCGATTCTCGAGCAGCTCACTGCCATGCATCCTGGCAAAGGCATCCCAGTCGAATTGTTTGGCCGCCACTGCATGGAGCGGGATAGCCTCAATCGTGCCTCGCTCACGGTACGCCAGCATGCATCCGACGACATCCTCCGGCCGTTCAACCAAACGGCGAACGGTCTCATAGGCCAAATGCTGGGCAATCGCTTTGTCTTCCGGCGTTGGAGGAGCCCCCCGTAAGGTGTGCCCAAGTATGGTGGCCTTGGTTGCCAGGGTCAATGGATACTGGCCGGGACGCGCGTGACGCTGCGGCCATTCGGCAATCACGCCGGCCACATAATCGACCAGGCCGTGCACGCCGCCCTCCCGATGATGGCGATGCGGGGTTCGTTCGGCCACCACGAACAAGTGGCTTTTGTTCGGCACCCCCAACGTTCGCTTCAGCGTTCCGAGAATGACCTCGTCGATATAGGCATCGGGGTCGGGATGCTCGTTGACCAGTAGGCCCTCGGCCCTCGCTTGATAGGCACAGCCTAGGGCAAGATGCCCTGATCCCGCGCCCATGACTTCGACGAAGAAGACGCTTCCCATGGCGGCACTCGTAGCCTTAAGAGATTCAATCGACTTATCCGCCAGGGCGATGGCCGAATGGTAGCCCAGCGAGGTCGTGCCTTCGATATTGTTGTCGATGCTGCCGGGAATGCCCGCAACCTGGATGCCGAACCCTTCATAGATAGCCCTCGCGCCCCGGAGGCTGCCGTCGCCTCCCAGGACGACCAGAGCTGCGTCTTTCAGAAAGGGCGCGAGGTGCCGTATCGCGGCCTGCTGAACCTGTTCCTCCTTAAAGTCCTCAAAGCGGCTGCTGCCGATGGGGCTGCTCGCATGGCTGCTCATGCCGCGAGTATCCTCTTCGGTCACCGTTTCAATCCAGTTGTTCGCAAGCCCGAGAAATCCGTGCCGGACGAAGTGGACGTCCAGGCCGAATCGGTTGCCTGCCACGCGCAACTCCTTCAGGGCGGCGCCGGCACCGGCGAAGTCTCCTCCCGAGACCAACGCCACGATTCGTTTGATCTGTCCCGGTTTCAGTGCAACTCGATCCTTTCGTACCCGTTCGACCGCAACCCACGAATCCCGCGAGGCCCTCTCTCGCTCTGAGAGTCCGACCGCCGTCGAATAACCGGACAAGCGCCCTTTTTCGAACGTCAGGAGGACCACATTGTCCTGACTCTCTTTGTAGTCGCTGAATTCGTTGAATGCTTCGTGAAACGGGCGCGGGTCCAAATAGATCATGAGGGCCCGTAGCGTCGAACTGTGCGTATACAAGCAGGCCACTTTGCCACGATTGGCTTCGCCCAGCCTGTGAAGCCCGTCAATCACATCGACGTAGAGATCGAAAAACGAATTGCCGCCGGGATAACAATACAGCGGATCTTTGATCAGTCGTTTGGCGGTAGGCACATCGACTCCAAAAGCCTTGGCGAGTTCCTGAGCCTCCACCGTTTTTTCCACCCCGGTAAGCCAGCCAAAATCCGACGACTCCAAGGCGGGCTCCCACAGAGGTTCGGGAGGAGCCGTCGACCCTTGGACGAGCGCGGCAACCACGCGTTCAAAGAGCTGCCGGGTATTGGGACTCTTGCTGATGAAGTGGAGAAACGTCCGCGGATCCAGGTAATTCGTCAGATGGAGAAAGTCGAGTTGCTGTCCTACTACCCCGACCATCCGGGCAAGCGCAGCCCCGACGGCATCGGCCCGCGGCACGCCCCGTTCATGATCCAGTTGGTTCGCCAAACGACGCCCGACCCGATGCGTTTTACTCTCCACGCGAGAGATGCCATGGCGCATTGTAAACAGCAGAGTGCGATCGGCCAAATTGCGAGGCAATAGCCAGAATCGCTCATCGCCTAAGTCGAGCACGATGCGTCCTTCCGCAAGCTGCGGCGTGAGCTGCGCGCGCGGGACGATCGCTACCGGACGACGCCGAGTCGGCTTCAACACTGATCCGATCGGGGCCCGCAATAAGGGCTGGAGCTTTCCTTCCGCCAGCAGCCGGTTCCATGCGGCAAAAAACACCAGGTCATCACCGGCACAGGCTTCATCGATGACGGCTTTCCTTGCCGCTCGGTAGGCGTCGGCTCCTGGAAATCCGCCTTGGGCGGTTTGGGCAAACGCCGCGATCTTCTTCATCGCGGCGCGGGCTCGTCCGGCTCGGTCGGTCAAGGGAGGTGGAGCAGGTGGCAACAGCACTCCGTCCTGTGACGGACGTCGCGCGAACTCTTCTCCGTAAGCCACCAAACCATCAATCGTCACGAAATCGAGCGGATCTGTGTTAATCTGCATACCCTCTTCACCCCCCTGGGCGGTTTGGGCCGTCCGATGTCGGTGGCGAGCATTAACGGAATGGACGAGAGCATCATTGGGTGTCCGTGAAGATCTTGTCAAGGGCTGAGGAACACATGATGCGAAAAGCCAAGATTGTCTGCACGATCGGTCCGGCTAGCAATTCGCCGGCGATGCTCGACCGGCTCATTGAGAGCGGCATGGATGTCGCCCGGCTGAATTTCTCCCACGGCACCCATGAATCCCACGCGGCCGCTATCACGGCGATTCGTCACGCCGCAGAGCGTCGCCGTGCGGCGGTGGCGATCATCCAGGATCTGCAAGGACCCCGGATTCGCGTGGGCACCGTGGCGGACGAGGGAATCGAGGTGAGAGCCGGCCAGCAGGTGCACCTACAGACGATATTAGCACGGTCAGGGGGACAGCTTGGCGTTCAATCCGTCGCCATCGCTCGCTCCGCCGTTCCCGAGATTCCAGTCACGTACCAATACCTCGCACGCGACATCCAACCTGGCGCGCGGATTCTCATCAACGATGGACTTACTGAACTGATTGCCGATCGCATTACCGGCGGTTCCGTCGAATGCACCGTTGCGATCGGCGGCAGGATCACGTCGACCAAGGGAATTAATCTGCCGGGCACCCGCGTCAGCGCGCCAACCCTCACTGACAAAGATCGGGAGGACATTCGGTTCGGCATCGCACAGGGCGTGGATTATCTGGCCCTCTCGTTCGTCAGAGGTCCCGAGGACATTATAGCGGCGCGAAAGTTAGTCGCCGAGTGCGGCGGGAATCTGCCGATCATTGCCAAGATCGAACGATCCGAGGCGGTGGCTCACCTCGACGAGATTTTGGAGCAGGTCGACGGCGTGATGATCGCCCGTGGTGATCTCGGCGTCGAAATGGGCCCAGAAGCCGTGCCGGTTTTACAGAAACGCATCATCGCGGAAGCCAACCGCCGTCGCCGTCTTGTCATTACGGCGACTCAAATGTTGGAGTCGATGACGTCGGCACTTCGTCCGACGAGAGCGGAAGCCTCGGATGTCGCCAATGCCGTTTTCGATGGCACTGACGCGGTGATGCTCTCGGCCGAAACAGCCATCGGCTTGCATCCGATCGAAACGGTCCAGGTCATGGATCGCATCATTCGGGCAGCAGAAGAAGGAGCCGAGCCGGGCTGGATGCCGAAGGCCGAGGGGGAACATGGGGAACTGTCCTTTCCGGAAGCCATCTGTACCGCGGCCTCTTCTGCGGCAAGGACGATCAACGCCGGGGCAATCGTGGCGTTCAGCGAGCAAGGAATGACGGCCCGCTTAATCTCGAAGCAACGGCCGGCCGCGCCGATTATTGCCCTCACCCCGTTCGAGCCAGTCAGGCAACGGATGGCGCTCTATTGGGGCGTGCGCCCCTACACGATGCCGCAAATCGAGCAGACCGATGCGCGCGTGGACGAGGCCGAACGACGGTTAAAAACAGAGGGGCTGGTCAAAACCGGAGAACGGATCGTAATTCTCTCGGGGACGCGCATTGGGCAGCCGGGTGGGACAAACCTGATCAAGCTGCATGAAGTGGGATAAGTCTTTCAATCTATGAAGTCTATGCTCGTCGAATTCTCTAAATTCTATCTTGGCAGGAATCACGGTTGAGTGCGACTTGCATAGCGCCCGAGCGTCGTCACGAACGGAAACTGCAACATCATGAAGAGATTCAAGCAGACCGGGGGACCGAGGTGTTCGAGGCCGATCTTCATCCCCTGCTGCCCCAAGGCCGGTGCTGCACAATAAGTCCCGAACAACCGGTCCCACCAGGGCACATTGAATCCATAGTTGCTATTGGTCTCGCGAGGATCTACCGAATGATGGATTCGATGCATATCCGGAGTGACAACAAACCACCGGAGAATCGGTTCGAAAGCCAGGGGAATCTTCACGTTGCTGTGATTGAACAGGGCCGTGCTGTTAAGGACGATCTCGAAGGCGACCACCGCCAGAGGGGCAACCCCCAGCGCGATCACTGCCGCGCCTTTCACCACTGTTGAAATGATGATCTCCACCGGATGAAATCGCACCCCGCTGGACACATCCAGATCCAGATCTGAGTGATGCATCATGTGGAACCGCCAGAGGATCGGAACCCCATGAAACACCTGATGCTGCCAATAGATGACCAGATCGAGCGCCACCACCGCCAGCCCGAATTCGAACCAAGTTGGCCCATCGACCCAGTTCAACAACCCCCAGCCACGCTCCTGCGCCATCGCTGCCGTCGCCGCGACGCCTCCCGCAAAAAGTAACCGGGCGATGGCCGTATTCAAGATCACGATCGTGAGATTGCCACCCCACCGGCAGAACTTCGAGGCTGTCAGCATCCTGCGCGGTGCCAGCAATTCCCACGTAGCCATGACGCCCAGTACGGATAGGTATGAGCCAACCCGGATCAGATCTTCAAACGTCATGGATCTCCTCTCCTCGCCACAAATCTGACCTTGTACAATGTAAGAGGCACCATCGAAGAAATGGATTCAGGGTACGCAGGGGGATGAGATCGACATGCAGGGACATTGTACTTTTTAACTAGCAGCTCGTCGATCCCCCGAGCTCCCAAATGGGGGGGGGTAAAGCGTGGCCAGTAAAGCCCTCAACTCCACACACACCGAATCCGGCTTTTGATCACGTATTCGTTAAGTGCCGTGTGCGCGGTGCGCGAGTACATATGCCAGTAGTCCCTCCTACCTTCCTTGCAGGACCCCCAAAAAGGTGGCCTGGGTTGGTCCCTAACGACACACGTGGAACAAACACGTTTTTATTGCGCATTCGGTGAGCGCAAGGGGCCGGCCACGGCGTCCTCCCCCACCCCCTGAAAGGATTCGGATCCTCGCCCCATATCGTGAGTAGCCCTTCTACTCACGAGGTGCAGGATGAGCATAGATAGCCTAGTTGAACGACTCAGGACCCAGTTCTCTTCCTTTGATCCCCGCCTGTATCAAATCGCTAGCCTGAGCACACTCCTCCTCTATGGCCTAGCCTGGCTGCACTTCGACGTCTCCCTTTGGCAAATCGCCATCATGTTTGGCACGGCCCTGCTGACCCAATATGCCGGCACGCGGTGGCACAGGCTGCCTTCCTTCGATCCTCTTAGCCCGATTGTTTCAGCTCTAGGCCTCTGCATCTTCCTCCGCACCAACGATCTCCCGGTCGCCGCGTTGGCTTCGTTTATTGCCATTGGCAGCAAATTCATCATCCGCTGGAAGGAGAAGCATCTTTTTAATCCCACCAATCTCGCGTTGGTCGTCGTACTAGCCGGCGGCCTCGGCTGGATCTCGCCAGGGCAATGGGGCCAGGTCGCCTGGTTCGGATTTCTGATCGCCTGTCTGGGTAGCCTTGTCGTCACACGAGCGGCTCGGGCGGATGTCACCATCGCCTTCCTCTCCTTCTATGTCGGCCTCCTGATCGCCAGGGCCCTGTGGCTCCGTGATCCGCTGACGATCCCGCTGCATCAAATCGAAAGCGGCACGCTCCTCATCTTTTCCTTCTTCATGATTTCGGATCCGAAAACCACACCGGACTCGCGGGCCGGTCGCGTCTTCTTCGCATTCCTGGTTGCAGTGGCTGCGCTCTCCGTCCAGTTCGTCCTGTTCCGTCCTAATGGCCCGCTCTTAGGCTTGGTTGCCTGCGCACCGCTGGTGCCGTTGCTCGATCGCCTGCTCCCCGGCTCACGCTATGACTGGGCTATGCCATCAACTGGCCAATCTCCTTCAACTGTCATCAACCCTGTGCTCGCTCCCCTCTCACTGTCCGTTCACCAACCAAGGAGGTTTTCATGAAACGCCTATTGCTTCCTGCACTGACGTTGTTCATCGGCCTGTTTATCTGGAGCAGTGACGCTTCGGCCTTTTGCGGATTCTACGTCGGCAAGGCGGATACGAAGCTCTTCAACAAGGCGTCCGAGGTGGCTATTGCCCGACACGACAACAAGACCGTCATCACGATGGCGAACGATTTTAAGGGCGAGGTGAAAGAGTTCGCGATGGTGGTACCGGTGCCGACCCTCTTGGAGAAAGAACAGATCCACATCGGTAATCCGGCAGTACTCAAACACCTGGCCGATTACTCGGCGCCGCGACTCGTCGAGTACTTCGACGAGAATCCCTGCATCAGGTACGAGTTGATGGAACGGAAGTTGGACGCCATGAAGAACATGGCGCCGGCATCGGCGGCAGCCCGCGAGCGCGACCGTGCGCTGGGTGTGACGGTCGAGGCGCAATATACTGTCGGCGAATACGATATTCTGATCCTATCTGCCAAGGAGAGTGCCGGCCTTGAAACCTGGCTGAGCGAGAACGGCTACCGCATCCCAAACGGCGCATCCTCTGTCCTGCACAGTTATCTCAAACAGGGCATGAAGTTCTTCGTCGCCAAAGTGAATCTAGCTGAACAGGCGAAGCTGGGTTTTACGCGTTTACGACCACTTCAGATCGCCTTCGAGTCGCCGAAGTTCATGCTGCCGATCCGCCTCGGCACGGTGAATGCCGACGGCGCACAGGAACTGTTTATTTATTTTCTAACGAAGCAGGGTCGCGTCGAAACGACCAACTATCGCACCGTCCGATTGCCGGAAGCACAGGAGATTCCGCTCTATGTGAAGGATAAGTTCGGGGACTTCTATCGCGATCTGTTCACGCAGCAAGTGAAGCGTGAAAATGAACGCGGTATGTTTCTGGAATATGCCTGGGATATGAACTGGTGCGATCCCTGCGCGGCCAATCCCCTCTCCGCTGAAGAGCTTCGCAGTCTGGGTGTGTTCTGGCAAGAGCAGAACGGACGGATGGGCAAGGTGATGCCTATGGCGCAGAATGTGTTCCTGACCCGGCTCCACGTCCGATACGATGCGGCCCATTTTCCCGAGGACCTGATATTCCAGGAAACGTCGGACCGGGGAAACTTCCAGGCCCGTTATATTTTACGCCATCCTTGGACCGGCACCGATGAATGCCCCACCGCAACGGCTTATCGTCAACAATTGCGCGAGCGTTACGAGCGGGAAGCACAAACGCTGGCGACGCTCACCGGTTGGAACATCGGCGAGATCCGGAAGTCCATGAATATTGCTTCGTTGCCTCCTGTCGAAGAGAAGAAGTGGTACCAGAGATTATGGAGCAACTAGGTTCTGCCTCCGCGGTGCAGGGGAGGCATCTCCTGCACCGCTATTTCTCCTTTGCGCGGTCCGGGGATAGTACAGCTGTGTGATTCCTGTTATAGTTAAAAAATGGACGCAGGATATGAACCCTACTCAGTGCAAGGAGGCTAACCATGAAACAGCTTCGCACCTACTGCTTGATGTTTGCCGGCATGACCGCGCTGTTGACGATCTCCGCCGGCTGCACGCTGAAGGGCACCACCAATGAAACAACCGACACGACATCGAATATCACAGGGACAACCTCGGGGCGCATCTGGTGGAATGAAGACGGGCTGTTGAATCCGGAACACAAGGCCATTGCCTTTGCGACGTATAACGAAGCGAACCTGGAACAAGACCTGGCCAGAGGACAGGGCGAATATCTGACGTCCATGGGCACTCTGTTAGGCGTGGCGCCGGAGGGTCAGCCAGCATTTCAAGCTGCCGCCCAGGATCGCTTTGCTCAATTGAAAACAGCAGATCAGGAGGCGCGCCTGGAGCAGTTGCGCACCCTGTCCCGATAACCACCGCGCATCAATGGGTCCGCCGGCTCACTCCTGCCGGCGGGCCCACGCAATTGTCGAATCCGATTGTTCGACGATCTCGCGGCCCAGCCCAGTACGAGCGACGACACCGTCTTTGAACACGAGAAAGTTCGTCGGTACGGCTGGAATGCGTGGTCCTGGTAGAATCACACCGGCAAGATTCAGCGGATCGCAGGCCGACAGCTTGACTTCAAGCCCGCTCGTGCCACCGCCGCCCTTCCTGATCGCGCGAAGCGCTTCCACAGCCTCGGGGAGGGCAAACTGCTCGCCGACAAACCCCGACACAAAGCGCCCTCCACGGACCTCGCCCTTCAACTCCATTCGTCGATAGGCTATCAAGAGATCGCGCCAGGACTGCACGAGCGTTTCGCGCCCGAGCAAGTCGCGGAACACGACGCCGTACCGCCGCAACAGTTGGCGGGCAACGGGCTCGACCGAGCGTGAGGCGTAAGGCGTGAGGCGTAAGGAGACCGGCGTCACGGCACCGGAGCTGACGGCTGACGGCTGATGGCTGCTGGCGTTGCGCAGGATTGACCAGCGACCGGCGGCATGTCGTGGACGACGTGTGCGCTCGCGCCCTTCCGCGCGACGACGATGTGGATCCATGAGCGCACGGAGATTGTCGAAGCCATCGGCAGTCACCAAGCCGGCCGCCACCAATTCCCAGAGCCCTTCTTCGACCTCGCTCGCCAAATGCCCTGTGGCTCGAACCAGGTCGGCGAAGAAACAGGCTCCTCGTTCCTGCAGCGCGCGACGAAGGTCCTGTGCCACTGCGCCCAACGCGGCAAAAGGTTCGGGACCTTGCTCGGTCCCATCCTGAAACGCATCCAGCAGCCACTCGCTGTCTTCACGCGGGAACACACTGATCGGCGCGACACTGGTCGGCATGATGCGCTTGGCCCGCTCCGGGCCATCGGATTGCGCCAGCCTCGGATGCAGAGACAGCCGCCCCCAACTCACCGCCCCGCTCAAACAGAGCCGATCCAAGAGTTCCGGTTCGTACTTCGCCATTCTGACCCGCAACACCTGTGTATCCCAACTCGATGCTGCCGTTTCGAACCCGGCCAGTTGTTTGATCACCTCCAGCAGGCCTGACTCTCCATGCTGGCGCGAACCGGAAGCCACATGCTGCCATTGTAAGAGAAAACGCATGAACTCGGCGGCCGTTACCGGCTCGATTTCTTTGCGGAGCTTGCCGATCGTCAGACGATGGATGCGCGCGAGAACACGACGATGGCACCACTCCACACCGTAAGGGGTAAGGGGGAAGGGGGAAGGCGATATTCCGTCCGCCTCACGCCTGACGCCTGACGTCTCACCGCGGCGCTCGCGGAATTGGCCGCGAAGCACTTGGCCTTGAGTTTCGAGCCGAACCATCGAGGCATTCACTGCATCACTCAATAGGTGAAGACGCTCAGCCAGTTCGCTTGTCGTGGTTGGGCCAATGCTCTCCATCCAGCCCTGCACGATGGCATCGAGCACCTTCTCATCGCCATCGGTCATTGCCTTCTGGACACCATCCCGATTCTCCGTGGCGACCCACCCTCTTGTTGCTTGCGCATCACCGTTCACCGTCAATTCAGCAGCCCGACCAGAGTGCATCAATTCCGGCATGAATTGCTGCCAGCCGGATACTGTATGACACGGAACCCACACAAGCGTCAGCAGCGCGTCATGCAGTTCATCGGCATCGCGGACGACCGGCCAGGACTCACGCGCAACTTCTTCAATCGCCTCCGGATCGAGCGCACCGATTCCATCCGCTATGTCAGCCGGCAATGTCCTGCGTAGCTCCACGGCTCTCGCCCTTCGTTCTTCGAGCGGGGCATCGTCGAGGAAGGCGTAGGGATTGGCATTCAGGATTTCGTGCGAGAAGACAGACGGCGCTGGCGTATCGATCGCCACACAGGTGATGGTCCCCTCCTCAATCCGCCGAAGGACATCGATCAGCCCGTCGATATCCATCGCTTCCGTCAAACAATCCCGCAGGGTCTCCTGCACCAGGGGATGATCCGGGATTTGTCGTGCGGCACGCGCACCGGTCAGATTTTCCTGGCAGGCAATCGCGTCCGGAAACACCGCGGCCAGCAGGTCTTCGGCCTTCATCCGCTGGATCTGCGGCGGAACCTTTTTGCCGTTGGAAAATCGGAGCAGCGCCAGCGAGCGCGAGGCATTCCACCGCCAGCGCGTCGCAAACATCGGCGCCAGCAGCACCGCCTGAATGAGCACCTCGCGCACAGAGTTCGAATGGAGATAGCCGAACACCGATTCCAGCGGGAAGCTATGTTTTTCCCCGAGTGAGATGACGAGTCCGTTATCCGTCGCCGCCGCCTGCAGTTCGAAGTCGAACGTCACGCAGAAGCACTTGCGGAGAGCCAGCCCCCAGGCTCGATTGATGCGCCCCCCGAAGGGCGCATGGATCACCAGTTGCATCCCGCCGCTCTCGTCGAAAAAGCGCTCCGCCACGATGGTCTCTTGTGTCGGCACTGTGCCCAGAGTCGCTCTACCCGCTAGCACATACTCGACTGCTTGTTGGGCTCCTCGCTGGTCAAGGCCGCATTCCTGGCAAAGCCAGCGAACAGGTGAGGCGTAAGGGGTCAGGGGTGAGGGGTTTTCCTGAAGAAGATGATCGAGATCGCTCCGGAGTCTAGCGACTTCAGCGGAGAGTTCCGCCGTCCGGGATGGAGCTTCGCCTCGCCAGAATGGAATATTGGGCGGGGCTCCATGGGCATCTTCCACCCGCACCTTCCCCATCCCCACGCCTTTGATCCGCCACGATGTATTGCCCAACAGCATGATGTCGCCCGCGAGACTTTCGACTGCGAAATCCTCATCGACCGATCCTACGACGGTGCCGTCCGGCTCCGCCACAACAACGTAGTTGGCCGTGTCAGGAATCGCCCCGCCTGACGTAATCGCCGCCAATCTCGCCCCTCGTCGTCCCTTGAGTCGATGATTGATCCGGTCGTGATAGAGATAGGCCAGGCCTCGTCCCCGATTCGTCGCAATCCCGTCGGCCAACATCTGCACGATGGTATCGAATGTGGCCCGGTCCAAGCCTCGATAGGGAAAGGCCCGCCGGACGAGTGTAAAGAGGTCCTGTTCCGTCCAGGCCTGCGTCGCCGCTGCAGCCACGATCTGCTGCGCCAGAATGTCCAACGGCTCCGGAGGCACCATGATGTGATCCAACTGGCCGCCCTTCATCGCCCGGACCAGCGCGGCACATTCGAGCAGCTCATCGCGTGTCGTGGCGAAGAGCCGCCCTTTGGGAATGGCGTTGATCCAATGGCCGGCACGGCCAATACGCTGAAGACCGGTGGCAATGGATCGGGGCGAGCCGATTTGGCAGACGAGATCGACCGTTCCGATATCGATGCCCAATTCGAGCGACGCGGTCGCAACGACCACGCGCGTCTTGCCGGATTTCAATCGTTCTTCGGCCGAAAGACGGATCTGCCGCGACAGGCTGCCGTGATGAGCCGCGACCACAT
>JAWOMO010000111.1:0-5996 GCA_033852435.1 Nitrospira sp.
AATCGGATCTCGCGGCTGGCATACCAGTTCAGCGCCAGACTGTAGCCTTTAGCTGTGCGGGCATAAATGGTGGCGTCTCCGAGATTGAGTCCAAAGGTATTTGGGTCGAGTGATTGTTCGGAGTATCGGGCGGCAATCGTCCACGCCCCCCAATTCCCATGCGTGAAGGAGTCCCATTTCCCGTCAAATGGGTGATGGGGTGTCACACGGTTGAACGCCGGCTCATCATCCGTCAGTGCGAATTCGCCTTGTACCATCCAGGCTTGATGCTGTAGCGTGCCCGATCTGCCTGAAGCGTGATCGATCTTGGGTTCCCATGAGTGGATGAATGTCGACATCACTCCAACTCTGTTCCAGAACCAGGACATTTGAGGAAGGATTTTTGTCTCAGCGCCGTTACCGGTCACCGAATTGTTATATGCAAAAATTGTCCGTTCAAACCCCATGGTCTGCATCGACTGTTGGCAGGCTGATTGACTACAATTTCCATAAAACGCGGCGACGCCTACATCTAACTTTCTGAGAGCCTGGGGCCCCATGCGCACAAAGGGCGTATACATGAGCCGCGCCATCCCCAGCTTGTTGCTATCGGCGGAAACATTGGGGCGACTGTTGTTGCCGATGGCACCGTTATTACTGTTGAACACGCCGAGATCGTAGCGGACTGATTGCTCGAGGATGCGGCCGGTCATCTGAACGCCGAAGTCCCGTCGAAGCGCAAAGTTTTGTACCAGGGAACGCTCGGCAAACACGAGGTCAAATTCACCCTGCTGGTTTTCAATGTTCATCACCGGTTTGAAGAGACCGATGCGGAACCGTGCCAAGTCCGAAGGCTCCACGTCGATGAAAGCGTTGAACAGCTGGAAGCTGCTTGCGAAATCGGGCATGATTTGACCACGGACGAATTGGCCGATACGAAAATCCATAATCGGGCGGAGTCGCCGTAATTGAAATCCGTCCTCTGTCGTCCCGGGATCCTGGGCGCCATGCCCCATCGGATACGTATGGTAGTCGGTCTGGACGCCTCCGTTCAGGTGAAGACGATAGCTGCCGTCCGTCGAGTACAGTGCGAAGCCGCGCTCCTGTTGTTCTGGTGACCATCCCAGTCCTCGTTCCATCACGCCGCGTCCGTGTCCTCGCCCTACCGCCAGAGATTCCAGCACGCTGAGCCGTCGATCGAGCTCACGAAGACGTTGGCGGGCCTTGGTAGGATCCGGTGGGCCCTGAGCGGGACTCGATTCAACTTCGGGCTCCGCAGAAGTCTTCGGGGATTGAGCGGTATCCGCCTCCTGGGACGGAAGCGGATCCTCAGCCGACGCAATGTTCGCGCAGGCCAGGACGAGCAGGAATAGCCAGATCGTTGCCACGGCTTAGAACGTCAACTGGGCGCGAAACATCAGGCCGTTTTCGTGATCCGCTGCACGATAGGCCGGGGTCGCGCCAGTAAAGTCGGTGTGGACAAAATTTGCGGTCATCCGGACGTTGCTATTGAGGTACCAGTTGAGCCCAACAGTCGAGCTTTTGGCCCGCAATACGCTGACCGTGGGATCTGCCAGGTTAAACGCGTAATTGTCTTGATCCAGGTTGATTTGCGAATAGCGAGCGGCGACCTCCCAGGCTCCCCATTGCTTTTTTGACCAGTTGAACGGTTGGCGGGGTTCGATGTGGCCGTAGGTCGCGGTGTCGTCCGTTAAGAGAAAAGACATTTGGGCCATCCACGCATTATTCGTGGTCCGCCTATCCGGCCCGTTGCCGTTCTTGAGATGCTGGGTACTGCTGACATACTCGCCGAGTAGGCCGAGCCGCTTGTAGTACCACGCGGCTTGCGGAGCAAGTCGGAACCGGTTTCCGTCGCCCTGAACTTGTGATTTGTAACTGAAAAACGTATAACTCAGCGTCTCGGTCTGCATGTTCTCCTGTCCGCTGATGTTGTCCACGGCCCCCGTACTCATCCCGACTCCGACGCCAAATCCCCTGAGCCATTCCAATGAGTGATCCACGAAAGGACGGGAAAAGACCCGCGCCTCCATCGTCTTGCTCGAACTCGAAGCGTTGGTGTCCTGATAAAAATTTGCGTTCGGTGCCCCATTGAAGACGCCAACTTGATATTCCAATGTGCCGCGCCAGAACGTTCCCCAGATCATCGCTCCGATGTCGCGATTGGGAAGCAGATTTCGTGTCAATGAACGTTCCATAAAGCTCAGATTCTGGATGCCTTGCAGCATTTCCAGTCCGATCGGGCTCTTGAACTTCCCGACGCGAACTCGAAAGGCGGAGAAATAATCCCATTCGCCAAACCCGTCTGGGATCTGGACCACGCTCTGGTTTTGCGATGGGTTCTGCCTGGTGACGCCGTCGCCAAAGTCCGGGGTGATAAGGGCGTGGAAGTATCGCCAGACTCGTACGTGCGCCATTGGGCGGATTCGTTGGAGGACGAAGGTGTTCGGCTGCACGCCAGGATCAGCGCCGTTTTGTCCGCCAGGAAAACTCCGGTAGTCCATCTGCATGAGCACGGGAAGCCGAAGGAAAAAATCGCCGTTACTCGACATCAAGAAGAATCCATTGTGCCGTGTCCAGCCTCCGATCAGGCCTGCAAGCCCCGGACGCTCTTCGGTGCCGACCAACACGCGTTCCAGCGCATTGACTCGATCTGTTAACGACTTAATCTCGTCATCCAGTTGCTTCTTTGGCCCCGGTTGTGAGGGAGGAGGGGAGGGGCCTTCCTGAGGTCCGGATTTCTCCGAGGCTGGAGCGCCTTCTGTTGTGGCTTGCGCTTGCATCTCTTGGAACGCTTTACGGAGTTCATCAACCTCTTCCAGATCGACCCCCGGCACGTCATCTCGCCCGTCTTTTGTGGCCGGCGGCAGCGGGGAGGTTTTTGTGATTGCCTCGGCCTGTGTGGCAGTCGAGTATTCCGAATGCTTCAGTCGTTTTCGAGCTTCACGGGTACGTTCCGCCATCGCGTCCATTTCACTTTGATCAATAGGGGGAACGTCGTCGTAAAATCCGAAAGACGGCTCGACGGCCAGAACTGGAGAGCTCACACTCATCCAGAGAGAGCCTGCTAACAGGAGCGCTCTCGACATTCGGATAAGGCGTTCGTGATGACAAGATCGAGCAAATTGTGCTAGAGGATTCATTGTCGAGAGACCTTTCCCTCTTTTGGAGACCGAGAGGACCGAAGATTGTATGATGAGGTCATCACTGGTTGGCAGGATGGTATGTGCCGTCATGGGGTTGATGCTCCAGGCCTGTGCGGGTGGTCATCATAATGGAATTGTGACGGAGGCGCTACTGACCCCGGAAGGTTTTACCGTGTGGGAACGAGAGGAAGAAGCATTGAAAGGGAAAATGTTGGCGGCTAAGGAGTCGTATAAACAGGTAGGATCCTTAGACGTGTTGAAAGGCTATGAAGGTGCTGCGCGCGAATATCTGGATCATGGGTTTGCTCTCTATCGGACGTATCAGGAGACACGTCGGCCACTGCCCCCTGAGTTTGTGCCTTCGCTGGAACGAAGAACCGATACGTTGATGGACGTGGCTGACGAGTACATCAAACATGGAAGTATTGCGGTGGGGGAAAGCATCGCATCCGATGTTGTCCGCAATTACTCAGATCTCCCCGTCATGGCTCCGGCTCAACGGCGAGCTGAAGCTGTGCTGCTTCGATATCGTTACCGGCAGGACTACTAGCGGCTAATCCTCAGTTGAGACTGTCCATTCCACAAGACGCCCGTTCCGGAAGACGAGATCCCATTCGTAGGATCTGTCGTACATGGCGACATAGCGATATCGGGACATTGGGCCAACGGCAAAGCGCTCAGTCGGTTCACCGTAGAGCTTGACGACCTCCTCAATTGTGGCGCCAAGCTCGATTCCCTTGGCGGTTCTGAGTGGCAGGGATACGCGCATCGGGGCATAACAGACACCCACGATGGGAGGATCCTGTGACACGGTAATCGCGTCCACGCGACCGTTGACGTCAAGGCGGAGGTAGTTCGGACCTTTCGTTCCCGGGACATTGTACAGATAGGATATGGTATCGCCGGTCGAATTCGGAACCAGGCAGGAAGACAGACCGAGCTTCCGCTCGACTTCTGGAGCAGTATCTCTCCCTGCTACGACCGTAGCCAACTCCCAGTCGCTCGGGCCGACCGGGGCGGCTTCTGCCAGGGTATTTAGGCCGATGACGAACAGCCCGATCAGTGCCAGCATGATCCAAAATAATTCCCGGTCCCCGCATTTGTTCAACAAAGCCAGCATGGTACAGTCCTCTCCCGTTGTGTCAAAAATATCGAGCTGTGAATCCTTTGTCTATCCAGCAAGGTATGTGCCAGCAAGGTATGTGCCATTGATAACAAAGCAAAAAGTGCGAGATTTTCTCCGCTGACGCAGCCAGTTTGAGCGATCTCGCACGCGGCGCACTGTGCGAACCGACCACTCCGGCACTGTATCTATATAGGTACGAGCCGAATCAGAGGACAGGTCAATAACGCACATTGCAACGTGATAGGGTAGAGAGCAGCCAGTGCGCTGGGATGGATGAGCTATCAATAGGCCAACCCCAGGGACTGCGATTGTCTTTGCAGCGGCTTCGTAAAGCTACTGAACGCACGATCTTGTTCGAAGACGATAAGTGACTCCAACAGATAGGGAGAGGAGGCAAGAATGGGTGAGGACAGGAAGCAACGGGCGAGTATGTTGGCGGGCGCTGTTGGATTAGTCTTGTTGATGGCTCCCTTACCTGGAGTGGCCGAGATCTCCAAAGAACTTGTGGTGCGGTATCTTCTTGCGACGGTCCACGCATTCCGGACGGTCTACGTCGAGCAGGTCACGGAACGGATGAGCAAGGACGGGATTCTACCTAAAGAAGATTGGATGAAGGACGACCACGCCATTATGCTCCCGTTTCAGTTCGTGAAGATGGCGGGACAAGAAATGAAAAGCCTTGAGAAAGATGTCGAAGTCGGGCTGGTGTCCTTGACACCGTTGTATAGTTCGAACTTTCCGAAGACCGAGAAAGAGGTGAACGCCTTGAAGGAACTCATGGCAGATCCGACGCGTAAAATTGTGACATTCGCAGACGGGAAAGATTTTAAGGGGCTTGCCGCCGATTTTGCCATCGAGCGGAGCTGTGCGGATTGTCACAATCATCATCCGAACAGCGTGAAGAAGGATTTCAAGAAAGGCGACATGATGGGAGCAATCGTGGTCAGGTTGAAAAAATCATAATGAGGACGCCCTCTCTTGGGTCAGACGAGCCCTTGAGTCCGGAGCGGTTTCAGCGCGACAGCCAGCATCGCGAATTGTGAACAGATGTTCCCCTATCGTTGCGGGATGCGAAGGTAACGGGAGTCCAACGGATGGCATCATCAGGGCCAATTCCCGTGTCCCGTCGCTTGCTTATCCCACTGCAAACCGGATTGCCAGGTCCATGTGCTGGAACCGATGCAGATCCCCGGTTGCAAGAAGCGGGAAAGCCATTCATCCACGAGGCTAAGAGGATGAGGTTCGAGCGGGTCCTTCCAAAATGTGAAAGAGTCTAGGCCGCCAATGCTTCGAACGCTCTACAAACGATCGAGCAATTCTCTCCTCTTGGCGCCGTATTCTTCGTCCGTGATCAAACCTTGATCCCTCAATCGCTTCAATCTTTGCAGCCGTTCCTCAATGGACAGGTTCGGGGGCGGTGTTTGGCTCAGCTCTGGGGACAACTGCCCTGAGGAAGGACTGTTTTTCACAGCCGGGGAGGGCATCGACTCTGCCACCAGCAGCTCTTTGTATTGGACGGAGAGTGAGGGGAGAGGTGAGGTGAGCCTTCCTCTCGGACAACTTCCTGATGGTCGCCAGGGACAAGATCATAGGAAGGGCCACTCTGCGTCCACATAGGATCTTGCCATAAGAGCTCGCGGACAGTTGGCATGGTGATCGCAAACCGATAATTGGCTAACACGACATGTAGAGATTGTCTACTCACAAACCATCCGCCAGATGTGATT
>JAWOMO010000103.1:0-2830 GCA_033852435.1 Nitrospira sp.
CGAGGCCGAGCTATTGCCGGTGCCTTACTTCCATGTCGTGTTCTCACTGCCGACCAAAATTGCCGACATTGCCTACCAGAACAAGGCCGTGATCTACGACATCCTGTTCAAGACCTCGGCCGAGACCGTGATCGCCATCGCGGCCGATCCCAAGCATCTGGGCGCCCACATCGGCATCCTCTCCGTCCTCCACACCTGGGGCTCGGCGCTCACCCAGAACCCTCACTCAAGATGCCGGGCATTATCATCTCCTTGATTTTCAGTGAACAACGCAAGCTGGTCTTCCGCGCAACCCCCCTGCAGAACTAGCTTGCCGGTGCGGTGGAGGCGCTCAATAACGCTGCGGATGGATTCAGCATCCAAATCACGGCGGCTGACTTCCCAAGGTGCAAGAGGAGTTACTTGTTCGCGCTTCAACAGGCCGGCTTCAACCAGCCTTTGGATGGTGTGGTGACTGACGCCGCATATTCGCGCAGCTTCGCTCAAACTCACTCTCTCCGGATCGTGCAGAGTTCGTTTTTGACCGGCAATCGAATGGTTACGCCGGGCTGTCGCTACACGGGTCTGATTCCACCGCTTCCCTTTGCCCGTGGAATAGCCGCGTCGGTTCAACACAGAGGCAATCTGGTCGTCGCCGTATCGAACAGCCATGCAACGAATGATCTCCAGCGCCTCCATGGGCGTGGCCGTTTCCGTTACGGAACGTGGTCGTTCCATCGCGAGCTGCGTATGCGCACCTCCCTTCCAGTGAATCACCAACTCAAGGTGTTTTTTATCCTGGTCAGTGCGCACGATGATCTCTTCGATGGCGGTGCGGAAGATCATCTTCTTAAGTGTCGGGGGACAGTGGTTGCTCTGCCAGACTCCAGCAAAGTGATCGCCCATCGAACGTATTCTGATTTCCTCTTCAGGCGATAACGAGTAGCGCTCGGTTTCGAGACTGGAAAGCCGCTGCTTGACTGCCTCGATCTCTTCCAGCTTTCCGTTCCACCGCCGTTCCAACTCGCTGGCTGCAAGTCGATTCCGGGCATCCACCGCGTCGTACTGTTCGAAGGCCTTCCTCGCCTCATACACAAGTTGCTCGAGCTTGCGGGACAGGGCGGCACGTTGAGCGGTGCCGCCGGCACTCAGTTCTTCGAGAGCTCGCAGACTGGCTTCCACCCCCAATGGCGCGATCGCCTTTAATAGTTCTTGTCCTACGCACCGGTCTACCGAGCTGCCGCCGAAGCCGATGCAATACTGCCCGCCATCATCGTAGTCGCCCTTGCAAAGGTAGCGCGCATGGGTGCCACGGCCGCCCCAATACCGTACATGCAGCTTGCGTCCACAATGTCCGCAGCGCAGGAGTCCGACCAGAAGACCCTGGCCAGCGCGAATCGCCGCCATCGATTCGTCCCCCTCCCAGTTCACTGAATTGCGCCGTATCATTCGCTGATTCTCTTCGTAGGTTGCCCAGTCGATATAACCTACATGATGATCGCGGATGAAGACGCGGCACTCTTCGGCGGGGCGCATCGCGCTCTGACGTTTCTCGAGCCGGCCTCCTACCAGCAAGGTCGTTACTGGACGCCGTCCCCAAACATAGGCGCCGGCGTAGAAGGGATTGCGTAAAATGTCGCGGACGAGGCTCTGCGAAGGAATCTTCCAGATCAGGCGCGTTCCCTGTATCGGATTGACCGGTAGCTCCAGGTCGTGATCACGGAACCATTGGAATGTCTGACGCACACTCCACAGTTCGCGAAACTTGGCGAACACAAGCTGTATCGCTTCGCAGACCCGTCGGTCGGGATGAAACATGATCTTACCCACGGGGTCGCGGGCATACCCAATCGGAAGCCTTTTGAACAGTTCGCCGCGGCGCGCTTTGGCTTCCTGCCCTGCCAGCATTCGTTGGCGTATAACCTTGAGCTCGACGACGCTGAGTGTCCCTTTGATGCCCAACACCAACTGGTCGTCGAGATTATTCAAATCGTAGACCTGTTGCTCGTCAGCGATTAGCGTTCCAAAGATCTGGCATACCTCCAACAGCCGACACCAATCTTTGTCCGTTCGCGATAGCCGTGATACCTCTCGGCTGCCGACGACTCCGACCTCTCCCAGTGCTACCGAGCTGAGGACGCGCTCAAAGCCTTCCCGCTGTGCGGCGGCAAGGCCCGCGCTCGATCCCAGGTCATTATTGATGATCTCGACCTGCTGCCAGCCCAGCGCACGCACTCGTTCGGCCATCGCATACTGGAGGAGTTGACTTTCCGTATTCTGTCGTACTTGCTTTTCGCTGGATTGCCGAAGGTAGACGATCGCCCTGCGAGCCAGATGCTCCGGTTTGATTTTGGGATTGTGCAAGAGCTCGGTCATTTCCTCTTCTCCCCTCCTCGTGAAACACCGCTGCTATAACGCGCGCCATGAGATCGATCAGATCGGCGCGTGTCGCTGCGTCCATTGGCACGGCGCCGCATTCCCTTGAGATCATCAAATCTAAAAGTTGAAGTTGCTCCACGGCGACCTCCCTCGCTTCCGCTAACGCGCGGCTGCCGAAGGTTATCGTGGACAGGGTGAGTCGAGTTGTGAGGCGATCAATGAAGCGAGAGATAGGAGGGCTTGCTTACCGAGGTGCGGTCGTTGCGAGATCGTGATCTCGGCGCACTCCGGCAACAGCATCCAGATGGGAATCTTCAGTCGCCTCCCGGCTGGATCCATGACACAGACCGCCCCATCTCCTCGCTTCGGTCTGCGAAGAATCCGCAGGGTAACACCATGAAGCGGGTGAAAGGGGTAGAAGACCTGAACATCTGTATTATCGGCGCTCAGGGTATTGTGGGCGTGGGTGCCA
>JAWOMO010000131.1:0-3563 GCA_033852435.1 Nitrospira sp.
CCAATGCGAGTGGGCCGCCGAAGCCCGGCATGACGAGCTGCGCGGGAAAAATCGAAGGCCGTTACGCGACCGCAGGCCTCGGATCCGCGACGATTATTTTCCGGTCGGGTAAAGCCACGATGAACGCCGGAATCGGCGGCGAGGACACTTTGGAGTGCTGGACCTCCGGCGATAAGATCATCCTGCGAGAGTCGGGGCATCCAGAGAACCAGATGCCGATCGATATCAACAACGATGGCACGCTCGAGGTCCCGCTCTACGGTGAATTTAAGAAGAAAGGCAACTGACAGTGGACAGCAGAGGCGTCAGCCAGTAGCCTTGAGTTGCCGCGGTTCTGGTGTGGCCGTCAGTCTCCCACAAAAAACCCGGAAGCCTATGAAAGGATGACAGACCAGAGCTATTAGTTGCACTTAGGGACTCATGGGCGTTCCGTGGTTGAGTACCAAAACCAGTCGCTCTTCGACAGGCCCTAGCCGCGCCTAAGGCCGCGTACCACGATGGGTTTGCGCACGAGTCGGGGGCACGGTTTTTGAGTTGGCCCCGGTTTGACTGATCCCGGTCCTTCGACTACGCTTCTTACATGCTCATGGATCGACGCACGCCCGTCTTTGGTGTCGCCCTCCGGTGCCTCCTTTTGCTGTGGATGTTCTTCGGTTGCCTGGAACTGGCTGAGCAACTACAGGTCGTCCCAGAAACCGCCGCGGAAGATCAGGAGCGCCAGGACCTCGACGAAGAGGCGCTGTCGCAACTGGCGTCTGGGCTAAAGTCGGCCTTGCCGCCTCTCAGCGCGCCACGCGATGCCTCGGTCATCATTGCGGTTGCCGAACCGACAACTTCTATCTCCTTCACCACCCTCCATCAGCTCGAGCGGCTGACGCGGCACGATCCCCCTTCCCTGCCTCTCTACCAACAGCTGTCCGTCTATCGAATTTGATCGGTCTCCCATTGAGTCGTTGAGTGGGACGGACGCGCTGACCTCCACGAACGGTCAGACGCGGGCGGAATCTTCGCTGACTCGTTCGACCGTGATGGGAGGCCTCCATGAGCTTCTTTGCGATCGGTTGTCGCCTGGTTTCCGTAGCCTGCTGGATGTGTGGCACCGTGCTGATGGGCTGTGTCGCCTTCGAGCCCGTCGCTCAATCCAAGGTGGAGCATCTGAATGAACGCCCCTTTGTGGCGATCCTGCCCTTTGGCTTCGATCAGGAAATCACCAAGCTCTCTTTGGTGAAAACGGTAGACGGGACCTTATCGCCCGAAGACGAATCGACACAGCTGGCTGAGGCATTACGGGAGGTTCAACAGGAGGCCCGCTGGCTCCTTCTGAGCAGACTCGCCACAGGCCAGGGGTTTTGGTTTGTCCCGCCAGAGCAGACCGATGCCCTGGCTGAGGAGTTGCAGATCAAGCCCGGGGTCCTGCCGAACGCCGAGCAGCTTGCGGAGTTCCGCCGTCGCCTGGGAGCCGACCTCGTTGTCGCCGGGAGTATTTTGGATTATGGACAAATCCGCTGGCAGTGGATGGCGGCAGGCCTGTTTGCCGATATGTCCTGGGAGACCGCCGCTATTGGCGTGGCGACGGCGTGGAATCCCGGGATCATCCTGGGGAATGTGGGCTACGAACTCCTCACGAGTACGCCCCTCTGGTTTGGGGGTGGCTATCTCTTTGGCGTGGCCATGCGCCCCGTCCGGGTGGAAGCCCGCGCCTTCGAAACAATTCACGGCTATCCGATCTGGCAAGCCATGGAGGAGTCAGCCTACGCTTGGGGGGCACTGAAACAACTCCCAGAGCCAGTCCGGGGTAAGAAGGAGGTGCAACTGCAGCTCAACCTGGCTGAGATCATGGAATCCTTAGGCGATAGCTTGACCACGCAAGCGTTTCTCGCTTCCGGAGTAAGCGGGCAGCCGGAGTTCGCCCAGCGATAGCGTCTTCTCACATGCGGAATGTGCTCCACGCCAGCTCATCCCAACGTGAGCACCTGCCGCACTGGTGGTGAAAAACGTCTTGGAGGGCTACCCCGGCGGGAGGGTGGTGAGTGCGTGCGACGCAATCCGTTCTCCCACGACCAGCCCATTGAGCACACGCCATTGGTCACCAGGCTGCTCTTGTACCGTGATGACGCGTGGTTGAAAATGCCCCGGTTCATTTTCGACATACACCAGGGTGCGGTCGCCGGTTTGGAGCAGTGCCTGCCGAGGGATCAGGATGACCTGCGCGGTGCCTTCAATGGGGATCGTGACTCGGCCGTACATCTGCGGTTTCAGCCGTCGGTCGGTATTGTCGACCACGGCCCGAACCTGGATCGTTCTGGTCGTCACATCGACGACCTCTCCGATGAAGTGAGTGGTCACGGGAAAATCGACGCCCGGATAGGCCTCGACCGTCAGGTGAGCCACTTGCCCCACTCGCATCAGGGGCACATCTCGTTCATAGACCTCGACCATGGCCTGCAACCTGTTGAGGTTGGCCACGGTGAGGAGTGGCGAGTCGGCGCCTGGCCCAACTGATTGTCCCGGGGTCACATTGCGCTCCACCACCGTGCCGGTCAACGGACTTTTCAGTTCGAAGCGTGACATGATGTGCTGTTTGGGTAACGGTTTCTCTAACTCGGTCGCCAGGACTCCCAGATATATCAGCTTATCCTTGGCTTGGGCATACTCGGCGCGCTCCCGGCGCACGTCATTCTCGGCCTGTTTAAACTCCTTGAGCGGGATGGCTTGCAGCTTATACAAGTCGCTGGCCAACTCGTAGTTCCGTTCCGCCAGGCTCAGCTCGGAAATCTCTTTCACGTAATCGCTATAGGCCGTGGCAATCTCCGGGCTCTCGATCACCATCAAGATCTGGCCAGCCTTGACCGATTCCCCCAACCGCGCTCGCACCTCTAGCACGCGTCCTTGGAGGGGGGACGTGATGGTGGAGAACTCATCGTCCGCGTAGGTCAGGTGCGCCGGGCGAGTGAGTGTCGAACTGGCGGGAGTCGCGGTGATGAGCACGGTGTCAATCGGCGAGGGTGGCTCAGGGGCACGTGAGCTCGGCTGCGGTTTCTCTGGCAGGGTACTGGGAGTGTCTGGTCCGCCACAAGCCAGACTGGAGAAACTCCACACCGCGAGCACGGCTGCCCCTATCATGTGTCGTCTCATGCAAGTTCCTCGATCCCTACCCTCTCCTGCAGGGGGTCGACTATCCTTCGAGCCCAATCACGGGGTGACCCACCGCCCAACAATCGGAGGTAATAAGGTACATTTTGTGTTAAATTTTATCACACTCCAGAAGGAAAAAGGATGGTCTCGGCATTGGCCGCAGCGACCTCCGCCTTCTTGATCTTGTCGGTGATTTGTTCTTTCGGGTATTCTCCCTCCTATGATGTCCTCCCTTCGCAGCCTTCGATCGGAGCCAATTCCCACCGTACCACCTCGCCCGATGTAAGCAGGATAGGTCCTCCCGACTGATGCGACGACTCGTAAAGACAATTGCCGGAGGTATGCTGGTGACGACGATCGCCTGCGCAGGCCCCGCTGTCGCGGAGCCCTTTGTCGCCCATACCGATCTGCAATTCCGAGTGGGGGTC
>JAWOMO010000041.1:0-8641 GCA_033852435.1 Nitrospira sp.
CACGGCGTGAAATCGACTGCACGGAGGAGCAGATTCGCCTGCTTGCGGTGACAGCCTTCGCTGGCAATATGGGAAGCGGGAAGGTGCTGTATACCTACTCTGATCCTGTCAAAGATCGGGGAATCACCATTGAACCTGACAGTGTGGCTCAAAGTCTGTGGAAATTTGTGTGCCCCAATACTAGGTGATCAGTGAGTTTGAGCGGGACACGCAGGGCGGGCTTTCGCTCCCCTTCTTGGACGATATTAGAACTTTCTTTGGAGAGACCTCCTAGAGAAGAGATGGGGACGAATCCAGGAACGCGTAAACCGGACGCTACCTTGAATTCGCTAACTTCACGAACTCGGTAAGCTCCTCATTGAAGCGTTCGGGATCTTCCCAAGACGGCGAGTGCCCGATACCCGGGTAAAAGGAACCCTTTGCGCCCGGCACGGTCTTCAGCGTGTAGCGGCCTACGGCGGCAAGGCAGACCTTGTCCTCCTCTCCGTGCGTCACGAGGACTGGGACCTGAAGCCGTTTTAAGGTTGCCTCATAAGGCGTCGGCCGGCTTCTCATATATCCCCGGACCTTTGCGGGAGTCATCATATTGAATCCAACCATGGTCTCAAACTCGTCTTGCGTGGGAGGACGGTTAAAGCAGAGCCGTAATAACGCCCGCGTACTCTCCAGGTTCGTAGTGAGGCTCTCAGATGCCATCCCGGCCATGACCTTCAACGCTGGCGAGTCTGCATTGAGCTCGCGATTCGTCATAGCGGAGACATACTCAACCCCCGCAATGCCGCCATCACCATATTTCATGAGGTAATCGGTCACTATCCGACCACCGTAGGACCAGCCGACCAGTACGGGCCTGCGCAGGCCTGTGGCTTCCATGACCGTCCTAACTTCATCCGCCCATCGATCCGATTCAGTATAGAACACCGCATCGAGCGGCTTGTCCGATTGGCCATGTCCCCGGAGGTCGTAGGTGACCATATGAAAGGTTTGAGCGAGATCGCTCGACACCTGTTTCGTCCACGAGAGATGGCTCTGCGAGAACCCATGGATGAATAGAATATCCGGGCCGTCACGATTGCCCCACTCCTGCACAGCGACGTTTACCCCGTCTGGCGTCGTTACGGTCACTGTCCTCATCGTTGGACCATCCTAAATCGCGAGCACGTCTTTCCAGACAAAGGTAGACGCGAGTAAATCATTCATCAAACGGCGGTTTGGACGCGGATCACATCATTGCTTTTTGAACCCAGCAAAATAGGAAATCCGCTCCGCCATGCGCGGCGAAATGGTTGCTGACATCTTTTCTTATGCGTGCGGTGAAGCGCCTTGCGGGGCAGCGGCCCCCGGTGCGGCCGGGACCAAGCCGTATTTCGACATCACGTCAAGAAGCTTCGCTCGGTCGGGAGGGCCGCCCGCATTCACGACTGCCGCAACGTCCCGAAAGTACTGTGCCCCGATGTCGGGGGTCACAACGATGAGCGCGCGGGCCGTTTCCCCGTGTGGATTACTGAATTGATGGACAGCCCCACGAGATGTGAACATCCATTCCCCGGGGCGCAAGTCGCGCTCGATACCGTCCACCGAGTACCGAAGCGTCCCCTCCAACACATAGACGCACTCTTCGTTGCGTGTGTGGCTATGGGGCGGCGGGACGTTGGAATTCGGCGGCACGCTCAATTCGAAGATGCCCATACCGCCGGTCGCGGTGCCGTCAATCAGATACCGAATGCGCATTCGACCGACCATGATGGATTCTTGCGCTGATTCCGAGACACCGGCAGCCATGCTAGCCTCCTGGTTTATTATCCGAGGTAGAGTGGGCACATATGATAGGCGTGGGCGGACCACTTGTCCACGAGGAAGCGGGGATAAGAGCCCGCCACGCGCCACGAAAGGATTCGAGCCTTCCAAATCTCTGAATCGTTTCTTTGTGAACCGACCCTACAGGACCACTCGATCAGAGGAAGTATGAACATTTTTCGAGAGAGTTGCACCGTGGATTTTGGACCGGGCGACGGCGACCAGATTAGCTAGATGCGGAGAGCTGCTTGTCGATTAGGTCCCCTTCCTGGACAAACTTCGCAACTTCTGCGGTCTAGGGGATTTGCACACAGCATGCGTGTTTCTGACATGTACTTGAGCTCAAGCGTGCAACCCCTAGGCAGCCGTGATTCATCCTGAATCATCGAGGTTTGCATCGAGAGGTCCATTGGGCTTGCGAGGTCATCGACTCCTCGATCTACGTACCGTCCGTGAGGCATGATGAACGACGAGAAACGGCGTGGCATCCGTCTGGAACCATTACGGGTTGGCCTCTCCGACACTGAGTGGCCGCAGCCCGAGATCCTTGCGTCGCAGATGAAGCTGCGCGTCATGGAGGTTCTTGGGGAAAAGGTTTGGGACACGTTCGTACCATTCATGGTCCACCGAGAGCCGTTCCTCCACGACCGGATCGAGATTGCCGATCACGTTTGGCTGCACATAGATGTCGGGCGCGAGCGATGGAGCTGAGGGGGGGATCCCCAGCGGGCCTTTGACGTTCCACAGGGTAGAGCGAGCTGCTGAGAATGGGCCGGCGCACTTGTCTCCGGCGTGTCCATAGGTCGTGGGCGTGTCGATATTCGTAAACAGGTTTTCAAAGACCCAATAGCGGTGATGATCCAGTTCGAGCGGGACCGTACCCCGTCCGTTTGAAAATACATTGCCGTTCGCTTGGTGGCTGACCGTCATTGGATGGTACACATCCGTCTCGAACGTAAAGTTGGTAAAGAGATTGTCCGAGCTGCCTGAGGCAACCAGCCCGTGATGCCCATATTTCCCATCCGGCCCAGCTGGTCGGGTCGCTGTGAAACGAACGTCCGTCACGGTGTTCCATTTGCTGCGGCCTGTCACAAACACCCCCGAATCCACATTGTGGAACGTCACATCACGGACCCAGCTATTGACGACGTTCTTCCGAAAATGGATCGCATTGTTGCCTGGCTCGCGGTGGTGCCCGCCGTACCTCATGGCGGGGAATTCGATCCGCAGGTGCTCGATACCGACTTCTTCGATCGTGGCCATATGGGAGAGGGTCGGTTTCCACTCCAGACGAACATCCAATCGCAGCGGTTGATACAGGGTAATGAGGTCCCCTTGTACTGTATCGATCCGGACCGGCCACTCGAGTCCCGCTCCACTACAATCGCCAGGTACCGTTCGGGGGTCAAACTGCTCGTGAAAGACATGCCGCCGAAGCGAGGCACTGGGATTGTCTCGCAGCTGCAAGACCAGTATCATCCCTGGTCTGAGTTGCACGGGGGATGCAACTTTCAGCACACGGTCTCCTCGTTTGGCGGGTTCGACGACTGTGGTCAGGACGCGATCGTTTGCTGACGACGTGACCTCAATGAATCCCTCTCCCCAGGAGAACACGTTCGGATTCGGCAACTCCTGCAGACCATGGACTGTCATCAACGGGTTGGGAAAGTAGAGGACCGACCCCTGCGCGTGTGAACCTTCCCCTCGCAGCACGAGGCGCCCCTTCTGGATTTTCAAGACTTGGGTAATGAGGTAGCGTCCGGCAGGAACGAGGAGGGCTCCATTTTCAGTGATGCTCAACGCGGTGACGAATGCTTGTGTGTCATCCGTAATTCCGTCCCCTTTCGCCCCAAAGTCCTTCACAGTCGCGGCTCTGGACACTGTGGGCAGCGATTGCTCGCCACCGTGGTAGCCCGCGTAGGAGAAATCCGGTAATCGCCCACGGGGATCCCATCGCTCGCCGTCCATGCCCCATAGGGTGGACGTGTTGAGGGGAGCAGCGGCGATCGTGGGCCAGACGATCGGCATCAACAGGAGGATCGTGATCATTGCCGCGCGACGGCAACGTTGGATGTGGACCGCCTGCCATGCCTTCATACATCCCTGTATTTCTTACAGCCCGTTTACGTGGGTGCCCATCTCCATGCCTATTCCCTCCGCGAGCGGAATCCTCTGCCCCGCTGGTGGTACAGCCAGACTAACGAGCGTGGCGCTCACGAGGGGCAGGCGAACGATGAACGAGTTCATGTTTCCTGTCCCAACTCCTGGAGACTCCGTCTCTGAGGGTTACAGTGCCTGAAGCAGGTTCACCACTTGAGAAAGGTTCGTATAAATGACAAAGACTCCCGTGGTACCATTGGGGAGGAGGCTTTGCCTGTTCTCTTGCACCCATAGAGCCGCATTGAGAACGTCGGTAGCATTACTCAGATTGTAGGAGATCTCGAAAAACAGCGTAAGGGCGGGCGTCGTGCTCCGCACATCGCTCGCGATCGCCTGCACATGCTGCTGGAACGTCGAGAGATCCCCTGGTTTGATATCCCCCTGGGTCTGCACATCCATGGCGTGGCCCGCACCGGTTGAGCTCACGCTAATCACCTGTGCGACCGCTCCCTGGTTCCACGGATTGGGGTCGGCTCCTGAGCGATACGGATTAAAGGGCGTCGGATAGAGTTTTTTCCCGTACCTCCCCGCAATCGTGACCGCCTGTCCAAAATAATACAGTGCCCCGGGATACGGGTCGATGGTGGTTGGCACAATCGGTCCACCAGCAACCTGGATCGTCCCGCATGTGGTGGCGGGTGGTGTTGGGCCTTCCTCGCAGAAGGCAAATTCCGGCATGTATAACGGCTCCCAGTCATAGGCCACATACTCAATGGCTGCCGGAAGCGGATTCGCCGTCAGATACGCCGCCATATCCGTCGCGGGGGCAGGATTGCCGCCGATCACGGTATTGAGCGAATCCCGCTCGTAGTACACCACATGAATGCCTGGAATACTTTGCGCAATCTGCTGAGCGTTAGGGATGGCCACCGTGGTGGAATCTTCTCCGGTGGCGTTGTAATACACGAAATCTCCGGGCTGAAGGAGTCCACGGAGCTGCGGCCAGGAGGGATCGCTGAGCGCCGCATTCTTCATTGTGAAGGCAACCGGGAGGCGGCCCGCGACCGCCTTTGGCGGGGTGGGATTCGCCGGTTCACTACTCGTCTGGGCACAACTGTGCAGAACAGCAGCCACGCTCAGGAGCACAACGACACGCCGAACCGTTGAGAGCCGAAGCGTGGCCCAGTCGCCCCGAAAGCAACGACTCAACATCTTCGAACGGAGCTGAACGAGGTGAGAACGGTGTGACATTCGTAAGTTCGAGAAGCTCACTGCCAGATACTTAGCATTCACAAATATCTTCTTCAAGTGGTCGCTGTCAATGCATGTATCTCGATGTGCAGACAGTGCCACGCCTATCCGAGGATTCGCGAGATATCAAGCCACCTCTAGAAGAATGGAGTGGGGCGATAGGCATAACAATCCTGCTGAAGGAGTCCTCGTTCTGTCGACACACATCGTGCGCGCCTCATCACTCCAGCTGGTCATGGGTGAGGAAATCCTCAGAAGACTGATTGGAGGGGGTTGGTTTTCAGTTCCTTTCGAGGACGAAGTTCGCAACTCCCCGGACCGTTCGGCATTGAGCGGGCCGAGTGCGCAGCATTGACTGTACTAATCCACCTCAAAGGGTGGGCGCGCATACAAACCATCCCGTTTGAGCTGGTCCAAAAAGGCCGTCTGGAGTGACATAAGGTCGCTGGAAAACTTATTCAGCCGTTCTGCGTGTTGAGGTGACTCTTCTGCCATGACGCTCGCGTGACCGCGGGCCGCTGTGAGACCGTGGATGATATCAAGCAACCTGTACCGCTTCCTTATGTCCATGTCCATTGTTTAGACTCCACTGATTGCTCAACTCAATTCAGCTCCCCTTCCTGGACGAGCTTCGCAACTCTGCGACAAAACGCTAAAACGGAATTAACACCCCTTGAACTGCTGTGCCTGACACTGTTGCGTACGTTGCTGGGCTTCTGCGATCTGGGCGGGTGTCATCTTCTGCGAGATCAAATCCCGATGGTCTTTCGCACGATACTTATCCTTCGCTGTCCGATCCGCTGCCAAGCTGTACCACATATACGCCCGCACCAAATCCGCGGGCACAATGACACTATCTTTTGCGTACAGATCAGCGAGGAATGTTTGCGCCATGGGATCACTTTGCGCCGCGGCTGCCTCAAACCACTGCCGCGCTTTCACCAAATCTGGAGGGGCCAGAAGCCCGAAGGACTCCTGTAGCCCGAGGGACATCATCGCGCGGGCATCCCCCTGCGCCGCAGCCTTCTCATACCACGCACGCGCTTGGGCGAAGTCCTGTGCAACCCCCCGCCCGTGCTCATACATCAATCCCAGTCTCATCTGCGCATACGCATCGCCCTGTGCCGCGGCTTTCTCATACCAGTGCCGTGCCTTCGGATACTCTGCTGGCATCCCCGCACGGGGGCCGCTATACAGCCACCCCAGCGCGGACTCGGCGCGCGCATAGCCCTGTCCTGCCGCTTGCTCCCATAGTTCTTGGGCCTTCCTATAATCCTGACGGGTCACATAGCCGTCGGTGTCATCCGTATATTGGATGCCAAGATTATATTGCGCCTTGGCGTAATGCTGAGCGGAGGCCTTTTCGAACCACTCGCGAGCTTCATCAGAGTCCTGTGGCACCTGCTCTCCTATGGCATACAGTTCTCCCAAGAGATTTTGGGCCTGTGCGCCTCCCGCGGTAGCATGCTCGCGGATCCATCGTAAATCAGATGATGTTGGTTGAGTATCCTGCTGTGATTGGGGTCGGAGGGCCATGTCTTCATCAAAGCTCCGGACCTCCTCCATCCTCACACGTAAGTTCTCCTCGAGCATGTTGATGCGGAAAGCTGGTTCGGTGTCCTGCTTGTCCGCCTTGTCAGCCACCGGGCCGGCTAAACTGGCTTCGGGCTTAACCCACCCCGGATTGAAGAGGCAGCAGCCCACGAGGCAGCGGATCAGCATGACTTGTGGCCAAGTATACATGGGGGCTCCCTGACAGTTTCTTGTACTTAGGAAGATTAGCTACAAGCGCACGATAGGTCAAAAGAATCGGCGGTTGGAGCGGCGGGCCAGCAGTGGATTTTTTGGTCCCTTTCGAGAACGATATTAGAACTCTCTTGTCCAAGCTACCATAGTGTTATTTGCTCATACCCAGAACCAGCTCCCTTGATCTTTCGGCATCCCTGGGGTACGCTTCCAATTATGTCCTACCAAGATCGCATCACCATTGACCCGGCCAAGCGCGGCGGCAAGCCCTGTATTCGTGGACTGCGCATCACCGTATACGATGTGCTGGAATATCTGGCCTCCGGCATGAGTGAAGCCGATATCCTCAACGACTTTCCGGACCTCACGCGGGAGGATATCCGCGCGTGTCTTGAATTCGCCGCCGATCGCGAACGCAAACTCGTTTCGTTCCCGTCGCGGTGAAACTGCTCTTCGATCAAAATCTTTCCTATCGGCTCGTTCAGACGCTTCACACGGAGTTTCCCGAGTCGCAGCACGTTCGAGACATTGGCCTGGGCGAAGCCACCGATGAGGCCGTCTGGCAGTACGCCGCCCAACAGGATTTCACCATCATCACCAAGGACGCGGATTTTCATCAACGGAGTTTCCTCTTTGGCCATCCGCCTAAGGTCGTCTGGCTACGGTGTGGCAATTGCTCGACCACGACCATTGAACAACTCCTGCGACGTCACCATCCCGACCTCATCGACTTTGCGGCTAACCCGGTCGGCGCCTTTCTCATCATCGAATGACCACATCAGTGCCATTGCACACCTGATGCGGACCGCAGAACATCTTTATGTTACTGCTTGACACGATCAAGAGGTCTCCTTCTTGGACGAGCTTCGCAACTCCCATGAAGCATGCCGAGGGACCCGCGGTTTAGGAATTTGCCCTGATACTACCTCAGACAACCTAACCCCACAGGAAACCACAAAAGAGGCTGCTCTCGACATGGGGCCTGGTGGGGCTGGTTTGTCCTGTCCTGGTCGCAGCGTGGTAGCAGGATGAGTCGTTTACAGTGGCCGCCAGCCTTGCGTGAGACTGGCGACCGCCGCGAGTTCACTGACCTACGCGCCTTGGCGTGTCGGAATCTGTTGCTGGTGTTCGGTTGCCAGCGCATCAGCCTCGTCTGCCGCCTTTCGATATGAGGCTGCAACGGCTCTGCAATGCGCCGCATGCTGTTGCGGCTCTATCTTGGTGTGTGGTTCTCGGTGACGTTCATAGGACTCAGCGAGGGTGTCCCACACTGTTGCTTTCTCCCTAAGTTCTTTGGCCTCTTCCTTGTAGAACTTTGCGAGTCCAGCATGGTCGCCTTTCTCCACTAAGTCTTGAGGTGGGGGTTGAAGCAGTGCGCAACCTTGAAATGCCAAGCAGACGCTAAACAACAGGGCGACAACGGCAAATGGCTTGAACATGACTGCCTCCTTAGCTTTGGGCCAAAAAAAGTCCTTCATGGACCCTCAACGCGGTCTAAAAGGACCATCATTGTCCTTGTCTCTCGAAGACACCCTTGTCTTTCCCAAGACGCCGTTGTCTTTCGCGCGGGACGTTAGCACGGAAATTGGGATCGCACAATTACTTTTATGGAGAGTCTGGGAAAAAACCCGCGGTTTTCATAAGCGCTTCCAATACCCAGCTCAGCCTCCTCAGACTCACTCAGGCCTATTCCAGCCAAAGGTGTCCGTTAAATCCTGGGAAGTCCACCGAACTTTGGCTGGGGTAG
>JAWOMO010000126.1:0-3555 GCA_033852435.1 Nitrospira sp.
TCGCCGCGTCACGACTGTATTTCTTTGGTACCACGACGCCACGACCGTAAGGATCGAGCAACACCTTGGTGGGATCAAACCGTAATCCGTTCGTTGGATCGAAGGGACCATGAGCACGATACCCATAGATCTGTCCCGCCCGAACTCCCGGGACGAACACATGCCAGTAGTGATAGGTGCGGTTACATACGGGATCGACGCCGATGACACGTGCCGGTTTGGGATCGTCCAGCCGATCAAAGAACAGCAACTCAACACCGGTTGCCTCGCGCGAGTACAGGCTGAAGTTGACGCCGCCATAGCAGACGGTCGCGCCAAGCGGAGCGCTATTTCCGGTCGTCTGCATGCTCAGCCTTTCCGTGGCCCATTCAGGTACAATTTTCACCGCTTCTTATTACTTGGCCTCTCCGACGATCTCGGAGAGATCTTTCGGGTACAGCACGATCTCGATCCGCCGGTTATCTGTCCGGCCGGCTTCCGTGTCGTTACTGGCCACCGGCCTGGTATCCGCAAAGCCGACAGCCTCAAGTCTCTCCCGATTGACGCCACCCCGATCGATGAAGAATCGCACGACATTCGTCGCGCGCGCGGTGGACAGCTCCCAATTCGTGGGAAACTTCTCCTGGAGTTTCACACCGATCGGCACGTTGTCGGTATGTCCCTCAATGCGGATTTGTTTATCGGTGACATTCTTGAGGACATCGCTCACTTGCGTGAGCACTTTCAGTCCGGCCGGCTTCACCTGAGCCTGACCGGAATTGAACAGCACCTTTTCGACCATATTAATCGTCAGCCGATCGCGCACCTGTTTAATCGTGATATCACCACGTTCGATTTCAGCTTGCAGTGACTTCGTCAACTCTTGCTGGGTCTTGGTCAGCCGGTCAATCTCGGCTTGCTTGGCGGCCCGCTCCTTCTCGAGGCGTTCCTTCTCAGCGGCCAGTCGTTCCTTTTCCGCCGCCAGGGTCTCTCCGCCTTGAGTCAATTTCCCGAGTTCGATGTCGCGTTGCGAGAGACGTTGTTCGAGATCCTTGGCGCGAGAGGCATCGGTTTCGAGTTCGCCCGTCCGCTTCTGCAACTGCGAGAGGCGTTGCTCGAGATCCTTGGCGCGAGAGGCATCGGTTTCGAGCTCGCCCATCCGTTTCTGCACCTTGGCCAGTTCATCCGTCGCGCCCGTGGCTCTCGCGATCAGGAGTTGCTTGTCGTTTTGGAGCGCCGCGACAGTATCCTGTTCGGCCTTCAACTTCGTTTCGAGATCCTGTTTGGTGGCATCATAATTCTTTTGGAGAGCATCCAGCTTGTCTTGCAGCTGTTCGCGTTCCCGGCGAAGCTCGCCGTTCAACCGCTCCATCCCCGATGACTCTGCCCGAATCTTTCGTACATCTTGTTCCATGTCATTCCGGCTGGCCAGGGTCGTATCCAGACTGCTTCTGGCTTTATCGAGCTCTCGTTGGAGCTTCGCAGAGGCTGTTTGCGAGTTAAGCAAATCGTTGGAGAGTTGGCTTTTGTCCGCTTCCAACGCCGCGATCTGGGCTGCCGACTGTTTCTTAAAACTGTCGAAGTCTGCCGCCATCTTCGAAGAGGCCTTCTGCGCCTGGTCGAGCTCCGTCAGAGTCGCCTCATGCGTGCTTTTCGTCACGCATCCCGCCAGCATTGTCCCGCATAGGATGATGACCCCCAACATTTGCGCGTTCATGAGCTTCCTCCTTAAATTGACATGTTCGATCGACCAAGCGCCCGGCTAACCGGAGTCGAACATATCCAGAACGTCAGCCGGCCAGCATGTGTCATAGCCGACAATCACACTGCGGCGACCGGCGCCCGAGTGCTCGCCGCGAGGATCTGTATCGATGGTTGCACAGCCTGTGCCGTTATACCCCTCTAGAAAAAATCGAAACCGTTATGTGAAAAACAACGAGCTTTGGCATCCGTCCAGGGTCGATCTCGAAGCAAAGACTGATTATTGGGGCGTTTCGGGACAATTTCTTTCGGATAGTCTGGTGACTAATGCAACAACCGGTGGGGATTTCTTCGAGATTCGGTCGACTGCCGGAATCGCAGTCGCTCGTTGCGAAGATCAAGATTCACCCTTCCTTGCCTCGCCTTGAATGCGGCTCAATCAGCAATGCCCTGACACAGACGCGAACCTTTCCCCTAAGGTGACTTTCTACTCGGTCATCGTTACAATGGCCGCGTTTTTCCCGCATCGTTATTGCAGCGGGATGCTCGCAACTGCATCGATCAGGTTGTACGGAGAAGCTGTGAAAACACCTCGGCTCCAGCATGCCTGTTAGCACGGTTGCCAGGATCCTGTTTCCCGCCGCAGCCCTGCTTGCTGTCGCGTGGGCTGTGTCGCCCGCTGCGGCGGGCGACACGCTTGGACAGCTCAAGGCCCGAGGGACGTTACACTGCGGGGTGAATCAAGCCAAGCCTGGCTTCTCGACGAAAGACGCATCGGGACAGTGGTCCGGCATGGAAGTGGATTTTTGCCGCGCGGTGGCCGCCGCTGTCTTTGGCGATGCCAAGAAAGTGACCTTCGTCCCGCTTCGAGCCTCGGAGCGGTTTCCCGCGCTCAAGTCCAGCATGATTGACCTCCTGGCGCGCGCCACCGCATGGACGCTGAGTCGCGAGGCAAGCCTCAAACTGCGCTTTCCCGGTATTCTGTTCTACGATGCTCAGGCCTTGATGGTGCCGGCGACGGAAGGCATCAAATCACTGAAGCAACTCGATGGCGCATCCATCTGTGTCGAGAAGGGCACCACGCACGAGCGCAACCTCACCGATCACTTCACGGCCCAGGGCCTCAGGGTGAAGCCCCTTGTCATCGACTCCCCGACTGAAGTGGCCGATGCCTTTTTCTCCGGCCGCTGCAAGGCCTATACGTCGGACATCTCCGATCTCGCCGGCGCGCGGTTACGCGCGCCGGCCGGGCAGACCTTCGACATCCTGCCGGAACACCTCTCGAAAGAACCGCTCGGGCCGGTGGTGCGAAGCGGCGACGACGAGTGGCTGACGCTGGTCCGCTGGGTCCTCTTTGCGCTTATTGCCGCAGAGGAGAACGGCATAACGCGCGACAACATACGCGAGATCCGCGAGACCACGCAGCACCCGGCCGCACGGCGGGCGCTGGGAATTGAAGGTGGTTTCGGCCCCATGCTCGGGACAGACCAGGACTGGGCGCTCCACGCTGTGGAGAGTGTCGGCAACTACGGCGAGATGTTCGAACGGAACCTCGGAGTCCATAGCCCGCTCCACCTCGAGCGAGGCCTGAATCGGCTCTGGACGCATGGCGGCCTGATGTACGCCCCGCCTGTCCGTTAGGCGATGGAAATCCACGCATGAGCGAACTGCAGATCTATATCACGATGGGGGTGTTCGGCGCAGTGATCCTGGCGATCGCGTTCGATATCATCGACATGGCCGTCGCGACCCTGCTCGGCGTGAGCGTGCTGTTCGGGTTTAACATCCTCGCCGAAGACGACGTCATCGCAGCCATGAGGACTGCCGGAGGGCCGCTGTCGCTCCTGTTCGGCGGCATGGTCGTCGCGCGCACCC
>JAWOMO010000169.1:0-3032 GCA_033852435.1 Nitrospira sp.
GAGCGGCATGGCGTCGGACGATCGCAACCGTAACCAAAACCGTAACCAAGGAGGAGTACGAATCGGGGATAACTTAGAAGTACTTGATTTGTTGGTGCGCCCGGCTGGAATCGAACCAGCGACCCTCAGCTTAGAAGGCTGATGCTCTATCCAACTGAGCTACGGGCGCAGTCTTATATTTCAACTAGTTAGTTCTTGAGTACTCAGGTGTAGATTCGCCAAGTGTTCCCGGCGTGTTCTCTTGAAGATATTTGTGTACCTTTTGGGCAGCTTGCGTCAAGTCCCGCTCCTCGATTGCGTTGTACCGTTTCCAAATCTTCTCTGACTTGTGCCCAACGATCTTCATAGCTGTCGCTGTGTCCACACCTGCCCGCCGCAAGTTGGTTGAGGCACAGTGACGCAAGTCATGGAATCTAAAATTCATGATACCAGCATCCTTCATCGCAGTCTTGAAGGAACGACTAATCCGTTTCACTGGTTCGCCTTTGTAGGTAAAGACATGCCTGGTAGCAAGACTGCGCAATTTGGCGAGCCGCTGCAAGGCAAATTTGACATCTGGTGTCATGGGAACCTGTCGAGCGGCCTTGGTTTTTGTGTCCAAGGCCCGAAGCGTCAAATGGCCGTCACGGACTTGAACTGTATCGAGAGCGCTCAGCGGACTTAGTCATCACCGATCTTGTCATGCCTGCGATGAACGGCATCGAAATGATCATGGAGCTGACCAGGACATTTCTCGACGTCAAAGTCATCGCCATGTCCGGCGGCGTAGAGAGCGAGGGTGTGCTCAGAGTGGCCAATCTGTTGGGAGCGCGGCAGACTGACCGGCCCCCCTTAACCGGATCCGACCTGTATATTAGGTCGGGTCTTCTATACGCGACCCTCAGAGCACCTCAAAGGTAACTTCCCTGACACTCACGGCTCCAGTTCTGTCAGCCAGTGAAATGCGGACGCGATGTTTCCCTGGTGGGATCTTGGCTTCCTTCACCTGTATGCCGTCGGGGGTCACATAGGGCCTTATGCGATCTGTGATATCGATCTGAATGAACTTGATGAGGACCACCTTGAGGCTGGCGAGATCCAGCGGCTCCGACATGGGAGTGAACCGGATCAAGACTTGCACAGGCATGGGTTCGCGGCTGCCGTTAGGCGGCTCGACCACCTCGATCACTGGCCCTGCCGTGATATCCTCCCGTCCGACCTCCACCAGTCCCCGCTTCACCTCAGGCGCTGGAGCCATTGCCGCTTCTTCTGGAGTAATCAACCATTCGCCTGTGGCGGCCTTTCCTGTGACCACGAGACAGAGAAGACCCATCACGCTTCCTATCGCAATGGCGCTCAGCTGGTGCATCGTCATGCGTGTGTCCATGATTCTGTTCCCTCCCCTGCAGACATCACGATGAGTTGACGAATCTGTTGTGGCATCTAGTCAGTATGACGCCCCGCTGGCTTTCACGGAAACTCAATGGAAACAATGGCCTCCTGAGAGGAGTATGGCACTCACCCGACGATGACTCAAGGGACGGTGAATGAAACGGGAAGGCTACCTCGAAGGGGCCAGAGTCGATGATTCACCCTGATTGCCGATTGCCTTGATCGCACAATGCGAACGAGGATTGACGACCGACGAGGATCGGACGCGGTGGAGGCCGGTGGCCTGAGTCGGCTGTGCAGACCAAAGCGGTTTCAGGAAGCCGTCTCTTTACCCAGTTAGAATCGACGCAGCACCAAGTTTGGAGACAGTGGGTGGTTAGCACTCCGTCCCATGAAGACCGCCACGCATCATCACCCTCTTGCGCCCTGACAGTCCCAACGCCTAATCTCATCCCGGTTTTACAAAGACAAGGGACGTAGCAGCCATATTCCAGGAGGACAACCGATGAGAGTTATCGTGGTCGGCGCAACAGGTACGATCGGGTCCGCGGTGGTCGCTGCTCTCGCGCCACGTCACGACGTGGTCAAAGTAGGACATCACAGCGGGGACTTTCAGGTCGATCTCACGTCACCGGATTCCATCACGGGGCTGTTTCGCGCCATTGGCCCTTTCGACGCACTGGTGAGTGCCGCAGGCGTGGCAACATTTGCAAGTCTTGACGAATTGGTGGTCGCTGACTATCAGCTCGGTCTCTCCAATAAACTGATGGGACAAGTCAATTTGGTGCGCATTGGCCGGCATGTCATTAATGATCGAGGCTCATTCACTCTGACGAGTGGCGTGTTAAGTCAGGAACCCATGAAGGGAAGCGCCTCGATCAGCATGGTCAACGCGGGGGTTGAGGGCTTTGTCCGAGCCGCGGTTTTGGAACTTCCTCGCGGCATTCGCATTAACGTCGTGAGCCCACCCTGGGTCACCGAAACGTTGATGGCGCTGAAGATGGACCCATCGTCCGGCATGCCTGCTGCTACAGTGGCGCAAGCCTATCTCGCGAGCGTAGAAGGCACTATGACAGGACAAGTCATTGATCCCCGTAAATTGACTGCTAAGGCGAGTTAGACGGGGAGACGGAGAACTTTCGCAGCTATGCGGGTCACGAATTGACGAGGGGCGAGCCGTTGCGCATGTGCGCTCAGGTAATTGCCAACCCCCGAATGGCATAGCTCCTGCCGCGTGCCAACGCCATCAGCCCGACTCGGATCACTTTGGCTCCGGATTCTGCGGAGTATTGGATGCGCATCAAAGGAGGCGACAGAGGAGGTGTGGGTGGGTCACACATGGCTCGACCTTACTCAGAGGTGAATCGTATCGTCTTCCAGAGCACTTCGGCAACTGACTTCGTATGCTGGCTGTTGATCTGCATACGGATGGCGACCGCGCGTTCGGGCATTTCCCCAAAGAGCGCCCGATAATCTTCGACGACGTTGCGCTTTTCGATTAACCACTTACCGATCTGACCGTTTCCTGATTCGACCACAATGGCCTTCACATTCAGGTAAATCGGACCAGCGGCGGCCCCCATTGTCCCCTGTGGCGCAGTCGGGTCCCAGATGTAGCTGATAACTTTCCGACGCTCGAAGAACGTCTTGGGAAAGACGAC
>JAWOMO010000053.1:0-31040 GCA_033852435.1 Nitrospira sp.
GCCGAGGGTTCTGAGAGCGGCCAGCGGCTTGGGCCCGCGTGTCACCGTGATCGTTTTTCTGAGGGCTTCAATCAACTCGGCCAACGGGTAGCGAGTCTGCAGAATTTCGAACAGCGCTTTGGTCCCCACTCCCGTCATCAGTATCAGAATATCGATCTGTTGCAGGATCAGCTTCACGCCGAACCGGAAAACAGCCCCGTTGTCTTGAAGAGGAATCGGGATTTCTCGAACAGACGGCACGACCAGAGGAATGCCGGCGTGGCGCTCGATGAGACGCGTGATCTCTGTTGCCATCCGGCTTTCTAACGACAACACGCGCAAGCCATGAAAGTCTGTCGGGAGTGGAGGCGGCGACGGTGCGTGAGAAACTGCGGCGGCTGTTGCATCAACTGGTGGTTCAGCCGCGGCCGGCTTATCCGGTTCGCCGCAGATTGAGAGAATGGCAACGATGTCCGTCACCTCTTCGAGGAGCGCCTGAATAGGCTGATCCTGCTCGGTACCGGCGGCACCGAGCAGTTCGAGCCAAAAGACGCAGTCATCGGCATCTCCCGAGGCGAGATTGCGATTGCGATGGAAATCGTCTTCGGACCAGGCCCTGGCGAGTGCCCGGCAATTGGCGGCAAGCGTAGTGGCCGCCTTCACGAGCGGTGTTTGAATGGCGAGGGTTTCTGGTGTTTTTGGAAGCCTTCCAAACAGCTTGAGGATGCCGATCGCAAACTGTTTCGTCTTGGTCCTGAGCTGATCTGTCTGCTCCGATCCGGTCATGACCAGGTTGTACCATGACGGCCAAAAGTTTCTCAGCGCAAACGACTATTTCGCATCGCGGGCGCAGCGGAAACCGGTCGATTCATTGCGGATGAGAGGATCGCTATCCACCCGCGTGAAGATGCGAACAGTCGGGGTCTCGTTCTGCCAACCAGACCCGCGCAGCACACGCTTGGTACCGGTTTTCGGGCCCTGGGGATTCTTGTTCGGACTCTTCTCGTAGTACCGTGCGTCGTACCAATCGTTCACCCATTCCCAGACATTACCCGCCATGTCGTAGACGCCGTAGGGGCTTTTCCCCGGCTCGTAGCTTCCGACCGGCATCAGGGTCTTTTCTCCGATCCACTGTTGATTGTAATTCAGGTGCTTGGCGGTTGGCTCGACATTGCCCCAGGGAAAGCGCCAATCGTTATTCCCCTTCGCGGCCTTTTCCCATTCCGCTTCCGTCGGGAGGCGTTTGCCAGCCCATTTGCAGTATGCGACGGCATCAGCCCAATCAACGTTGACCACCGGACGATCGGCGAGGGACTCTGAAATGGTGTCACCCTGCCAAAGGTTTCTGGTGGGGTCCTTCGGGTTTTGAGGGACGCGATGGCCGGTGGCCTTCACGAATTCCAAATAGCGCCCGTTCGTGACTTCATATTTGTCGATGTAATAGGCATCGAGGTGCACCTCGTGGCGCGGATATTCGTCCCGTCCACCGTCGCGATCGCCTGGCGGGACGCCCATGGGAAATGGGCCGGCAGGAATCAGTACGATCGGGGCGCCGTCTTTCCCGGGCGGCGCGGATTCTGCTGCCAACAGGCTGACAGGACCGGAGAGCATCATGGTGATGACCGTGAGCTGCAAGAAAACCGATCTCATGAACGGACTCCTTTGTTCGAGCTGATGAGCAATCATCGTAGCATAACTATCTGCCGGCTCGCAGCCGGGATGTTCGGGCCGAAATTCAAATTGACGGAAGTCTACGGGCACACCTACTATACGGCGGAACGAGGTCTGTATGAGCATTCCAGCCCATCGTGGTCTCCGGCATGTGGCCTTGCGCGTGATCGACTTGAGGCGCTCGCGGGCATTCTACGAGCGATTGCTCGGAATGAAAGTCGTGTGGGAACCCGATGCCGACAATGTGTATTTCAGCTCCGGAACCGACAACCTGGCGTTGCACCAAATCTCCGTTGGGGAATTGGCGGCCTATCAGCCTCCGAAGGCCCAGCTGCTGGATCACATGGGCGTCATCATGGAAAGCCCGCATGCGGTCGATCAGATGTACCGTCAAATCGCCCCGATAATTGAATCATTGGGGGGGGAGATCGCGAAGGAACCGAAACAACATCGGGACGGCAGCTACTCATTTTACTTTTCCGACCCGGATGGGAACGTGATCCAAGCCCTCTATGAGCCGACGATCAGCCGACTCGAATGGGCGACAGGGAAACCGTGACCGATAGAACGTTAGATCGTTTCCTACATCTTACCCTCCACGATTCACGACCATGAAGATCTGGGACAGTCTTCCGAAGAACCAGTATCTCAGTCTGGCGCCCTGGTGCTGGGTGCAACTCGAGAGTGCGGATGCGCCGGGCCCGTTCCCCTTCGTCGCCGGTGTCGCTCCGGAAGTCGTCGCGAGTCTCCAGGAAGCCCACACCTTGCTCGCCAGCTCCATCGACACGGCCATCAGCGACGTGTTTTCCAAACGGGCCCCGCTCGACGACCCCGATCGTCAGCATCGGTTGGAAGACGCCTATGCTGAGTTGGTGAATTCACGGCCTTATCTACGCCAGCACATCAAGTGCGGACGCAACCAGGACGGCACGTTTCAATGGGAGTTCCCGACCGATCCCACCAAGTCGTCAACCGTCACGAACGGCGGTCTGCGGATCTTCCATTCGGTCAAACGGCAGGCGATCCCGATCGGATTCGATCAGCGCCCGCTCGGGCCGATGGTCGGCAAGTTGCTTGGGATGTTGGATGGCACCCACCAGACCGAAGAAATCAGAACGGTGGTGACGTCGGCGCCACGGGAAGCGCAAGCTCCGCTGACCCGGCTCATGGAATCGCTGCATCAGTACGAGTGTCTGCGCAGTTCGTCGCAAGCTCCGATCCATCAACGGTGGTTCGACACGGTACAGGACCGCGATACCGTCCACCTGGGTCATGCGGCCTTGCTCTACCGACAGCAACAGAATATCTTTCTGTTCGATCCCTGGCTCTTGCCCTGGTTCGCTGAATCTTCCGTGCCTTCGTTATGGGGATCGTTGCTGCCGAAACCGACGGCGGTCTTTTTAACGCACGACCATGACGACCATGTCGACCCGCGCACGCTGCTCCATCTTCCCAAGGAGACGCCGATCATCATTCCGAGCCGCCGTAACCGCAAGAAGCTCTTCTATGATTATCTCTCGCTTCTGCGGGAGCTTGGATTCGGACGTGTCGTCGAATTGGCGCATGGGGAAACCTGGCCATTCGAAGGGGGGACGATTGTCTCGGTCCCGTTCTACGGAGAAGATCCCTGCGATCTAGAAATGCCGAGAAACTGCTATCTGATTAGCGATCGTGGCCACAACATCCTGGTTCACGCAGACAGCGGGCCTACGAACATCGGGCGGTCGGCGCTCAAGGAGCACATCATCGAGCGGCTCGTCGAAACCTATGGGCCGATCCCGCTGGTCTTTGCCTCGCAGCAGCAGCTGCTGGAGGTTCGCAGTCACGCCGCCCATGGTCCGCTCTCGCATCCCGGGAAATGGTTGGATGTCGGCGAGAACGGCTATCTCACCAACGCGTATCTGGCCGACCTCTGCGTGACGGCCAAAGCTAAGCTGTTCGTGTCCTATGCCACCGGCGGCGCCGATTGGTATCCGGACCATCTCTCGTTCATGTTCAGCCAACGGAATCCCGCAAGGACGGCGTTGCTGACCGCCCATTGGGAACCGCCGGAAAAACTGAAAGACCTTCTTGCACCTCACGGTTGTCGGTATCATTATGCTCATGCGCTTGAGCGGTACCGTGCGACGAGCGATGGCCATATTGACGTGCAATCGACCGATGGCGCACTCGATCCGTTGAGCCTCTATCGTCTGGCCCATGGCGAGCCGCCCTTCATGAAGGCGGGTAGTCGGGCCTGACCTAACCGCTGTCGGAATCACGAGGAATCTGGATGACTGCATCGACGCCTTTGACGCTGGTTACCGGTGTGGCGGGGTTTATCGGTTTTCATGTCGTCCGACGACTTATCGCACGCGGCGATCACGTCGTCGGCCTCGATAGCGTGAATGACTATTACGATGTCCGGCTCAAAGCCGCACGCCTTGCCGAACTTACCCCGTTGGAGAAGTTCCAATTCGTGAAACTCGACCTGGCCAATCGCCAGGGAATGAAAGAGCTCTTCGCCGAATATCCGATCAGCCGCGTCGTTCATCTTGCTGCGCAGGCCGGCGTGCGCTATTCGCTCGTCAATCCTCATGCCTACACTGACAGCAATATCGAAGGCTTCATGAACATCCTCGAAGGGTGCCGGCAGGCGAAGGTCGAGCACCTGGTCTATGCCTCGTCCAGTTCAGTCTACGGCGGGAACACCAAAATGCCCTTCTCCATCCACGACAATGTGGACCACCCGGTCTCACTCTACGCTGCGAGCAAAAAGGCCAACGAGTTAATGGCTCATTGCTACGCGCATCTGTACCGGATCCCCTGTACCGGGCTGCGGTTTTTTACGGTGTATGGGCCTTGGGGCCGGCCGGACATGGCACTCTTCATTTTCACCAAGGCGATTCTGGAGGGGAAACCAATTGAGGTGTTCAACCACGGGAAGATGCGGCGGGACTTTACCTATATCGATGACATCGTGGAAGGAATCGTCCGGACGCTGGACCATGCGGCCCAACCGAATCCGGCCTGGGCGGCCGACAGGCCGGATCCTGGCACCAGTTCAGCGCCGGCCCGGATTTACAACATCGGGAATCACCAGCCGGTGGAACTGTTGTATTTCATCGATGTGTTGGAGCGGGCGTTAGGAAAGAAAGCGGAGAAGAAACTGATGCCGTTGCAGCCTGGCGACGTGCCGGCGACCTATGCGGATATCGACGATCTCGCTCGCGACGTCGGATTCGCACCGGCGACCCCGATTGAGGAAGGCATCCCCAGTTTCGTGAAGTGGTACCGAGAGTTCTACAAAATATAAGAGGGCGTCAGGCTCCTATGCGCCCGAGGCCCCCTTACTCTTCTCGTGCGACTTCTTACTGACAGCCGATCGGCACAAAGCCCGTCCCGAAGATTCTCGACAATGTGATATAGCGCGTATTGTCGAAGAATGAGTAGCTAGGTCCACGCCTATTGCGGTCTGATACATCTCCTCCATAAGACGGATCAGATCCGTAGAAGATTCCACCCCGAGTTTTTTGAACCAGGCTGAGCCATTCTCCGTACATTGAGCACACCTGAGCCTGCACGGAATCTGACGAGGCCACGCTCGCGTGCCAGTCCTTGGCCCAGTCCGGAATATTCTGCCCTCCCCCGCTCACACCGGCCTGCTGCCGTTCGACATATCCGGGGATATCATAGTGAGGGGCCGCGGCCACTGCGGGACGATAGGTCGGCATGTTGTCGAGCGATGGCACGATGGACAGCGGCTTGAGCGTCATCAATTTACAGCCGGGCCGTTCCTTATTCGTGTAGATCGACGAGCCGTCCGCCTGTGAACATTCCCACATCCTTCCGGGATCGAACTCGGCTGTGGCTTCCGTTTCGGAAAACGCCGGCGTCGAGGACATAACCAGCGCGGTTGCTGCGACCATGATGAACATGGCGTGTGGCCGCATAAGGCACCTCCCCTGAATCTTTGAAAATGACAAGGTGCGCATGGTGAATCGCCTTTCTTGAAGTACTAAACGATCGTGCTGACAAGCTATGCCAGCAGCGAGGAAGGCGTCTATTCGTCTTTGGAGGGGTATGTTGCTACCGAGGCTGGGTAGTCGAGAGACGGCTCTCTTGGCCGGTTTGGTCCAATTTGCCGATCGCGAGGTCCGGGGTAATCCTGTGCAGGCTCGCGAGCACGCCGTCGGCCCCGCCTAGTTTATCAATGGGATAGGTCGTCGCTACAGCAAGGACGCGCATGCCGGCTGCCTTAGCCGAGCGGATACCGGCACGGGAGTCTTCAATCACCAGGCAGTGAGCCGGGGCGATCGCGTGAGACTTTATGCCAGTAGCATTGAGGCGTTCGCAAGTATAGCGATAGATCGCAGGATCGGGTTTTCCGGCTGGACAGTCTTCGGCTGAGACGATCAACTCAAAATCTCGTTCGATGAGAGTTCCCGAAAGGGCGGCATCGATTTGCTCCCGCCGGCCGCCGGAGGCGATGGCCAGCCGATAGGCTGGCTTGGCGGCTTTTACGAACTCGACCACGCCCGGGAAGAGTGCCGGCTTGTGGATCGCGGTGAATGCGCGAAACAGGTCGGCCTTCCGTTGTGCGATACGTGACAACATTCCTTCCTCGCAGGTTCCGTCGCGTGCGAGAAGCAGCATGCGCGCGCAGGTCCGTTCATCCATGCCGAGGTAGGTGCTGTAATACTCATCCTTCGTCAGGGAAAGCCCGACTTCGGCCAGCGCCTGCTGGAAACAGACGACATGCGGAGTCTCGTCGTCGGCAATGACGCCGTTGAAGTCAAAGATGATGGCTCGGATCATGGTGGCCCCGATCTACGTCTGCATCTCCACTCTACTCATCCGCCTGTCCAACGACAAGCGCCTTTACCTTTACCTTGTCCCTTTGCTCTTGCTGGGGTATTCTCCGCCCTGCGCTCGTGAAACGTGATGGGTGAAAGGTCGGGGGCTCGAATTGTTCCGCGCCTATTTCCTTACCCCTCACGCCTGACTCCTTACGGTATTTCGTATGACTGATTACAACGTCCTCGGCAATCTCCTCGTCATCTTTTCGGTATCGATCGCCGTCGTATTCTTGTTCCATCAGTTCCGGCTCCCGTCAATTGCCGGCTTCCTGGTGGCGGGCGCATTGATCGGTCCAAACGGACTGAATCTCATCTCCGATATCGGCACGGTCCAAGTATTGGCTGAAATTGGCGTGGTCCTCCTGCTGTTCACGATCGGGATTGAGTTTTCATTGGTGCAACTCGCATCGTTGCGTCGCCTCCTCTTCGTGGCGGCGCCGATCCAGGTGGGCGCCGTGCTGCTCGTGGTATGGCTGGGAGCGACACTGGTTGGGCTTCCTTGGCAGGAGGGCATTTTCTGGGGATTTTTGCTCTCGCTCAGCAGCACCGCGATCGTGCTGAAGGCGTTAGCCGAACGGGGCGATAGCGATTCGATCCATGGCCGCACGACCATCGGGATTCTTGTCTTCCAGGATCTCGCCGTCGTGCCGATGATGCTCCTGACACCGACTCTCGCCAGTCGAACGGAAGGATCGGGCGCTTCGATTCTCGTGACCTTGGGAACGTCGATTCTGGTAGTCGGGCTGGTGATTGCCGCCGCATGGTATGTCGTGCCCAAGCTCCTCGAGCACATTGTCCGCAGCAGGAGCCGCGAGCTATTTCTGCTCACGATCATCGTGCTCTGTCTCGGTATCGCGTGGCTGACATCCTTAGGCGGTCTGTCGCTGGCTCTGGGAGCCTTCATCGCCGGCCTGGTCATATCCGAATCGGAGTTCAGCCACCAGGCGATGGCGGAGGTGCTGCCCTTTCGTGACAGTTTCAACAGCCTGTTTTTTGTGTCGATCGGCATCTTGATGGACTGGCGCGTCCTGTTCAGCCACCCGCTGCTGGTGCCGGGATTGCTGCTGGCGGTCATCCTCGTCAAGTTTGTGTCCGGTGCCGGTGCGTCACTAGCAGTTGAGATTCCCCCCCGATCGTCAATTATGGTGGGGATCGCCCTGGCCCAAGTCGGCGAGTTCAGTTTCCTGTTGGCCCAGCAGGGGCAGGAGCACGGGTTGTTACGAGGCGATCCCTACCAAGTGTTTCTCGCGGTCTCGATTCTCTCAATGATCGTCACGCCGTTTTTGATGCAGTGGTCTCCGTCGATGGCCCGCCGCGTCGAAGCGGTGCAGCGACTGCGGCATTGGCTTCCCAGCCGGACGGAGGCCCATGCGCTGCAGACCGAGGGAAAGAACATCCGGCTCAAGGATCACGTCATCATTGTCGGGTATGGATTGAACGGAAGAAATCTTGCCCGCGTGCTGAGCGAAACCGAGATCCCTCACCTGGCCCTGGATCTCGACGGCGACACTGTCCGCCGCGAATCCCGACACGGCGTGCCCATCTACTACGGCGATGCCACGAATCCCAACGTCTTGCGCCATGTGAAGATCGAGGATGCCAGAGTATTGGTCGTGGCAATCTCCGATCCCTTTATCACGAGGCGGACGGTGCAGGTGGCCAAAGGGCTGAACCCGAAAATCCGTGTCGTCGTAAGGACCCGTTACCTGCGCGAGCTGGAGGAATTGCACGAGCTCGGTGCTGACGATGTGGTACCGGAGGAATTTGAAACGTCGATCGAAATCTTCGCGCTGGTTCTCCGGACCTATAACATGCCGCATGACTTTGTCATCAATAAGGCCGAGCAGATTCGACGGGAGGGGTATGCGTTGCTGCGGCGCAGCGAGTTGCCGGAATTGGCGCACCATCTGCGCGGCGGAACGTTGACCGATGCTGAAGTCGAAACCTGCCGGATCGATGACGACTCGCCGGCTGTTGGCAAAACGTTTGCCGACCTCTCGATCCGGCCACGGACGGGAGCTTCGGTCATTGCCTGGACGAGGGGTGGAGTGACGGAATCGAATCCCTCGCTGAAGACGCGGCTGATGGTGGGGGATATCGTGGTGTTATTGGGATCGCGCCCGCAAATTCGGCGGGCGATAAGTTTGCTGCTGTCGGGCGATTAGCGCGATTCATCCGACATCCGCTCTCGGGCAGGTGCACTTAGCGAGATCTTGCTAGCTCTTCCATCGGAGTGTGACCCGGCCTTTCAACGGATGGTCGAGGGGCTGTCTGGTCTGCACCGAAGCCAGGTGCGCGGCTTTAAGTTTGTAATACCACTTGGCCGGCGTGTCCGCATCGTCGATCAACATCAGGGACGGTTTGTAGCGCAGTCCCACCGCCTGGCGCTCCATCGCTTCCTTATCCTGCTTCATAAAGATATTGGCAAAGTACCGGAAGAGGGTTTTGGAGAATGGGAGCCAACCCAAGGCGTTCCATGCCGCGCAGAAATCGATCCGACATTGATGGTCGGTAATGGGCGTCACGGTGGCCCTGGTGGAGACGAACATGCTCCCGCACTGAACGAACTCGAATCGTTGGTTGGGCAACACGAAGTCGATGGTGGTGGTCAGGGGGCCACCATAGAACAGGTTCAAGAGCTTATACGGCCCGCTGTTCTTGGAAGGGGCGTGGGGGACCATACGGAACCCGTTAGGGATCGGCTCGAAGGTCTTGGCCTTCTCGTGCATGCTCGCTTGTGTGCGCCACCAGGAACTTTGATGAACAAAGGGGCCGTGAGCAGGGTCCATCAAGCCCACGATCCCATCGTCAATCGTGCAATCCAGCAGGGTCGATATCTGGATCATGCGGTAGGGGGCGGAAGGAAGCGGGAGCGGCGGCACCTCCGGAACTGCTTGTTGCGGCTGTTGGGGATCTGCGAGAAACACCCATACGTACCCGTCCTGCTCGCGGCACGGGTACGTCGTGATGCCGATCTTGTCCGCTTGAATCGGAGAGTCTTCCACCAGCGCCGGGATCCCTCGGCAGCGACCGGTGCTATCGAAGCGCCAGCCGTGGTAGGCACATTCGACGCAGTCGTCTTTCATTTGGCCGAACGAGAGCGGCATACCGCGGTGCGGACAGATATCACGCATCGCCGCGACCGCTCCCTCCGATGTCTTGCAAGCGAGGACGGGGAGGCCCAATAATACGACCCCCTTCATTGTCCCGGGTCTGAGATCGGAACTCTGGCAGGCCGGGTACCAAAATCCAAGTAACGGACCGCTCTTAGAGGGTTTAATTTCGGTAATCAGGTCTGAATTCATTGACGGGGGAGGAAGTACGTGAGAGGACCGGCCTAGACTGCAGAAGCAGCTTGATGGTGAATATAACGGCTGGGTTATCGAACGTCAAGCCGGGAGATCCTGGATTGGCGGTCTCCCTTCTTGCAGCGAGGAACCTTCCTCTTCCCCCCTTCCTTGACATGAAAAAGAAGCGGGGACTATAGTCAAAAAATCGCGCAAACAGCGGGTTTCTTGCGCCGCCGACCGAAGAGAGGGCTTGATGACAACCACACAAATGGATCCAGCCGTGGCCCTGGCCGATCTCCAAGCGTCGAAACCGGACAAGGTCACGATAGTTTTGCTGAGCGGGGATTTGGATCGGGCCATGGCAGCATTCATCATTGCCACCGGTGCGGCGGCGATGGGTATGCAAGTCACCATGTTTTTCACGTTTTGGGGATTGAACACGATCCGTCGGAAAGGCGCGACGAGTTCGGCAAAAGATTGGCTCCGTCGCATGTTTGGCCTCTTGAACAAGGGAGGCGCCGAGAGTCTGCCGCTCTCCCGATTTCACTTCGGCGGACTCGGCACCAAGATGATGCAGAAGGTCATGAAGCAGAATCGAATGCCCGGTGTGCCGGAACTGATGCAGACTGCCATGGATCTGGGCGTGCGGTTCATCGCCTGTACGACCACCATGGGACTCATGGGTATCTCCAAGGACACGTTGATTGAGGGAATCGATCAATTCGCCGGTGTGACCACGTATCTGGCGGAAGCCAAGCAAGGCAGCGTCAACTTGTTCATCTAGTCATCCGGTCTCTCTGATGCGTGAGTTCACCACCAGAGAAGCCAAATAAACCAAACACACACAATACGGGACACTATGATACAAGCCGATGTAAAGCTCGATACGCTGGGGTACTTCTGCCCGATGCCGATCATCATGACGTCGAAGAAAATTAAAGAACTGACGTTGGGCCAAGTGCTCGAAGTCGTGTCGGACGACGAGGGCATCAAGAAAGACATGCCGGCCTGGTGTGATACCACCGGGCATCAGATGGTGGGGCTCGAAGAGGAGCAGGCCAAGTCGGGACCGATCTACAAGGCATTTGTGAAAAAGACGAAGTAGAGCCATAGGGATTGAAAGAGCAAAGAGAGTCGGAAGCCGGAGGGATGATCGCTCAGACCTCCGGCTTCGTATTTTGAATGGACAGAGGGTTCATGGGGCCTCTCGTCGAGTGCGTGCCAAATTTCAGTGAAGGCCAGAATCGGACGACGGTTCAGGCCCTGATCGACGCGGTGGCGTCGGTCACTGGAGTCCGGGTGCTGGATCACACCATGGACGGGGATCACCACCGGTGCGTCTTGACCTTCGTCGGAGAACCGGAGGCCATGATCGAAGCGGCATTTCGCGCGATCCTTGTCGCGACGGATCTCATTGATCTACGACAGCACATCGGTGCGCATCCTCGTGTCGGAGCGACAGACGTCGTTCCTTTCGTACCGATCAGGGGTGCGACGATGCAGGATTGTGTGCAGCTGGCTAAACGGCTTGGACAACGGGTTGGTCAGGAGCTCGACATACCAGTTTTCTTGTACGAACGGGCGGCCTCCCATCCCGATCATGCCGCGCTCGAGTCCGTTCGTCGAGGAGGGCTGGAAGGCCTGGCCTATCGCCTAGCTTCCGATCCGGATTGGTCTCCCGATTTCGGTCCTGCTCATCTGCACAAGACAGCTGGTGCTATTGTGATCGGGGCTCGGCAACCGTTAATCGCATTTAACGTTAACCTTCATTCAAGGGACCTCGCGGTGGCTCAATCGATTGCCAAAGCCATCAGGCAGTCGAACGGGGGCATTCCTCATCTGAAGGCGATTGGGGTGGAATTGGCCAGCCGTCGGATGGTCCAGGTCGCGATGAACCTGACCGACTACCAGGAAACGCCCATCCATGTCGCATTTGAAGCGGTCCAGGCTCAAGCCGCCTTACATGGTGTGGAGATCGCCGGGAGCGAGATCATCGGGCTCGTGCCCCAGTCGGCGCTTGTTGAGGCAGCAGTCGATGCATTACGTCTCGACCACTTCGATCCCGCGCAGGTGCTGGAAACTCGAATTGAGACAGCTCTCTCCTCAGAAGACACCGGTCACATGGACCAGGCAGAGTTCGGTCCAACGGATCTGCGACGGCTATCGGTTTCACAACTCTTGGACGCTGTCGCCGCGGCCACACCGCTCCCTGCCGGAGGTGCGGTCGCCGCGCTCGTCGGCGCGCTTGCCGGCTCGCTCGGCCTGATGGCCGCGCGGCTAAGTCAGCAGCATGCCACAGAGCACCGGTTGAATGAGATCGGCCGGCGGTTGAGCGACTTGTTGCAAGCCGATGGCGAGGCCTATCGAACCTTTATTGAGGCGACGAGGTTGCCGAAGTCGGACCCGGATCGCCCTACCGCACTATCTTCCGCGCTACATGTGGCGACGGAAATCCCTTTAGAAATCGCCGAGCGGTCGGCGGAGGCCGGGGCCCTGCTCCATGCCTGCTCAGGGGGGGTGAAATCGCGGGTTCGATCCGATCTGAAAGTCGGCCTGTTTATGGCGCTGGCAGCAGGTGAGGCAGGGTTGCACACGGCGAAAGAAAATCTGAAAGTACAGCCAAATCAGCGGCTTAGTCGTGCATTGCAACAAAGAATCCTTCGAGTCTCGCAATATCTTGAGGATCTGAGGGGCCTATGCTACACTCCACCCCTTAGTCAACGTGGTGCTGGGGAAAAATTAGCGCAGGCATCGCCTGGGAAAGTGCGGAAGCGGAACGAATGGAAATCAAAGTCTTCAATAACAACGTCGAAAAAGCGCTCAAAGTTGCGAAGAAAAAGCTCGCGGGGGAAGGGCTCTTCCGGGAACTGAAGCGGCGTCGGTACTACGAGAAACCGAGCGTCAGGAAGAAAGCCAAGCAACGCGAAGCTCAACGGCGTCGTCAGAAGTGGTTGTCGAAGCGCAAGCCGGAGTAAAGAGTTTCCCTCGGGCCTGTTCGTTCGAATTTCCATCTCTTTAGAGCCATCCCGCTCGGTTTCTCATCCATGCGCCAGGATCAGATCCATGCGGCGATCAGGATCGTCAAGCGCGAGGTTCGCCACTGGCAGGAACCGGTCGTGGGCGTGGTGGCCCGCGAATCTAACCGAGATCCCTTCCGCATTCTGATTTCCTGCCTTCTGAGCCTGAGAACCAAGGACAAGACTACGAGCGAAGCCAGCGCGAGGCTGTTCGCGCTCGCGCGCACCCCTGCAGCACTCCTCGTCCTTCCCCTGAAGAAGATCGAGAAGGCCATCTATCCGGTCGGGTTCTATCGAACCAAAGCGAAATCTATCCATGCCATTTGCCGTCGCCTCCTGGATGTCTACGGAGGGAAAGTCCCAGACTCCATCGATGAACTGGTCACACTCTCCGGAGTCGGGCGCAAGACGGCGAATCTCGTCGTGACGGTGGGTTACCGGAAGCCGGGGATTTGTGTGGATATTCACGTACACCGGATCAGCAATCGCTGGGGCTATGTGAAGACCAAAACACCGGAGGATACAGAAGCAGCATTGCGCCGAAAACTACCGAAACAATATTGGATGACCTTCAACGATCTGCTTGTTCCATACGGACAGAACCTCTGCCAGCCGGTCTCACCTTATTGCAGCCACTGCAAACTGACGGAGTTGTGTGATCGGGTGGGAGTGAAGCGGTCGCGGTAGGGGTCAGATGAACAACTTGGTTTCCGCCTCTGCGGTCAGCGAGAGAATGGCCGGCAGACCCATGACCTCATCGACTCTCTTAGCCACGGCCTCACCGTCCACACCCATGTATTCCAAGCCGGCGCTACAGGCGATGACGCGAAACTTCCCAACCAGCTTGGCCTCCTCGAACATCTCGGAGATCTTCGGCACTTTCTTTTCCTTGAGCAGGCGGGCCACTTCATCGGCGGAGGCAACATACTCCGGGGGAAAATCAATCTGATCAAACTGGCCTTCGGCCAGTTTCTTGATGGTCCAGAACAACAAAATTACGATCACGTCCTTCCCCATCGCGGCGGCGGTCAGCCCCAGGGTGGCAACTTGATGGAGCTTGTCGTACGTGGCGTTGTGGGCGAAGAGAACGAACTTCGGTTTAGGCTTGCTCATGCTCACTTCTCCGGTGCGCGGGCCTTCACGCTGTTCACGTAATCATTGATGGCGGCATCGACTTCGATCGGGGCCAACGGACGGTCGTGGGTTTCGCTTTCGTCCACGAGGTACTTGTCGTGATCTTTCTCCTGGCGCACGATGACGGTATTTTCCGGTGTCACCTCGACCATCATGAACCACTCGCGCTCGCCTTGCGTGATGATCACTTCCTTCCCCAGCCCTTTCTTGGTGATTTCAATTTGAAGCTCGTCGGCGGCAGCCAGGACACAAGCGGGATCGGCTCCCGTTGCGGCCAGCCAGAGCAGGAGAAGCAGCGGCATGAAGACACGGCACGGGGTGGCGCGCATGCGAAGATTATAGCCTCCGCGAGAGGCGCAGTAAACCGGCTTTCCCGCGTCCTCTCTGGCTTGAGTGCCCCTAGGTCGCATGTTAGGATGCCCGTCCGATGGAGTGGCTTCTCTCAACCGTTCAGCAGTATGTTTCGACCGATACCCTGGTCACGTTGACGGTCCTGTCGGTCGTGTTTTTCATCGGTTCGCTGATTGCGATCCCTTATATTCTGGTGCGACTTCCCGCCGACTACTTTGACATCCGCATCCCGCGTCCCTGGATGAAAGATCACCATCCGATCCTCCGGCTGATGGGCCACATTGTCAAAAATGCCGTCGGGGCGATCTTCCTGTTTGTCGGCTTTCTGATGTTGTTTCTTCCCGGACAGGGCGTTCTCACGATGGTCATCGGGGTGTCCATGCTCGATTTTCCGGGCAAGCGAAAGGTCGAGGCCTCACTGATCGGACAGCCGACGGTATTGGGCGTCATCAACAGCATGCGCGAGAAATTCGGGAAGCCGCCGCTTATCCTCGCACCGGACCCCTGAACATCATGTCGACCGCCGAATCCAACCGCAAGACGCTCTATCTCATCGACGGCAGCGCCTATATCTATCGTGCATTCTTCGCTCTTCCGGCCTTGAACAATTCCAAAGGCCTTCAAACCAACGCGGTGTACGGTTTCACCACCACGCTGATGAAAATCATCCGTGAACACCAGCCGGATTGCCTTGCCGTGGCGTTCGACGAAAAGGGCCCGACGTTGCGGCACGAAGAATTCAAAGAATACAAGGCACAGCGCCCTCCCATGCCGGACGGCATGAAGGCACAGATTCCCTATATCCACCGTGTCGTGGAGGCCATGAACATTCCCGCCGTCAGGCAGGCCGGATACGAAGCGGACGATTTGATCGGCACCTTGGCGCGCCAGGCCGACCGGACCGGGTATGACGTGGTGATCGTCACAGGCGACAAAGACATGCTCCAGCTGCTCACGCCGCACATCCGTATCTACGATCCGGTGAAGAACAAATGGTCGGGTGAAGCGGAATGCCGCGAGCGGTTCGGCGTCGAGCCGGCGCGTGTCATCGAAGTGATGGGATTGATGGGGGACAGCACCGACAATATCCCGGGCGTGAAGGGGATCGGTGAAAAAACGGCGATGAAGTTGATCGCCCAGTTCGGGACGATCGACGAATTGCTGCAGCGGGTCGAGGAGGTGACGCCCGAGCGGATCAAGACGTTGCTGATCGAACAGGCGGATAATGCGCGCCTGAGCCGGAAGCTGGCCACCATTCAGACTGAGAGTCCGGTGGAGTTTCATCCCGAATCCTACCGAATCAAGCCTCCGCACAGCGATCAGCTCGCCGATCTGCTTCGCGAACTCGAATTCACCACGCTATTGAAAGCCGTGCAGCCCGCACCCAGGACTTCCGCGGCCAAGGCTGATCGCTCAACGATACTTGTCGATAACGAAGCTTCGGCACAGCGGTTCGTGAGCGAATTGACAAAAGGCAATCCCCTTGGCATCTGCTGTCTGCTTGCCGGTCCTCCTGGTGTGCGGTCGGAGGTTCGCGGCATCGCGCTGTCGACAGGCGAAAAGACCGCTTTTATTCCCATCGATGTCCGGACATTCATGCGCCCAATCACTGCACTGCTACACGACCCGTCAAGGACCAAGGTCGTGCACGATCTGAAGGCGACCTTGCTCGCCTTTCATCGAATCGGCTTGACGTTGGCAGCCCCTTATCTGGACACGATGATCGCCGATTACTTGCTCAATCCAAACCGTCGCGACCACCAACTCGAAACCATTGCGCTGGAGGTGTTGGGCGATCGACTGGGAAGAGGAAAACAGAGCCAGGCGACCGCGCAATCGCTCTTCGAGGTCGATACGGGTTCGCAAGAAGAAGCGGCCGAAGTGGCAGCCGTCCTGGCCAGGCTTGCCCCGGCACTAACCGAGCGGCTGGCGGAACAAGGGAGCCTGAACCTCTTTACCAATGTCGAAATGCCGCTGGTGCCGGTGCTGGCTGAAATCGAGCGAAACGGTTTCTTGCTGGATGTGGAGGCGTTGCACGGGCTCAGCAAAGAGCTGGAACGCGATCTTGATCGCATGATGGAAACGATCGCCGGATTAGCCGGCGGCGAGTTCAATATTAATTCACCCAAGCAATTGGCGACCGTGCTGTTTGAAAAACTCGGCCTCAAGCCAGTGCGTAAAACGAAGACGGGCTACTCCACGGATGAAGATACGCTGACGCAACTGTCGACCCAGCATGAGCTGCCGGCCCGGATTCTGAACTATCGGAGCATCAGTAAGCTCAAGTCGACCTATGTGGATGCGCTGCCGGAGTTGGTCAATCCGGACACGAAACGGCTGCATACGTCGCTGAATCAAACGGTGGCCGCTACCGGCCGACTGTCCTCCACCGAGCCAAATCTGCAAAATATCCCGGTCAAGGGCGACTACGGGCTTCGCATCCGGGAAGCGTTTATTGCCCCGAGGGGTCATGAGCTGCTCTGTGCCGACTACAGCCAGATCGAGCCGCGCATCCTGGCGCATCTCTCGCAAGACCCTCGGCTGGTGGCCGTCTTCGCAAAAGGGGAAGATATCCACATGGCTACGGCCATGGAGATTTTCGGGCTCCCCTCCAGCCAGATCACGCGGGACATGCGGCGTGCGGCGAAGACGGTCGTGTTCGGCATCGTCTACGGTATCAGCCCGTTCGGTCTCTCCCAAAACATCGGCGTCTCGCAGGCTGAGGCCAAGAAATACATCGATACGTTTTTCGAGAGGTTTTCAGCCGTGCGTGCACTCATGGATCGCAACATCGCCGAGGGAAAGGAAAAAGGCTACACGACCACAATCTTGGGCCGGCGCCGGCCGATTCCCGAATTGCAGAGCGGCGATCCGGTACAGCGCGGGTTTGGCGAGCGCATGGCGGTGAACAGCCCGATCCAGGGATCGGCGGCGGACTTGATCAAGGTGGCTATGATCAACGTCCACAAGCGGCTGCACGAGGATCTGCCGCATACGAAGATGATTCTCCAAGTCCACGATGAGTTGATTTTCGAGGTGCCGGAGAAGGAGCTGGATGAAGCGAAAAAGCTAGTGAAGCAGGAGATGGAAGGGGTGGGAAGACAGCTCCACCTGTCGGTGCCGTTGAAAGTGGATCTGGGTGTCGGAAAAAACTGGCGCGTGGCGCATCCATAACCGAACACACAACAACGAGGTGAATTATGCAGCACGTACGTTGTCATGCGGCCTGGATCATGGCCGGGGCGAGTCTCCTGTTCGCCGTCACGGTGCTCATCGCGCAGTGGCCGCCGTTTACGGCGACTGCCCAAGAACCGAAACGGTTCGAGTATAAAATTATCGAAGTATTACGCGATACCCAGAGCATCCAAACGAAATTGGACGAGTTTGGGTCGAGCGGGTGGGAACTGGTGGCGGTCTCGACGGGGAACATGACGGAGCCGAGGTTGATCTTTAAGAAGTAATCGCTAAGGCCCGTTCAGGATAGTTTAGCAGCTGACTCTTAAGCAGCGGGATTCACTTTTCGCTTAGCCATCTCGGACATATGCGCAACCCCGGGATTGCATCCTCTCCAGGACAAACTCTTACCGAACTCTTCTAAGCAAGGCCCGGGGCCGCTCACAGGAGCCGCTCCTCTGTTGCCCACCTAGTCATAGGAAACGGCTGTAGTGCTGGAACGCCCGTCCATTTTTTATGCGACGTCAACCCTCTGCGGTTGTTATGCCACAGCCCTTCTGGTTGGTATGTCACAGCCCTTCTGAGGAATGGAGCAAGCGACTGTGCGCGTATAAGTTAAGCCTGTACGGGATGCGTAGTAAGGTCGCTCCCGGCTCCAAAAACCAATTCATTAAGGGCACAATGAAGCTGTTAACTTACTGCAGTGTTTTTGTACTTTTCGCACTCATGTCATTCCCCCTCACAGCTGACGCATTTTCGAGGCGGCCTCATCATTCGGAAGTGGGACAGAACCACGTGGAATTGGCGCCACACAACGACAACATTCACACGCTAAATGGAACCCCTCAGGCCGTTCCGGAGCCTTCTTCACTCTGGCTACTTGGTATCGGCCTAGGTTTGTTAGCCCTATACTCAATGAAAAAGCGGGTCCGTGGGGACGAGGCTTGCCGCCAGAAAGAAATATGAAAAGCACAGGGTGCTTGGTGCCAATGCTGGCACCAAAGCACCCTCATATGGCGGCAAAGCTCTTGAGCCATTCCCGTTCAAACCTGTGCCTCTCGTTGGTGCCTGCCTTCATCTAGTCTCTATCCAGAGCCAGTTTGCGCGCGTTTAGGGGTGGCACTCCTTTTGCGGGGATGCCCGTGGCTTCTATCCTTCTCGGGAAGCCGAGGCTGAACCATAAGAAAGGGGCACCATCATGATCCATGCTGTAGAGCTTGATCGGCAGACGGCGGGGTTCGTCCGTCAACTTGAAGACCAGCGCAAACTCGAGAAAAATCTCGTGATCGAACGGGTGCGCGGGACGAAAGAGGGCGTGGAATCGGTGTTTCACGACATCAAGGAGCGAGTCGAGGCCTTAGAGCGTATGACGGGATCGGTGAGCACGAGCTACATCGCGCCGATCGGCTGGAGCCAGTTGATCTTTGCGGGCGCCGACAGCGTCTCCTCGCCCAATACGATCGGCTTCGGCGACCGGGAAGAGACCCTTTGCAAGCACGATCAGATCCGCTACCTGGAAGACACGAACTATCTGCGGCTGAGTGCGAATCCTCACTATGCCGAGCATGTGCTGCCGAATAAATCAGCCCATGCGCGTGCCGGTGCTAATCCCTCGAGTTGGGACAACCTCGGGTACGTGCATGTCGGCTACTCGACCTTACTGACACTTCCCGCTTCGCTTGAACCGACGACGGTGTCGATCATGTCGCGGCTGAACACCCTCTTTAATTGGGTGGAAGTCAATGCGCTGGGCGACGAATGGTACGCCCATGTGGCAGTAACGGCGCGGCTCTGGGTGACCTATGACGGAGAATTTCGCCAGACGCCACCCGCGCAGTTCGTGAATCTCCTGGCGACGCCGAAGCAGGTGAAGACTCATCAGGAGATCAACTCGCTAGCTCCCAGCGCAGCGCTCGCGATGCAAGTGGACGTCTCGGCCGGGAGCGGAACGACGCTCAGCATCTTTGAAACGATTGAACTGGTCGCGACAACGCCGAACGGCCACGCCTACGTGGACGGCGTCTTTTCGTGGGGGCCTCTGGCTGTCCAATTGCGCGAAGGGTAACGGGCTGGAAGGAATCGGCTCCCCTCAAGGAGAGAAGGGGAGCCGCCGTGCGTGGGATTACTCGAGCAATCGAATGACCTGTTGTCCTGCAGAAAACGCTGAGTCTGCCACCTTGCTTCCGTTCATGGAGACATGAAGGTCGACCGCAACACCACCGCTGGCAGCCAACACTGCGCCGTTCACCCTCTCGAGGAATTCCATCTTCTGATTCTTGTTCATGCGCGCCCAGCCCTTATTATCCACTTCCATGGCTAACCGGCTATTCTCCACGCTCTCGGTTGCGAGCATTGGTTCGGTAAAGCCCTGTCCTTGGAGATAGCGAGCAGCAGCCGACACCGCCTTATTGCGCTCGCTTGCATCCTTCGCTGCACGGGCCGCGGCCCCTTCAGCGACTGTTTGGCCTAACATGAGTATGAGACTGACTGTCAGCGTTGTCGTCCACCATCCCCGCCGAACAATTGACACGTCGCTCATTCGAAGCCCTCCATGTTGATGTTTGATAAGGAGACGCGGGCGGAATGAGCAAACTTCAGGCCGCGGATTTGCGGCTTGTTGGTTTAGGAAGGGAGTGTCCGCCAACGAAAATCCAAGGGTTTCCGTCCCCCGTATTCAGAACCGTTCCCGTCAAAGAATTTGCGTTCCGAAAAATGGCAGTGTCTGACAGAAAATGTTCGCGACCTTCGGCTGGCGATGGGAGAAGTACGTCTCCGAAGAAGAGATAGGGAAGGTGAGACGGCTGCTTACACAGAATACTGCATGCAACCGACGATCTGAGCCGTGTTGAAGAGTATTGCTTCGCGGCGGGTATAGGCTGCATGGCCATAGTAATGGTCAAGCGGATTCGTGGAGCCGGTCGAGTCCTTGTAATCGACTAGCAGGCAGCGACCCTCGCTGGGAAAGCGCACGGCTCGCCGCGCACATTCCAACCATCGTTCGAATCCATCGTACGGTTCGACCATTTCCCAAAGGGCTTTGTTGGCGACCTTGGCCGGCTCACTCTTGGGCATCGCATCGCTTCCGGCGACGGACAGTTCCTGCACGTAGTCGCCGCCCCAGGCGATCGGCATCTCCATCGTGAGTTGCGGCAATTCCATCTTGGCCAGCCAGGTTTTTCCATCGGTCCGGAGATTCCGGTGATTCACGACGTGCAAGAGCCTGCCGATGCCTGAGGGATCCCAGCCGTACCGGACCGGCGTGCCCAAGGTCACCACATCCAGCGCTGCTCCGTTCAATAAAGAGGAAGTGGCAAGCAACGGCTCGATCTGTTTGATTGTGGCGATGAGCTCCGGCTGATCGGTCTGTTCCGCATAGGATGCCAGCAGGCCGAGTAGCTTGGGCCTGCCGGTAATCTGACTGGGGCACAGCAAATTGGAGGCGAGTGCCAGGACCAGACCGGCTTGCCCGTGGGCCTGCACGAGTATTCTCTGGCCCTGAGTCAGACGATGTTGTTCAACGAGTTGCCGGAGCGCATCGAGCAGACGAACTGCGGCAAGAGCACGGCCCAGGTGGTGGTGTTCCGATGCCCAGAGCATGCGCTGGCAGACGATTGGATGTGCCAGGGTCTTATTGATCGAGTTGTGGAAAAGATCGACGTTCGCGTTTGTGAAGTTCCCTGCGTCGCCGATCTGCTCGTCGAGCAATTTCTTCGTCGCATCATCGTTCGCGAGCGGCGGTTTCAGCCCGCCGGGAAGCAGCGGGATGCCGTTACTGTCTTCCCGCATGGCGGCGAGCAAGGCATCGAGTCCCGAGACGCCGCGCGAGTACCCGCGCTTGAGGCCGCCGACTTCGTCCAGCCGCTGCATTCCGAACAGGTCAGTGCCGTGGATTGCGCCGTGCAGAAAGATGACGGTCCGAACCCCGGCGTGAAAGAGCGTTGACCCGTATCGGGCCATGGCTTCAAGCCAGGCGGGAGAGTCCGGCGGCGTACTCGTCGCAACCTCAGCTGTGGTCAGCCGTTCACCGGGATTTTTTCGCGAGAGTTCGTCGTGCTGAAAATTATTCTCGATCGGCATGGCGGGGGATTCTTACCCGAAAGCCCGACAAGAGTGCAACTGGACCTAGCGGGTGATCGTGACGGCTGGCTCAGGGTGGTCGGGAGCCGGCTTTGGTTGGATCTGACTTTTTGACATGACCGCGGTGGCGGAGCAAGTCTTCGTGGCCTCGTCAACCTGGCGGTCGACGATTTTCACGCCTTGCAGGTACTCTTGAACGATTTCTTCACGTGTGACTTCGATGTCTTGCTCGGCATCGCGGCCCGTCCGTTCGCGGACGCGGTCGACCATATGTTCCTTCACCAGAATGCGAATCTGTTTGGCGATATCGCTGCGGGCGGATAGTTCCGACACCCGCTGGCAGGTAATCGCACCTTTAGCCATATCGCCCTGACCTTTACCGATCAGGTATTGGTCCGGGGAGTAGCTGCTCCGTTCTTCTGTGCTGTGGCCTGGACCGGCATTCGACGTTGCCAGACCCTTGTGATCGGTCTGTTGCTTCAGCTGCTCGAAAGACTGTTCGGCATGGTTGCGAACATCGCCTGGGTCCGCTGAACGTGCCGGGAGAGGTAAAAGGGTAATGCAGACTCCAATTCCCAGGCAGACGGTGTATTTATTTACTTGGCTCATTACGCTCTATCTCCCTCTTCCTCGACCGCCAGGCCCGCCCCATCTATCTATACCATGCCCCCCGTGACGTGACGGCGCGAATCTCCGCCATAGCCGGTAAAACACAGAGCAACGTTGTAAATGGTAACGAGGGCGGCTGAGAGGATGAGTTGGAACATCCTCCCGATCGTCTGACGCGGCGGCATCATCCGTGACTCTGCCAGGCATCACCTTCCCCCACTCATTGAGGACTGACGCATCAGCCACCAGTTGGTTGACAGCCGGCCGGATGAACCACGCAGGTTGAGCATAGCACCCGCCAAACCGTTTCGCCAGCCGCTCCGCGGGGCGTTAGGGCTGGCTTGCCTTCCAGAAAATTCGCGTGCTAAGGTACAAATCCCTTATGGTAATTCAAAGCAAAAGAGGGTTTTCTATGGCGGTCGGACTCTGGCGTTTTTATGCGAGTGCTCTCGGTTTGTTCTTTGTCCTGCTCGGAACCTCGTCCGGTGCAGCCACCCCGGTTCCACCGGCAAATGGCGCGGCTCCTTCATCCCCTCCGACGGAGCACGTGATTCTTTTTGTTCTGGAAGGATTCGGACAGGACTCTCTGAAGGGCGGCACGATGCCGACTCTCAACAAGCTGATTAAAGAGGGGGCCGTCACATGGTCGGCGACTGCCGTGAAGCCGGCGCTGCGCTTGCCGACGATGGCTTCATTAATCACCGGGATGCCGGTTGAAAAGCATGGCATCACGTGGAATGCCTTCGAATTCAGCCGAGGCTACCCTCGGGCTCCCAGTGTGTTCGACTATCTCGACTTAAGCGGCGGGCGTGACAGCGCCATCTTCTTCATGGACGAATCGCTGTATCAATTGGCAAGACCGGAACCCTACACGGATTATCAGATGTGCGGTCCACTGAAACCGGAATGCAATCCGGATCGGATCGTGTCCTACATTCAGCAATATTTCAAAAAGGCCACCAGCGGCCATGGCTACGGGCACGCTATTCTCGCTCTGCCGCATTTTCTTGTTGTGCATCTTCCAGAAGCGGGCCGGGTCGGGGCTTCGCGAGGATGGGCATCCAAAGAGTATCGAGAGGCGCTGCGCGCGGTCGATAAGGCAATGAATTCCGTTCTGGACATCTATAAAGCGCAGGGCTTGATGAAGCGGACCACCGTGTTCGTGACGTCGTTGAGCGCGGAAGGGAAAGATGCCAGTCAGGAACAGGGGGAGAGCGGGACTCCGGTCGTTCCATGGATCGCCTCCGGTGTCGGCATCAAGCACGGGTATATGATTCATCAGCCCGTGTCGATCATCGATACCGGCGCAACGGTGATGCGCACGTTGGGGTTGCAGACCCATACCGAATGGGAGAGTCGTCCAGTGGAAGAAATTTTCCAGTTTGCCTTTGTCGCCGCGGCGCCGAATTCGAGTCTGCCGCAGTAGGGGCTTATGAAGCTCATGAGTCGTTGTAAGTGGATGAACGTAATGCAGGGCTCCCTCTTGAGTCTGATGGGCGGTGCGTTGCTCTTTTCAGCGGCCCAAGCCGGACCGCCGGCAGCCTACACGACGGAACATTCGATCACCATCGATGCGACGGTGCTGGAGCCTCCGTCATGGTGGTCGGTACCGGGTGTCACGCCGTCGATCTACAATTCGGATCCGGAATCGATGGATGCCCACAAGACAACCGAGAAACGCACGCTTGCCTTGAAACCAGGCAAGTATAAATTTGTGAGTTTCACCTTCGATTTTCCGTTCACCGTGAATCTCGAAGGCAAGATCGAATTTGCTCCCTCGCTTGACCAATGTGTGTCGGGTCGTGGGACGCAAACGTTGATCGTGCGCTGCAAGCGAACCTATCCTCACGGCGGGCAGCCGGACTATACGTACTAGCGAAATGAGGGAACGATGCCTATGACACCGGCTCTGGACGATTTGTTGGAGGCACTCGAGGATGTCGACGATGCGACCCGTGAAGATGCGGCGAAGGCTCTGGCCGGGATCGGGGATCCGAAGAGCCTGGATGCGTTGATCGGCGCTTGCAGCGACGAATTCTGGTCTGTGCGTGCCCATGCCGGCTGCGCAGTCGCAAAGATCGGCGGTCCCAAAGCCGTCGAAGCCCTGATCGGTCTGTTTAATGATCCCATCATGGAAGTGCGCAACCAGGCGGTTGAGGCGACGGCCAGGATGGGGGTCGGCGTAGTGGATCGGATGATTGCGGCGATGAAGGATGAGCGATGGCGTGTTCGAGAGCATGCCGCAAAAACCTGCGGAGAGATTAAAGACCGGAAGGCAGTCGATGCACTCATTGTCGCCTGCCGGGATCGAGATGGAGCCGTCAAAAGCGCGGCGGCGGAAGCGCTGGGGAAGATTGGCGATCCGAAAGCCATCCCTGCGTTGATCAAGCAGTTCCGGGACACCTCGAAGATCGTTCGAGAAACCGCGGGCACGGCGCTCGTGTATATCGGGCAGCCGTCGGTCGATCCGCTGATCGAGTGTTTCAAGGACAAAGATTTCGTTGTCCGTTGCCATGCGGCGCGGGCTCTCGGCGGCATGACCACCGACTATCAGATCGGACGGACATGGGTTCGGGAGCCCAAGGTCGTCGATGCCCTGATCGCAGCGCTCAAGGATCCGGACCGCGCCGTGCGCGAAGATGCCACCATTGCGCTGGGGATGATCGGCGACCCGCGCGCCATTGATGCCTTGATCGAGGCCATGAAGGACGGGGCGGTCAAGCGGCATGCCATTGCGTCGCTGGGGATGATCGGCGATCCGCGCGCATTGCCTCCCGTGCTCGACGCGTTGAAGGGAAAAGGCATTCGCCAGGATGGCACCCCCACTCCGGGATGCATCGTCAGCGAGGATGCGTTCATCAAGGAGGCTGCGGCGACGGCGCTGGGGCAATTCCGAGATCCTCGCGTGATTCCGGACCTGATCATGCTGCTCAAAGATGGCGTGTTGCGGGAAAAGGCCAGCGCCGCGCTTGCGACGATCGGCGATACCGCCATCGAGCCCTTGATTGCATTCTTGTACGACCCGAAGGCTTCAGAGGTGGTGGGTGAAGGGGAGCGGGTTCTATCGTATGCCTCGGTGCGTCTTAGTGCAAAAGATGCATTACGGCAGCTCGTGATGGAGACGCTTGAAAAGCTTGGCTGGACATTGCCACAAGATGACCTGGCCCTCGACTCCAGTTCTGCGGACAACGCGCGCGTGGATCGGCCATTAGGGGATACAGGCCGGTTCGGGCCGTCCGGCGACGTGGCCAAATCCAGTTAGCAAGCTGCTGAAACAGGCCGTCAGCCTCCTTCTCGCTTCGCTCAGAAGCTCAACGTACAAACAGAGTATGCCACGCTTCTTCGCTCGCCGTATCCTTGCGGGCCACCCTTTTGGCCAGCTGCCGAAGAGAGCGCCCTTCTACTTTCTGACCGCAATCCCCTGCGTATCCGCCGTTTCTTTTCCGTCCTTCATGTTCGTGATGACGGCTTGGCCTTTGTAGTGGCCGACCTTCCCGCCTGCATCCACGTGGACAACGTCCACACCGGGGATCGTGCGCTTCGCGTTGTTCACGTTCTTGTCATTTCCTGTTAGTGGAGTCGGGCCCCGTAATCTGGGTTGTTCAAGCGTTTGTCGTGGTGCATGGGGTCTCCTCTGGGCAAGACAGGCAACGCGTGTGAAGAGAACGCGTGTGAAGAGATGGAAATGTGATGGTACGGGGGGGTCTCCAAGGAATCAGTCACGCCGAATGACTGCGGGCTTGGGTGGCTGTAGTTCCGTTGACCCTGTGAAAATGGCTGTGTTAGGCTGCCAAATTCTAGGCAAGAGGAATCTCATGGCCGATGCGGTTGCAGAGCAAATTGCGGCCCTGAACGATGAGGATTGGGCGATTCGCGAAGAAGCTGCGACTGCGCTAGGAACCCTCAGGGATCCCCGTGCCGTGCAGCCGCTGGTCTCCATTCTTCGGGATAGTGATCGAGCTGTTCGGGAGGCGGCGATCAGCGCGTTGACCGCGATCGGCGAGCCATCCGTCCCGGCCTTAGGGCTCTGCCTCTCAGACCCGCAGTTGGGAGTGCAGGAAGCGGCTTCGGCGGTGTTGGCGCTCATTGCGGACGATCGCGTCCTGGCGCCACTTATCGCATCACTTGGCAATAGGGATTGGATCGTTCGAATGCACGCCGCCAAGGCGCTGGGGCGTATCAAACAGCCCAGCTCGATCGAGCCCTTGATCCCTCTGTTGCAGGACAAGGTCAAGGCGGTGCGCGAAGAGACGGCGACGGCGCTCGCCGCTATCGGCGCGGCGGCCATCCCGTCACTTCTGGCAGCGCTCAGTCATCCGGAATGGCTCGTACGGCTCCATGCAGTGGAAGCTCTGGGGAAAATGCGGTCACCGGCGGCAGTGGACCCGCTATTGTTTGTGCTGTTTAATGATGCAGATTCGGCGATCCGAGAGGACGCAATCCGTGCGCTGGGTGAAATCGGAGATGGCCGCGCCGTCGAATTTCTGTTCATGGTTATGAAAGAAAAGGGATTGCGCCCCTTAGCAGTCGAAGCGCTGGGGCGGATCAAGGATCCTCGCGCCGTCCCCGTACTGGTCGAGGTGGTCCGAGGTACGAATCGTCCAGAAGAAAGCCGGCCGATAGCCGGCTGTGGCGATCAGTGGGATGAGGAAATGACGACGATGGGGGTGGCAGTGCGGGCACTCGGTGAGATCGGCGATCCCACGACCATCCCGACGTTGGTCGGGGCTCTCCAATACACGGTAATGCGAGCTGATGCAGCCGCTTCCCTTGTGAAGTTTGGGTCGGCAGTGGTGTCGTTTCTGTTGCCGCTCGTGAACAAAGAACAGGATGAAAACATTCGGTATCATCTAAAAGAAACGTTGGCGCAGGTGGGTTGGCGGCCTGGGCGAGTGTAGGCCGAACCTCTTATCTGACGGACGGAGTTCATGTCAAAGGAAAGCATCGAAACGCTGGTGTCCGAGCTCGTCCACGAGGAGGACTGGCGGCGGATGCGAGCCACGGCGGCCTGCCTTGCCGGAGGCCCCAAAGCTGTCTATGCGCTTGTCGAGCTCCTTCGTTCCGGGTCGGCTGATTTGAAGCGTGAAGCGGCAGCCATGTTGGCGCGGATTAAAGATCCTCAGGCGGGCGTGGCGCTCGTCGGTCTTCTTGAAGACGAAGATGAAACCGTAAGAAAGGCGGGAGCAGCGGCGTTGGAACAGATGGCAGGGATACTGGACACGGAGACCGCCTCGGCATTGGTGGCTCTGCTTCCCAAGACCAAAGAAGGGGACACCAGACAGCTCGTGACACATCTCATCGGGGCGATCCCAACCGCGGTGACATCGCTCTGTCAGATGATGAAGCATCCGAATCCGGAAGCTCAGGTCACGGCGGCGACGATGCTCGATCAACTGCTGGATCCGCGCTCGGTGGATGCCTTTATCGACGCCATGGGTCAGCCGGCGGTTCGCGACATTGCCGTGGGAACGCTGAAGAAACTCGGAGCGATCCGCGAACGGATTGATCAGACATTCGACGCGCTGCGCGACGTCGAGGGAGCGAGCGAACGGGAAGAGGCGCGGATGTCGGCTGTGATCTATCTTCTCGGCATCGGCCGTCCGAGCGTGGAAATTTTGATGGAATACTTAGAGGACGACGACTGGCTTGTGCGTGAAGCGGCGGCAGATTTGCTCGGGAAAATCGGCGATGTGCGGGCCGTGGAACCGTTGATGAAACGACTGGAGCAGGACAAGGATACCGGGGTAAAGGAGTTGGCGATCAAGGCGCTCGGCCTCATCGGGGATGCCCGCCCGACCCAGCTCTATCTCGAAGCCATCCCGATTCGGCCGCTGCGCGTCTATGCCATGGAAGCTTTGGCCAAGATCAAGGATGTGGAGGTGTTGCGCCCCCACAAAGCGTTGTTCGATCGATTGAGAACCGATCGCGACGGGTTGGTCGCCTACAATGCCGGCCTCATTGCCGACAAATTGGAGGCGCTCGACGGTGCTCATACTGCGAGTCAGGAAGGACATGATAATGAGTGACGAGGGACAGTCGGACAGGATTGAACAATTAATCGGCGCGCTTCGCGACGACAACGAAGCATTGCGCGAGCATGCCATCGCGAGTCTCAGTCAAATGGGTGAGGAGGCGCTGGGACCGCTGATCGGCCTCATGGCGGACGAAGATGTTTTGATCCGCGAAGCTGCAACGATGGCGGTGGTCCGTATCGGGCCTTCAGTGGTCGACCGGCTGATTGAGGCGCTCGCAGACGATGAATGGGCGATCCGCGAACAGGCGGCCTCGGGACTGGGGAAGTTGAAAGATCCGCGAGGTGTCGAGCCGCTGGTGAAGGCGCTCAAGGATAAGGACGGCGCGGTTCGGACTGCAGCCGTCTGGGCCCTCGAACGGGTTGGAGACGCACGGGCCGTGCCGGGGCTCGTCGAGGCCTTGACGGACAGCACCGTGCGGGAGGATGTTGCCCGTGTGCTCAAGAAGATCGGAGATGCCCGCGCCGTGGATGCGCTGATCGACGGATTGCTGGGGAATAACTGGATGGTCCGACGCCATGCCGCCGAGGCGCTCGGAAAGATCGGCGATCAGCGCGGGATCGAACCGTTGATCGAATCACTCAAGGACGAAGATTGGCTTGTCAGGAGGAATGCAGCGGAGTCGCTTGCCCGGCTGGGTGCGAAACAGGCGATCGATCCCTTGCTGCCGCTCCTTGAGGACGAGAACACGATGGTGCAGGAAACCGTAGAGGGCGTGCTCGCAAGCTTGGGATGGAAGCAAACGGCTCAGTAATCTACATTTCAATGTAAAGGACGCACACCATGTCAGAAGAAGCTCCTGTGAAACTCATTCAGATCGGTCCGAAGGGCGGTGTGAAAAAAGACGGCTTCAATCTCGTGACCGAGCGAGTCGTGGCCGTTAATCCGGAAGCCAAGCAGGTCGAAGTGGAATTGCTGGCCTACGACGGCAAGACGGTTGTGCTGGATGTCGACGATGAGGCGCTCGAGGAACTGAAGCAGCTCAAGGTTGGCGATGGCGCCACCGTTCGTGTGGTTGAAGAGGGTGGAAAGCGGATCGCCAAGAGTTTCAGAATCCGTCCCAAGGATCCCAATGCAGCCAAGGCCGATGCCATGCTGCTGGACCTGAAAGACACCCATTGGCTGAATCGAAAGTACGCCGCGGAAGTCCTGGGCGAGTTGAAGGAGCCCAGGGCGGTACGACCGCTGGTGGATGCTCTGACGGACGAGGTCGGTGACGTCAGGCAGCGCGCGTACGATTCGTTGATCAAGATCGGGGGAGCGGCCGTCCCTTCGCTGGTACCGTTGCTCGTCTCCGAGGAGGACGAACTCCGGCAATCGGTGACGGAGATCATTCGGAAAATTGGGAAGCCGGCGGTTGAGCCGCTCGCGACAGCCTTGGCTGAAGCCGACGACCGGTTGAAGACTCGTGTGCTGAAAGTTCTGGACCGGATGGGATACAAGCCGAAAGTGAAAGAGGCGGCGAAAACAGAAGCGCCCCGGCTCACGTAGACCAGGCTAGACGTTCCGGTCGGGATCTTTGGTCGGGCGTCCGACCGAGACATGGCGGAAGCCGAATTGCGTGACCCGACTGGATTCGTAGACGTTGCGAAGATCGATGAGAATCGTTCTCCGCATGAGAGATTTCAGCTTGTCGAAGTCGAGGTTCCTGAACTCGTTCCACTCCGTCATCAGCACCAGCGCATCAGCGCCTCTTGCCGTGTCATAGGCGTTCTGACAGGGCACGATCCCATTTAATGATCGACAAGCTTCCTCAAGTGCCGTCGGATCGTAGGCCCGAACGGTGACGCCGTGCTCCATCAGTTCTTCCGCGATCGAGAGGGCCGGGGCTTCCCTCAGGTCGTTGGTATTGGGTTTGAAGGACAGGCCGAGTAGACCCACCGTTATTCCACGCAGTCCACCGAGCGCCTCTCGAATCTTTCCCACCATGCGGCCGCGTTGTTGGGCGTTGACGGCGGCAGCGGCTGCGGCAATCTGCATGGGATAGCCAGCGCTCTCGCCCATTTGGACGAGTGCAGCGAGATCTTTGGGAAAGCAGGATCCGCCAAAGCCGGGACCAGCGTGGAGGAACTTCGAGCCGATCCGCTGGTCCAAGCCCATGCCTTTCGCCACGGTCTGAACGTCGGCTCCGACGCGCTCGCAGAGCGTGGCAATCTCGTTAATGAACGAGATTTTTGTCGCCAGAAATGCGTTCGACGCATACTTGATCATTTCCGCCGTGGGAACGTCGGTCACAACGAACGGTGTTTCGAGCAGGTAGAGCGGCCGATAGAGGTCCTTCATGAGCGCAACGGCGCGCTCGCTGTCCGAGCCGATCACGACACGGTTGGGGCGCATGAAATCTTCGATGGCAGACCCCTCGCGGAGAAATTCAGGGTTGGACACCACATCGAAGGCAATCTTTTTCTCCTGGGTCGCCGTAATGACTTTCCGCAACAGGGCCCCTGTGCCAACCGGCACGGTGGACTTCGTGACGACCACCTTGTAGGACGCCATCTTCCGGGCAATGCCGCGGCCCACTTCTTCGACAAAGGAGAGATCGGCGGAACCATCTTTTTTCGGGGGGGTGCCGACAGCGATAAAAATTACTTCGCCGTGATCGACGGCCCTCGTGAGTTCCGCTGTGAAGCTGAGCCGTCCGTGGCTGATCCCCTTGGCAACAAGCTCGGTGATACCTGGCTCATAGAACGGTACGTCACCTTTCTCGAGCCTGGCGATTCGCTTCTCGTCGTTGTCCATACAAAGGACATTCACGCCAAACTCCGCGAAACAGGCTCCCGTGACGAGTCCCACATAACCGGTACCGATCACACTGATCTGCATGGAACGTCATCCTCCTCAAGTCAGGCCAATCTGTGAGGAGTATAC
>JAWOMO010000127.1:0-7720 GCA_033852435.1 Nitrospira sp.
GCGTGCATCTCCTTGTCCGAGTAATCGGCCGTTGCATCTCTTACCACCGTGACCCCATAGCCGAGCTCAGCAGCAAAGCGAACGGTCGCTTCGAGGCATGTATGTGCGATGAGACCCATGACGATGAGCTGCTGAATGCCGTGCCTCTTGACTTGCAGATCCAAATCGGTATTTGCGAACCCGCTCGAGCACCAATGCTCCGTAGCGACGATCTCGCCTAGCGTGGGCTCAAACCCGGGATGCATCTCCCCACCCCACGTGCCAAATTCGAAGGTTTTGTTTACCCACGCCGCCTTCTGAATGGGCGCGATGTATTTCCATGCCTCGTAATCGCCCGGACGGTAGCGGCGGTGCGATCGGGCCACTTGGTCGCGTTGATGCGCCTGCGCAATTCGGTAAGCGCCGCTTCCGGAACATCTACATGAAACGGACGAATCGCAACCTTGTCAGCTGCTCGCTCGGCGGCGTGTTAGGTAGTACTGGTTGGGGTCATAGTGTCCTCCTTTTGAGCAGTCTTGGGTTTCTTGGTTTGTGGTTTATGTGCAGTCAATCGTCTCATTCCCTTCTGCTATGGTTCTCAGTATCTCGGTGCGTAGCGATTGAAGACGAAGTCGCGAGCTTTGGCGGCCTTGTGGCAGGGAAAGCAGGTGTTGTGCATCGCCTCGTCGGCGGGTTTGCCGTCGTCAAATTGAGCGAACCCGTGGACCGAGGTGGCGAGCATCCCGCTCAGGAAAAGGAGGTTGCCCGCATGAACGGCAGGCACGTACGCACCAAAAGGCATTGGTGCGTCCGGGAGACGAAGGAGGAACTCGGCGAGGCGGTCCTCGGCACTCGTTGAGTTTGTGGTCATGACGAAAACTCCTTTCGATTACCAGTGGCCGAAATGAGAGCCGCCATCGACGTACAGGATGTGACCGGTGACCGTCGCGGCGTCCGTCAGGTACATCACCGCATCCGTGATGTCCTTCACCGTCGAGGGTCGACCCATCGGTGACAGGCTTTCCATGACATCCTTAGGAGTGTTTCGGTGAAGCGGCGTGTAGACGGCGCCGGGCGCGACGGCGTTCACGCGGATGCCGTTTTTCGCGTACTCCATCGCGAGGTGCTGGGTGATCGTCTCAAGACCGCCTTTGGTGATCATCGGCACTGCCGCCGTGACGCCCCGGATCGGGTTGCGAGCAAGGGCTGCCGTGATGGTGACGATGCTGCCGCCGGTCCTCTGCGCTAACATTTGCTTGATGGAGAGCTGGGTGACGTACAGGAAGCCCTCGAGGTTCGTTGCGACGAGTGACTTGAAGTCCTCGGCGGTGTAGTCCGTGAACGGCTTGGTGAAGTAGATGCCGGCGTTATTGACCAGTGCATCGATCGACTTGAAGCGAGAGAGCGCCGTCTCGACGATCTTGGCGGCAGTTGCCAGCTCGCCGATGTGGCCCTCCACCAGAGCGACGTGGTTGGAAGCCGCGACCTCGGTGGATAGGGTCACCTTTCGGGAATTGGCCACGACGTTGAAACCCCGTTCGACAAACCCTTTCACGATTCCCGCGCCGATCCCTTGCGACGCTCCGGTCACGATGGCTGTCTTCCGTGGGCCGCTCATGTGGCTCCTTTTGCCGACGCGGTGAAGGTCGCCGCATTCTTCCTGACGAACTCTTGTACGCTCAGCGGACCTTGCCCCGTTAGCGTGAGCACGTCGTCCGACATCCGGTCGTAGCGTCCCGCGCGGTGCAGATCGGCCATGGTTGCGAGGTGGCTCACCAAGTGGGCCGGCAAGCCTTGCTTGAGCAATTCTTCTCGCCACGGCCCGACCGGAATGTCCTGAAAGATAATTGTGCGGCCAAGCGCCTTTGAATACTCCTGCGCGAAGAAATGCATGTTCTCGGACTGTGGGCCTGTCAGGTGATAGATCTTGCCGATGTGCGGTCGAGGATCGGCGAGCAGCACGGCGACCACACGTGCAACGTCTTCCGCTGCAACCGGCGACGTCTTGCCCTCGCCGAACGGCAGTCTGATCTGATTGGAGTTCCTGACCGACTCCGAAGTGAGCAGGAGAAAGAAGCCTTCGAGGAACACGGTCGGTCGTACGTGCACGATCGGCAACCCAGACCAGTTCAGCGCTTGCTCGGCGAGCCAGTGCAGCTTGTGCTGCGGGCTCGCGGTGGTTTCGGTAATGCTCATCTGTGAGAGCGTCATCTGCGACATGTTGACGAATGCCTTCACGCCGTGATGCTTCGCCACCGCCGCCACATTGACCGCCGCGGCCAGATAGGTGTCAGAAACGGACATGCCGAAGTACATTGCCTCGCAGCCGGCAATCACTCTATGCATCGAATCGAGATCGAGCAGATCGCCGACGACGACCTCTGCTCCCATCTCGCGCAACGCCTGCGCGCGTTCGTCTTCATGCCGCACCATCGCGCGCACCGCTTTACCTTGCTTCAACAGCAGTTCGGTGACCGTGCGCCCCACCGCGCCGATGCGACCCGCCGCGCCGGTGACCAGAGTGAGATCTGCCATGTGTTGTTCCTCCAAGAGGCTCCCGGGCCCGCGCGCAGCCACCTACCCACACGCCATCGACCTCTGTGCTACGGTGACGCGGGCTTGGGCACGGTGAACTTCACCGTCTTGGCCTGTCCAGGAAAGACCTGGTGGTTGGCGTCTGCCAGCTCGATCAGCACCTTGTGCTCGCCGGGCGGCAACAACGCAATGTCAACGGTGTTGAGGTCGCTCGCGTCCGCCCACAACCAGGGCAGGTCGTCCACCCGGATGTGTAGGTGGCCGACCCTCGGGGACACGTTTAGGGCTCCCTTTCCGAACACCGGAACGATGCGCACGTTCTCTGTGCGGTACTGGATCCACACGATGCCCTTGTCCAGCAGGTCGGGGAGCGGTGCGTCCACAATCAGCTTGGGCGAGGGCTCGTTCTCGATCGCAGCGTACGGCGTGGCGCCGCGGACCTCCTTCGCGCTCCGCGGCGGTGCATCGGCGCGACTGGATGGCGGCGCCGTGGTGGCGACGATGCCCGCCACCACTGCGAGTGCAACCAGCAGGAAAGCGACTCGTTTTATATAGTGCCTCCTACACGCGCGTCCGTGCGTGCACAGCTCCATGAATTTTCCGGCTAATGTCTCAACGCTCATGGCAATCTCCTTTCTAAAAGGACCATTCGTTGTGGCAATCCGAGGTAAGGTTAGAGGTAAACAATTGTTTATTGCGCGTTTCCGATTCATTTGGATGTGTTCCACAGAAGCGACATAACCACAGGCCGCCAGGCGAATCTATTGGACGATGGTATCGTCGATACTTTCGTATCAATCGACGCAAGTACGACTAAGATTGCTTGCTCTCGGTAAGGGGCCCGGTTCGAAGGCGGGGTCTAAGGAGAAATCTTAAGTCCTTCGATCTCCTGATCGTGAGCAAATTTGCAATGACACGATAGCCGTGTTCGAGGAGCGCTTGGATTATGCCCAATCCAATGTCGCTGGACGCGCCGGTGACAATGGCGACTTGCTTTATGTTGGAATTCGCGCTCATAATTTAGGTGCCCCTTTCGCACCGTACTCCCTTCCGGGTTGAGTCATGGGCATTTCTCATTTCCAATGTCTGCAACATAGTTGGGCGCACCTATCTTATTTATTTGGGTGCACGACGCAGTTGCGACTTAACCACGCACGTACACGCGAATCTATTGGACGATGGTATCGTCGATACTTTGGTAGCAGTCGGAACAATGACTGGCGTTCACACGCGCACGACAAACCCGCTGGATGCTCAGCTGTGTGGAAAGGGATGCGTATAGGAGGAGCACACCATGAGGAAAACCGCGGCACCCATTTCCTTCGCCGGCTCCCAGCTGGACGAAGCACGTCATGTCTGCGCGTTTTTCAACAACGATGAGGAAGAGTATCGCGTGTTGCTTCCGTTCATTAAGGACGGGTTCGAGCGCGGCGACAAGGCGGTTCACGTCGTTAACCCCGATCAACGTAACGACCATCTGCAACGGTTGACTTCGGCAGGGATCGACCCGACTGCCGCCCACCGGATTGGACAATTCGAACTTCGGACCAACACTGAGACGTACCTTCGGAACGGCCATTTCGATCAGGACCGGATGCTAGAGATTTTCGAGCACTTGGCCAGCGGCAATGCCAGGGGAGGATTTCCCCTCAGTCGCATTGTCTGCCGCATGGACTGGGCGGTTGAAAGTGGATGGCACGTGGACGATGTTGTTGAGTTCGAATCGCGCGTAAATGATGTTTGGCGGCGCCACGACGACGCGGTCATCTGCACGTACCATCTTCAGAAATTTGGAGGAGACACGGTGATTGACATCATGCGGACGCATCCGATGGTCATCATCGGCGGCATCCTCCAGGAGAATCCGTTCTTTGTACCGCCGGAGGAGTTCTTGCGAGAGCTTCGCGAACGGCGGGCCAGACGGACTACGTCCCCCTCGACAGTGTCCTAATATGGAAGTTCAAATTGAAGATCCCTCCGGTGAGATTAAGCATCTCCGGCACTGCATCAATGATCTGATCAGCGTCCTCGGTCTTCCTGTAATCTGGAGTGGCAGTGAACCATTTCAGATCATTCGTTCTTTGCTTGACACTCTCCTAAGTATGCTCCGCCTGGATTTCGTCTATGTGCGGGTGAAAGAGCCGATCGGCGACGCACCCACCGAGATGGTTCGGGTTGCTCAATCGCGAGAACAGGTCCGCTCGCAAGAGATCTGCGAGTTGGTCAACCATTGGTTGGGAGATGACCATCTGAAATCGCCACGGCTCGTACGCAACCCCCTCGGAGATGACGAGCTTTCTATCGTGGCCGTGCCATTCGGGCTACAAGGAGAAATCGGAATAATCGTAGTGGGGGCGCAGCGACGGGATTTCCCTCGCCAGACCGAGAGACTCGTGCTGAGCATGGCAGCAAATCTCGCAGTGCTCGGGCTACAAGAGGCACGGCTCCGGAGCGAACAGAAAGGAGTCGCCAGTGAACTCGATCGACGTGTCGCACAACGAACCAGAGAACTTGGCCATGCCAATGTAGAGTTGAGGAAGGAAATTGCGGAACGACAACGTGTGGAAGCACAGTTGCGGCGCAGTGAAGCATTTCTCGCGGAAGCCCAACAACTGAGTCGCACTGGAAGCTTTTGCTGGCGTGTTGCGACAGACGAAATCACGTGGTCGGAGCAGCTTTATAACACATTCGAGTTTGAGCTGGGCACCCCTGTGACGATCGAACGGATTATTAGTCGAGTCCATCCCGGAGACGTGCCGATGATGAATGAAAGGGTCGAATCGGCACGCACCTGCGGCGAAGATTTCGAATACCCGCACCGATTACTGATGCCCGACGGTTCCGTAAAGTATCTGATCGCGATCGCTCACGCGAGCCTCGACGCCGAAGGACGGCTGGAGTATATCGGTGCGGTGCAGGACGTGACGCAACGCCGATTGTCGGAGGAAGCGCTCGCCAAGGCTCAATCGGAGCTCGCACGCGTAGCGAGAGTCACAAGCCTCGGAGTGTTTACAGCGTCGATCGCACACGAAGTCAACCAGCCTCTTTCGGGCATCATCACCAACGCCAGCACCTGTTTGCGAATGCTAACAGCCGATTCCCCAAACCTCGACGGCGCGCGGGAAACCGCCCGGCGCACGATTCGCGACGGGAACCGTGCGTCTGAGGTGATCGCGCGGTTGCGGGCGCTCTTTAGCAAGAAGGACATTACCATCGAGGCGCTCGACCTGAATGAGGCTGTGCGAGAGGTGATTGCGCTGTCGTTGAGTGAACTTCAGAGACACCGGGTGATTCTGCGGCCTGAACTTGCCGACGACCTCCCGCTTGTCACAGGCGACCGCGTGCAGCTTCAGCAGGTCATTCTGAACCTACTCTGGAATGCTTCGGATGCGATGAACACCGTCGATGATCGTCCGAGGGACTTGCTGATCAGAACCGAACGAGAAGAAGGCAATTGGGCGCGCTTCAGCGTGAAAGATGCGGGACTCGGTTTCGACCCTCAACATATGAACAAACTATTCGAAGCCTTCTACACAACGAAGAATGAGGGGATGGGAATCGGATTATCAGTTAGTCGCTCCATTATCGAGAGTCATCAGGGTCGTCTGTGGGCGGCGCAAAATGATGGTCCGGGGGCTACGTTTTCATTTTCTATTCCATGTAGACCTGATACCAAAGTCCAATAGACGCTCCACCTGGACAGGCGCATTCTTGTGCTATGAACTCCCACCAGGCAAGGAGCGCTATCGAACGTTCACTTGTGGTGGTGATCGATGATGACGAATCCCTGCGCGAGTCGCTGCCAGATTTGCTGAGGGAGTTCGGCTTTGCCGCCCACGCGTTCTCATCTGCAGAGGAATTCCTGTCGTCCGACAGTAACGGTCAAACTAAATGCTTGATCCTTGACGTGGCGATGCCTGGCATGACCGGACTCGATCTTCAACAGGAATTGAGGCGTCGTGGGCAAGAGATTCCGATCATCTTCGTCACTGCTCACAAGGACGACACTGTCCGCGCGCGCGCGCTTGAACAAGGAGCCGTGGAGTTCCTGTTCAAGCCATTCAGCGACACGGCTCTTCTTGAGGCGCTAAATAAAGCAATTCGCATGAGCTGAGCAATCAGCCACGCTCACGCGTTTAGCGGATATACTTATGGCTTGAGCGCGTGCACTTGACCATGATTAGGGGTCATCAACCATGTCACCCCCCACACCCATCGTATTCGTCGTTGATGACGACATTTCGGTACGCGAGTCTTTGGAGCTGCTAATTCGCTCGGCAGGGTGGCAGGCGGAGACATTCGCGTCCGCACAGGAATTCCTCGACCGCCCACGGGCGCTTGTTCCGAGCTGCCTTGTGCTTGACATCTCCCTTCCCGGTCTCAATGGTCTTGAACTGCAAAAGCGCGTCGCTGTCGAACGGACAGATGTGCCGATCATTTTTATCACCGGACACGGCGATGTGCCCAAGACAGTCCAAGCCATGAAGGCAGGGGCTGTTGAATTCTTAACGAAACCATTCAGGGATGAAGTAATGTTGAGCGCCATCCGGCAAGCCCTTGAACGCAGCCGCCTTGTTCTCGGTCACGAGGCGGAGATGCAGGCGCTCCGGGATTGTTACGCGTCACTTACTCCTCGCGAACGCCAGGTCATGACGTTGGTAGTTACCGGCCTATTGAATAAACAGGTTGGCGGCGAGCTCGGCATCAGCGAGATCACGGTGAAGGCACACCGAGGCAAGGTGATGCAAAAGATGAAGGCTGACTCTCTCCCTGATCTGGTGAAAATGTCAGCGAGACTCGGCCTCGCTGCTGTGCCGAAAGGCTGACACTCCACCGCCCGACGTTTTCTGGCCGGGGCTCTCGCCGGAATTATTGACCAGCGGGCCGTAAAACCCGTGTCTCCCAGATTTATCAGTATTTACCCCACGTCTTCCCAGCGTGTTCTCTTTACAGCAAAAACCACCTAAATTTCCCTGAATTCACCTGAACAAAACTCAACTCTCCAAACAGCGAAACAGCTCTACTAGAGCGGCATTCCGCTGTACTGACAACGCCTTGTGTGGAAGTATCCGAAAGGCTTAGAAGGCTGATGTTCTATTCAATTAACCTTCCAAAGGCAGGATTGGGCAGAGGCCAAATGGAGGTGCCACTAGTGGCACCTAACTCTGTAACTCAATGATATTGCATGACACAGAATGTCACTTTT
>JAWOMO010000064.1:0-6163 GCA_033852435.1 Nitrospira sp.
ACGTGAATGGCGAGGACGCGGAAGCCGTGGCTCACGTCGTGCGACTCGCCATGGAGTACCGGAGGACGTTCCAGAGTGATGTCGTCCTTGACATGTACTGCTTCCGCCGTCGAGGCCATAACGAGGGAGACGAACCCGCCTTCACGCAACCACTGCGGTATGAGCTCATTGACAGGCGTCCGCCACTGCGCGAGTCTTACCTCGACCATCTCCTGCAACTCGGCCAGGTAGATCGCACTGAGGCGGATCGGCTTGCCGTGGAACGGCGGCAGGTCCTCGAACAGGATCTTGCGGAAGCACGGGACCACACGTATCTTCCCGTGCGCGAAAAACCGGCTGGAATCTGGACCGGCTACTACGGCGGCTTCGGCGGAGATGATGAGGGCATTCGCACCGCGGTGGAATGCAGCCAACTCGGAGCACTCTTGGAGCGACTCACGCGCCTGCCTGAGGGATTTCATCCCCACCGCAAGATCGCGCAGTGGCTGGAGCGGCGCCGTGAAATGGCCAGTGGCGCACGTCCCATTGATTGGGCCACGGCCGAAGCACTTGCCTTCGCCACGCTCGCTGTCGAAGGCCATCGGATCCGGTTATCAGGGCAGGACTCGCCGCGTGGAACGTTTAGCCAGCGGCACGCGATCCTGCATGATACGCAGGATGACCACACCTATGTGCCGCTTCAACATGTCGCGCCGGATCAGGCGCCAGTGGAGATATACAATAGCCCCCTCTCGGAGGCTGGGGTGCTGGGCTTCGAATACGGCTACAGTCTGGACTGTCCTGGCGGGCTCATCCTGTGGGAAGCGCAATTCGGCGACTTCGTGAACGCGGGTCAGGTGATTATCGATCAATTCCTGGTCAGCGCCGAAGAGAAGTGGCGTCGTCTGAGCGGGCTCGTCCTTCTCCTACCCCACGGGTTGGAGGGACAGGGGCCCGAACATTCCAGTGCGCGACTCGAGCGGTTTCTTGAGCTCGCCGCCAACGAGAATATCCACGTGAGCATTCCCACGACGCCGGCGCAGTATTTCCACATCTTGAGACGGCAAGTCCATCGCCCATGGCGCAAGCCACTAGTGATCATGGGGCCGAAGAGTTTACTTCGTCACCCTCAGGCCATTTCGACGCTGGAGGACCTGGCGACCGACACTTTTCAGCCAATCCTGGTGAATCACGCGACGGTGCCCGAGCACGCCCGACGCATCCTCCTCTGCAGCGGGAAGATTTACTACCGCCTCCTGGAAATGCGTGAGGAACTCCAGCGCACTGACGTCGCGATTGTGAGGCTTGAACAGCTCTATCCCTTGCACGCGGCGAATTTGCGCCACGCGCTGCTGCCCTATCCCTCGACGACCCCGGTGACATGGGTCCAAGAAGAGCCCGCGAACATGGGAGCGTGGCGGTATCTGCACGCTCGATTCGGTGACACGCTCTTCCCCACCATGCCATTCTCGGCCGTCTGCCGACCCGTCTCGGCGAGTCCCGCCACAGGGTGGTCGACGCTGCACAAGACTGAAGAAATCAAGCTTCTCAAGGCAGCCTTCGATGCGCATTGAGCTGAGGATTCCCCCGATTGGGGAATCCATCACAGAAGTGCAGATTAGTGAGTGGCGTAAGTCGCCCGGTGAGGCCGTGCGCCAAGATGAACCGATCGTGACGTTGGAGACGGAGAAGGTGTCACTCGATTTACCCGCACCCAGGTCAGGGGTAGTTGGCACCATTCTCAAGAAGAAGGGGGACACAGTAGCGGTCGGTGAAGTCATCGCCTATCTGGAAGAAGCGGAGACGCAATTACCCTCTAGTACTTCTGGTCCCAGCACCAGCCCGACGGCGAGCTCGCAATCCGTCTTGCAGGTCGACCTGGCACCGCCAAGCTCGCCAACAGCGCATGAGCCGGTGGCGGGCCAGATCGGCGTGGCAGCACCGCGCCCAGCAGGAGTTGGCGCCCAGGGATTCAACGACGATCTGTTCCCAACCCCGCAACCAGGTTCATCTGGCGCGGAATCCGTTCATATGGTTGAGACTGCTGCCAAAGCCATGGGAGGCCCGAGACTGATGGACCCGCGCCAGGAAGAAGCTGTTCCGATGAGTCTCCTTCGGCGTCGGGTCGCCGAACGGCTCGTGCAGGCCCAACAGACTGCGGCACTCCTCACCACCTTCAATGAGATCGACATGACAGCCCTGACCGCTCTCAGGCAGGTTCATCAAGAAGCGTTCCAGCAACGCTACCACATCAAGCTCGGCCTCATGTCCTTCTTCGTCAGAGCAGTTATCGAGGCGCTCAAGTTGGTTCCAGAACTCAATGCCGAGATTCGTGGGACGGACATGATCCATCGGTACTATTACGACATCGGGATTGCCGTGGGAAGCGGTCGCGGACTGGTCGTGCCGGTCTTGCGGAACGCGGAACATCTCAGCTTTGCCGAGATTGAGGCCGCCATTGCCGATTTCGCGCAGCGGGGGCAGAGCAATCGACTGACGCTGGAAGAGTTACAGGGCGGTACCTTTACCATTTCCAATGGCGGAGTCTATGGCTCACTGCTTTCGACGCCGATCATCAATCCGCCACAAAGTGGCATCCTTGGCCTCCATGTCATTCAGGACCGACCCGTTGCCCGAGAAGGCCAGATCGTGATCCGTCCCATGATGTACGTCGCGCTCACGTATGATCATCGAATCGTCGATGGCCGTGAAGCGGTGACGTTTCTCAAGCATATCAAGGGGTGCATCGAGGAACCGGCTCGGATCCTCCTCGAGATTTAACGATGGTGCACGAGCATACCTGATTCGCCCATCTTGCTCGCGCACGCCACGGGAACCGTCATCCGGACTCAGCCAGAAGTTAGCCAGGGCCTCGGGAATCGTTGCGTTTCTCGGTCCAGGTATTCCGATCCACCCGTGGCCGGCCCCATTTCGTACGATACCAGCAACATCATCAATCCCAGCAAGAACACTCGGAGGACGAGGGACCGCATGTAAGTTGGCCCCGTCATTGTGAGACTGAATTGAAGTGAGAACAGGCAACGAACTGTTAGGCAGCACGTCGTGCAAGGGGGTGCCGTCTGGGTCGGGCTGTTTCGGCATTGGAGCTGCGAGAACAGGGTTTTAACAAATAACCGCTGATGGACCCTCCTTCCGGAGGATCAGAATTCCACGACTGTCCGGAGAGTAAGCATCCAAGGAGATTCTATGCAGATGCGCGCATTATGCGCCCAGGACAACCCGCTATCTGTCAGATGAAATCTCAAGTTCTTATATAGAGCAAGGTGTACTGCCCCAGATATAAATTGGACATGTAGGTTCGTCAGGTAGGTGCAGAAAACCGGCTGAAATTACTAAACGCCCACCGTAGAGGAAGACAGCCGAGACGCTCTCAGCAGAGAAGCGAGCGAGGACAGCCGGATGTCCTTTGAGAAGTGGAGACTCGATGAGAACTGAATTCTCTGCAGAATGGATGGTTGCCAATGTTCAACAAACTGTCCAGAAATTAAGTGGGGCGGTACAGATTTGGCCAGGTTGGTCATATACCAGTTTAGCCGCATTTCTGAGATTCGTGCGTCCAATGCCGCAGGATGCCTTGTGCGTCGAAAGTCAGCGTATAGTCATCGCACCACCAGTCCCCTGTCATATCGTAGACACTACTGCCTCCTTGCACAAATTCCCGGATGTGGTAGGCCCAAACGACTTCCCCAGTTTTATTGGACTCGACTCGAAGCGGCTGACCAAGATGCTGCCGGACTTCCTCCTGCGTGGCCCGATCTGTAGCCGATAACAGATAGCGTGTTTCCTTCGCGAGGAAGAGGACACAGCCAACCCCTACTAAGGTCAAGCTGAGTACCATCGCATTGATGAGGACTCTCATCGTGCTCCGATCTAAATTGTGATTTCTTTCGGCAAAAGACGAAGGATTTCTGTTTGGCTCAGGGTGTGAAGGATTCAATGTCCCATGAGAACCTTCGCATGCACACGAGTGAATTTGGTCCTACGACCAAACCAATCGATAATAATAACTGTCCTTTGCGTTCGCCAAATTCGACTTCCCAAAATTTGCGCGTTGACAATTTTGCAGTGCTATTACATGCCTGTCCCATGAAGAAGTTGGATGGAACCATCTTGAGGTTTTGAAAAGGAGCCTAAGGGGGGATCTCCAATCGACCTAAATTGCCCCCATTGAGGGGTCTTCCTCGGTTGTGCCTGGGTTGCGGAATAGTGGAGTGTGCCAGCCCCCCTCAATTAGCCGATCCGCTTCGCGCGGGCCCCAGGTGTCCGGCTCGTACTCGTGCAACAATGTGGGGGTTTCAAGGATCGGTTGCACGACGCGCCAGGCGGCTTCCACCCCGTCCCCGCGGGCAAAGAGCGTGGCATCACCCTTCATAGCGTCTCCAAGGAGACGCTCATACGGTTCCATCTCGTCGCCGGAGGAATGACGCGCGACCAGTTCTATTCGCTTACCCACCATTGCCTCTCCCGGAACTTTGGTCTTGGTGCCCAAGGCGATCATCACGTCGGGGCTGAGCCGGAAACGAAAATAGTTCGGCAACGGAGGTTCGCCCTCGTCCAACACGGGACAACATGGCCGCTTGAACTCAACCAGGACTTCTGTGGCTGTGACAGGAAGACACTTGCCAGTGCGCACGTAGAATGGCACTCCGGCCCACCGCTCACTGTCGATGTCGAATCGGAGCGCGGCGAACGTCTCGACCTGGGACCCTGGAGCTACGCCGCCCTCGTGGCGATAGCCAAGGAACTGCCCCCGCACGACATCCGAAGTAGTGAGCGGCTGGATCATCTTGAGAACTTTCGCCCGTTCCTTCCGAATCGATTCACGATCCCTCCTGGAGGGCTGTTCCATCGCCAGGCAGGCGATCAGGTTCAGGCTGGAAAGGACGAGCCGCGAGAGTTTCGAGAACCACATACTCCAACCTCCTTCTAGGGATCCGTGGAACTATCGTCCTGCCTGCAGAACGGCTCTGCGCACTCAATACCAACGATGTGATGTATTTCGCAGGTGTAGCCTTCATCGTCATGTGTTCCGCGTGAGGACTCAGCTTTCCTTTCCATGAGGGTTCGCCCCTCCTGTACTGCTTCACTGACGGATACCGAAGTCTGGTCAGTCGCCAGCACACTCTTCCGCGCAGATGTCATCATCATCATCGCCGAGCTCATACAGTGGTATGTCTTTTCCCCTCTGTCTTCGCGGCTGTCTTCAACACGCTGTCCTCTCCGATTGAGCTCGGCTCATATGTCATGTGGCTCTTGTCATAGGTTCCCTTTCCATCCGCACCACCCGTTGGTGATGGGGAGAAACTTTGGAAATTCTCACCGCAAGGACTGGGCAGGGTGCCAGGCGCAACACAGCTTCTGCCACACTACCCCGTAACATGTGGGAAATTTCGCGTCGACCGTGCGTCCCCATGACGATGAGATCACAGGCTGAGGCGTGCGCAAACTCAAGAATGGAATCGGTCGGCACGCCACCACGAATCACCTCTCGCACGGAGACGCCCGCTGATTGAATCGCGCTCAAACATACCCTGAGTTGAGAGTCGATCCGTTCGTCAAGCTGACCCTGTTCCACCGTGTGCCCCAGCGTAAAATCGTTGCCGTAGGACACGGGCTCCAAGACATGCAAGAGGGTCAAGGACGCACTAAAGTCCTTCGCAATCTGAATTCCATACTCCAGGGCATCTATCGAGCAGTCGGAACAATCGATCGGGACGATGATATGCTCGAATTTGATGGGTACCCTTTTGTGCCACCCTTCGGAACCGTTCCGCTCCCTGACCGTCAGCACGGGGCATGGGGCCATCGTGAGGACCCGTTCCGCGGTGCTCCCCAGGAGAATGCGTTCGAGTCCCGTTCTTCCGTGAGTGCCCAGAACGATCAGGCTTGCGTCGTACCGCATGGCCACCTCGCAAATCTGTACGCTCGGGATGCCGATCAATTGCTGACCGGTCACTGAGGCCGCGGGCTGCTGAAGCCGCCGAACGGCATCGGCCAAACTTTTATCCGTTTCCAGGTGATCCTGGACTGCGGGGTACACTCCCGGATAAAGTGCCAGGACATGGACGACATCGACGGTGGCTCCGTAGGCCTTGCTGAGGAACGCCACATACCGCTCGGCATGACGGGCACACGTAGAAAAGTCGGTTGCGAAGAGCACCCG
>JAWOMO010000011.1:0-36576 GCA_033852435.1 Nitrospira sp.
AAATCTTCGAGGACGCCCTTTCCGCGCTGACGAATTTAGGGTATCGTGCACCAGATGCCAAAGAGGCGCTGAAGCAGGTTCGGAAATCACAGTCCGGGCCTCTGAGCCTCCAAGAACTCATCCGCGAGACATTGAAAGCTCTGGCACGGGGGTAAGCGTATGGCGGTTTCAGTCCGCTGTTCTGCCTTATGGATCCTGGCGCTTGGTGCATGGATGGCTGTTCACCCCATGCTAGGATTGGCCGACGAGGCGCCGGTCGAGCCGAAGAGCATCCGCAAGACCTGCGGAAAATGTCCTGAAGGGTATGCCACGACTGGTGTTACAGAGGCTCCGGGCATTTGCAAAGACGGAGATCCGACACTCGTGCAGTGCCTCCCGCTCGGCGCCAACATGTTGCCGGTGTGCGGCTCTTGCCCCGAGGGCTACCGGGAAGTGGGCAGCTCCTCGGTGCCGGCTCGTTGCGGTAACCAAGAAGGGGGACGACTTTCACAATGCCAGTTGGAGAGGATGGAACTGAACTTGCCTGATCCGGCCAAGGGCGGCAAGATCTGTCCACCCGATTGCGGCAGTACACCCACTCCAGGGCAAGGTGCCTTACCGCCACCGCCGAAGTACATTCCGCCTCCTGAAAAGCAGTAGAGCCAGACAAGGAAGCAGCGAGCATGAGCGATCGAGTCGTGAATGCCCAATTGACAGATGAAGAACGCAGCATCGAGCAGGCCCTGCGTCCTCAAACGCTCGAGGAATATATTGGGCAGGAGCGTATGAAAGAGTCGCTGCGGGTCTGCGTTGAAGCGGCCAAACAACGCCGCGAAACGCTCGACCACACGATCTTCTATGGCCCCCCTGGGCTGGGCAAGACCACCATCGCCCATATCATCGCCCGCGAAATGGGGGGGACCCTTCGCGCGACATCCGGCCTCGTCTTGGCCCACGCCGGGGATCTTGCTGCGATTCTCACCAATTTACAGGAGCAGGATGTCCTCTTCATTGACGAGATTCATCGCTTGCCTGCCTCGGTGGAGGAGGCACTGTATCCAGCGATGGAAGACTTCCAGCTCGATCTCGTCGTCGGGCAAGGACCAGCGGCAAGGACGGTCCAACTCGAGTTGCCACGGTTCACGCTAGGCGGGGCGACGACGAAGGCGGGGGCCCTGACTTCGCCGCTGCGGGATCGTTTCGGCCTGGTCCATCGGCTGGAGTTTTATTCACCGGCTGAACTCCAAGTGATCGTCATGCGCTCTGCCGGCCTGCTCGGCGTCGTCATCGACCAAGCCGGTGCAGAGGAAATTGCCCGCCGTGCCCGCGGCACCCCACGCATTGTGAACCGCCTCATCAAACGCGTCCGCGACTATGCTCAAGTGAAGGCCGAGGGCCGGATCACCAAATCAGTGGCGCAAGATGCGCTCGTCTGGCTGGGAGTTGATACGGCCGGATTCGATGAGATGGACCGGAAGATTCTCCTGACTATTATCGACAAGTTTGGAGGCGGGCCCGTCGGGGTGGAATCTCTCGCAGCTGCCGTGCAGGAAGACAAAAGCACACTCGAAGACGTCCACGAGCCCTACCTCATCCAAGCCGGCTATCTCGAGAGAACGGGCCGCGGCCGACAAATCACCAAAGAGGCGCTCGAGCATTTCAAGCGGCCGACGACGCTGCTATATTAGGCCGGGTCTGGGTCACGCAAGTTCCTGAAACTCCTAGGTTCTCCTTGCATTTCCTCTAGCGCTTCTAGTATCATTCCTTCTTCGCTCACACCTGTCCTGCCTCTGGACGCTCGTCCAACTCATGGGGCACGGGTGGAGGGGGTCCGTGCATGCCCGGAGACCTTTCCGCCTACCGGAAAGAGATTGATCGACTCGATGATGAGATCTTGCGTCTCCTCAACGAACGGTCGAAAAGCGTTATTGAAATCGGCAAGCTGAAGAAACAGCAGGATGCCGATGCCAATCTGCACACTCCAGCCCGTGAAGCGGAAATCATTGAACGGCTTGTGAAGCAGAATGCCGGCCCTTTTCCATCCGAAGCCATCAGACCGGTGTATCGAGAAATCATGTCCGCATCCCTTTCGTTGGAAGGCCCTCAAAAGGTGGCCTATCTCGGGCCGAGAGCGACCTTTACACATATGGCCTGTACACAGAAATTCGGTTCATCGGCGCAGTACGTGCCGGTCAACAGCATTAAAGAAGTTTTTAGCGAGGTCGAGCGTGGTCGCGCCAATTTCGGTGTCGTACCAATCGAAAACACCACTGAGGGTGTCGTGAATCACACCCTGGATATGTTCATCGATTCGAACCTGTTGATTTATGGCGAGGTGCTCCAAGAAGTCTCGCATCATTTAATGTCGAAATCTGGCGCGGCAGAAGAGGTCAAAAAGATCTGCTCGCATCCCCATGCCATTGCCCAGTGCCGTAACTGGTTGGAAACCAATATGCCGCATGTGCCGGTTTCGGAAGTCGCGAGCACGGCGCGCGCGGCGGAGATGTGTCTCGACGATCCCTCGGTTGCGGCGATCGCGTCTGAATTGGCGGCGCAGCTCTATGGATTGAAAGTCATCAAGTCGCGGATCGAAGACAATCTCAACAATTTCACTCGATTCCTCGTGTTGTCTCAGAAGCCTCCACAGCGCACCGGGAAAGACAAAACATCTCTGATGCTCTCGATCAAGGACAAAGTCGGGGCCCTCTATGACCTTCTCCGTCCCTTTGCCTCGCATGGCTTGAGCATGACCAAAATCGAATCCCGTCCATCCAGGCGGAAGGCCTGGGAGTACATTTTCTTCGTCGACATCGAGGGCCACATTGAAGAAGATCGCGTGAAGAAAGCCGTCGAAGAAATCACCGGCCGTTGTCTCTTCATGAAAGTCCTCGGTTCGTACCCGGCACACAGTTAAGACCATGCCACTTCACGTCCATCCTGATATCGCCGCGTTAAGCCCCTACGTGCCCGGGAAACCCATCGAAGAGCTTCAGCGCGAACTGGGACTCGAACGGGTCATCAAACTGGCCTCGAACGAGAATCCGCTGGGCCCTTCTCCCAAAGCCTTGGCCGTCTTGAACGAAGGAGCGGCCACGTTGCACCGCTATCCTGACGGCGGTGCGTACCGCTTGCGCGAAGCGCTCGCTGATCGATGGAAGGTCTCGTCGGATCACATCATTTTGGGGAACGGGTCTGATGAAATTCTCGGTCTGCTAGCGCGGGCCTTCCTGGCGCCCGGCGATGAAGCAGTGATGGCCGATCACACCTTCGTCATCTATAAGATGGAAGTGACCGCGGCTCATGGCAAGGTGGTCACCGTTCCGTTGAAGCAATGGCGGCATGACCTTCCTGCGATGGCCGATGCCGTGACGCCGCGAACTCGATTGCTCTTTGTCTGCAACCCGAATAATCCAACAGGGACGATGGTGTCGGCGGGCGAAGTCGATCGGCTCCTCGCTCGCGTGCCGGAGCATGTGATCGTCGTGTTCGACGAAGCCTACTTTGAATATGTCCGGAGTTCCGAGTTCCCGGATTCGATGGCCTATGTGAAGCAAGGGCGCAACGCCATTGTGCTGCGGACGTTCTCCAAGATCTACGGCTTGGCCGGCTTGAGAATCGGATATGGTGTGACGACGCCCGAGATCACGAATTTTCTGAATCGAGTGCGTCCTCCGTTCAACGCGAACAGCCTCGCTCAGCGCGCGGCGCTCGCTGCGATGAGCGACGACGAGCATGTGGCAAAGAGCCGCGCGATCAACGAGGCAGGGATGGAGCAAGTGGTGAATGGTCTGCATTCGCTGGGATTCTCGCCGATCCCGAGCGAGGCGAATTTTGTGTACGTCGATGTCGGGCAAGATGGTCGAAAAGTCTTCGAGGCCTTGCTGCGACAAGGCGTCATCATCCGCCATATCGAAGGGCGCATGGTGCGGGTGACGATTGGGCAAGCAGAGGAAAATCAGCTATTCCTGACCGCGCTGGCGCGGATTGTACAGGCTGGTTGAATAACGGGTGAGGGAAGCATGATTATCGTGTTGAGACCGGATGCATCGGAACGCGAAGTCGATCACATCGTTGATCGGCTCCGCGAGCTCGGACTGAAATCGCAATTGTCGACGGGGCAGGAACGAACCATTATCGGGGTGATCGGTGACGACCGCATTCTTCAAAACCAGCCGCTCACGGCCCTGCCGGGGGTGGAAAGCGTGTTGCCCATTCTGGCCCCGTGGAAACTCGTCAGCCGTGAATTCAAGAAGGAAGGCACGATTATCGACGTTGGCGGAGTCAAGATCGGCGGGAATAAACTCGCCGTCATGGCCGGACCATGCGCAGTGGAGCGTTTGGAATTGACGGTCGGAATTGCTCATGAGGTGAAGGCGGCGGGAGCCAGCATCCTTCGCGGCGGTGCCTATAAGCCTCGGACGTCGCCCTACTCCTTCCAAGGACTGGGTCGTGAAGGGTTGGATTACTTGGTTGAGGCGAAGAAGCAAACTGGCTTGCCGGTGGTGAGCGAGATTCTTGACACGCGCGACATCGAACTGTTCCTGGAGAAAGCCGACATTATTCAGATCGGGGCCCGCAACATGCAGAACTTCGAATTGCTGAAGGAAGTGGGCGCCTATGACAAACCTGTACTGCTGAAGCGGGGGCTGTCGGCCACGATCAAGGAGTTTTTGTTGTCGGCGGAGTACATCATGTCCCGCGGCAATCGCAACGTCATGCTCTGCGAACGGGGCATCCGGACGTTTGAGACGCAGTATCGCAACACCCTTGACTTGGCGGCAATCCCGACGTTGAAAGAACTCTCCCATCTGCCGGTCATCGTCGATCCGAGCCACGCGACCGGAAAATGGAATCTGGTGGCGCCGATGTCGAAGGCTGCGGTCGCGGCGGGCGCAGACGGGATTTTGATCGAGGTCCATTCGAACCCAGAATGTGCCCTCTGTGACGGCGAAGAATCCATTAAGCCGAGCAAGTTCAAGGAACTGATGCAAGACATGCGGAAGATCGCTATCGCGGTCGGGCGGGAAGTGTAGTCGGAAGGATTGGGTCCCGAGAGGCGAAACCCTAAGGCTCGAACCTCAGCGCCCGCTCTCGGTGCTAATGGGAAACATGGCCGTGCATTTCACACAAGTCGCGATTATCGGAGTCGGGCTCATCGGTGGCTCGCTGGGAATGATCCTCCGCCGGAAGGGAATGGCCACCAGGGTCATCGGGGTGGGGCGACGCGTCGAGAATCTGAAGACGGCGGTGGAGATTGGCGCGATCGATCGTTACGTCTCCGACCCGAAAGAAGGAGTGACGGGATCCGACTTGGTGGTTCTCGCGACGCCGGTCGATACCTACGACCGGCATTTGAAGGACTGGGCTTCCTGTTTGAAGCGTGGCGCCATCGTGACCGATGTGGGGAGCGTGAAGGGACAGTTGGTGGAGCAGTCTGAGCGCTCGATGCCGGCCGGCGTCCATTTTGTGGGGGGGCATCCTATCGCGGGCAAGGAAAAAACCGGTGCGGCTGCCGGCTCGGAACAACTCTTCGCCGGTGCGCGCTGCATTCTGACGCCGACGAAGGCCACGAATCAGCAGGCACTCGAACAGGTGCGAACTATGTGGCAGGAGACGGGGGCCGCTGTCCTGACGATGGACCCGTACCTGCACGATCAGATCCTCGGAGCCGTCAGCCATCTTCCGCATGCGGCGGCGTTTGCATTGATGAACGCGTTGATCGAGATCCGCACGAAGATTCCCGGACTCGATTTGGCAGGTCATTCAGGCGGGGGATTACGGGATACGACCAGAATCGCCGCCAGCTCTCCGGAAATGTGGCGGGATATTTTTCTCTGGAACCGGGATAACCTCGTCGCGTTTATCGAAGCCTATGAGCGATCATTGGGACAGTTGAAGCAATTGATTCGGGCCGGCGATGCGGCCGGGATCGAAAAAGAATTGGAACGGGCGAAGCAGGAGCGGGACAAATTCCCTGCTCGACCTCCTGTGACCGCGTAGAGGATTGATGACGTCGTTGACGATCACACCGGGTCGGCCGTTACGAGGAACGATTACCGTTCCCGGCGATAAATCGATTACGCATCGCGCCATTATCCTGACCGCGTTGGCGGAAGGGACAGGGACGATCAAGCGGTACTGTCGCGGAGAGGATTGCCTCAACACGATGCGGGCGATGCAGTCGCTTGGCGTAAAGATCGACGAATCGGTCGAGGAGTTGCGAGTCCAAGGGAAGGGGCTCTGGGGTCTGACAGAGCCGGCTGGCATCGTCGATTGCGGAAATTCAGGAACGGGCATTCGTCTTCTCACCGGTCTTCTGGCCGGCCAAGACTTCTTCACGGTGTTAACGGGCGATGCGTCCATTCGCCGCCGGCCCATGGGACGTGTTGTGAAGCCGTTACGCGAGATGGGCGCAACGATAGCCGGGCGAAAGGGTGGAGAGCTTGCCCCGCTGGCTGTGTCAGGCACGACGCTCCGCGCGATCCGCTATGCATCTCCCGTAGCCAGCGCGCAGATCAAGTCCTCGCTCTTGCTGGCAGCGCTCTTTGCCAAGGGCACCACGCATCTGTCCGAGCCCAGACTCTCGCGCGACCATACAGAGCGGCTTTTTCAGTTTTACGGCCTTCCGCTCAAGCGGGAGGGGACAGCTTTGACCATGGAGGGGAGGCCTTCCATCGGATGGACCGCTGTCCCGGAATTGACGATTCCAGGGGATCTCTCCGCCGCAGCTTTTTTCATTGTTGGGGCGACGATTATTGCCGGTTCGGATCTCACAGTCACGGGCGTTGGCATCAATCCCACGAGAACCGGTCTGCTCGAAGTGATGAACCGAATGGGTGCCGACATTCAGTTGCTCAACCAGCGGGAGGAAGCAGGAGAACCGGTAGCAGATATCCGCGTGAAGGCGGCTCCGCTTCGCGGCGTGACGATCGGACCGGATCTGATTCCGCAAACCATCGACGAGTTTCCCATTCTATGCGTAGCGGCGGCAGTCGCGGAGGGTCAGACCGTCATTACTGGCGCGGAGGAGTTGCGAGTCAAAGAGAGCGATCGCATCGCGACCATGGCGACGGAGCTTCGAGCTATGGGGGCACAGATCACGGAGCGGGCCGATGGGCTGGTCGTGCAAGGGATTGGTCAGCCAAAGACAAATGGACGGCTGATGGCGACATGCGGACAGAGTCATGGAGACCATCGCGTTGCCATGTCGATCGCGATCGCAGGTCTGACCGCGTCGACGGAGACCGTGATCCAGGACACGGATTGCATCGAGACATCGTTTCCTGGTTTCAATCGGAAGCTCTTGGAATTGTTGACGGACAGTCACTGACCACTATAATACGGCTCAGTAAATGAGCTCTGCGTAGAGAGAGGGATTCGATCGGATGATTGTAGCGATTGACGGACCAGCGGGGGTGGGCAAGAGTACCGTGGCCAAGCAACTGGCCTCTCGGTTGGGCTATTTGTATTTGGACACTGGTGCGCTTTATCGGGCGGTCGCCTGGGCGACATTGCAAAACGGTTATGATCCAGCCGATGCCGATGCTGTTGCGGGACTCCTGCCGAACTTATCGATTGAGATGCAGTTCAAGAATGAAACCGTCTCCGTTTCAGTTAACGGGAAGGACGTATCAGGAGAATTGAGAACGCCGGCCGTGTCCGCGGCTGCCTCAGTGGTGTCGGCGATTCCAGCCGTGCGGGCATGGCTTCTTCCGGTGCAGCGGCAGATCGGTCAGCAGGGCTCGGTGGTGGCGGAGGGCCGTGATATCGGCACGAAGGTCTTCCCGGCCGCGCAGGCGAAGTTTTTTCTCGAAGCCGATCCGATGGTCCGTGCGGAGCGTCGGCATCGAGAACTGGTTGCGGCGGGTCATGGTACAGCGATTGAACAAACGAGCGCTGAGTTAGCCGGCCGCGACAACCGGGACCGGTCCCGCGCGGTGGCACCACTCGTGCCGGCCGAAGACGCGCACCATATCGACACCTCGACATTATCTGCCGAGGAAGTCGTCAATCACATGTTGGCTGTCGTCGCGGCCAAGTTGTGAGTTCGGTCTGGTACGGTTTACTCTGGGTGTTGGCACGGTTTGTTGCCTGGTTGTGCTTTGGCTATCGGGTCGTCGGAACGGTTCCTCGAACAGGCGGTCTGTTGATCGCGGCAAACCATGCCAGTTATTTCGACATTCCGTTACTTGGTTGTGGAATGACGAGGCGGGCTTGGTATTTGGGTCGCAGTGATTTGTTCCCCATCCCTGGATCGAAGGCGATTTTGCAATGGTTGGGTTGGATTCCACTGCGGTTAGGGCGCTTGGATCGGAAGGCATTCGACAAGGCCATTGCCCTGATCAAGGAGGGGAAGGTAGTCGTGATTTTCCCCGAGGGAAGCAGGAGTCTGGACGGTCGGCTTCAGGAAGCAAAACCGGGGCTGGGGATGATTGTCGCGCAGACCGGCTGCCCCGTTGTTCCGGCGTATCTGAAGGGGACGTTTGAGGTGCTGCCTTCGGGAGCCAAGTGGCCGAGGTTTCGCCGGGTAACGGTGCGATTTGGGGAACCAGTGACCTTCCCCACGGTAGAACAAAACGGAGAGAACAAAAAGTTTTATCAGGACGTCAGTCAAACGGTGATGGAGCGGATTGCCGCATTGGGGGAGGTTGAGCCTCCCCACCATCGCGCAAGTGCCGGTGCTCGCAATGCTGAGTGAGTTCCGGTGTCATCCATATCAGCGCCCGACAGCAGTCGGAAGATTAGGATAGCCCATGAGTACGGTTTCGAAATCCAGTGAGCAGCAATTGGACCGCGATGCCTTGGCCGCCTTGTACGAGGAAACCTTCAAGAACCTCGAGGAGGGGACCATCACTGAGGGCCGCGTCGTGGCTTTGACCAAGGACAAAGTGGTCGTCGACATCGGGTACAAGTCCGAGGGGATGATCCCCAGCGATCAGTTCTCGAACGAAGAACTGCAAAACATCAAGATCGGCGATCGGCTCCAGGTCTACATCGAAGAATGCGAAGATGCGGACGGGAACCTGGTTCTTTCCAAAGAAAAAGCCGACAAGATGAAGATTTGGGAAGAGCTCGAGAAGCTCTATAAAGATGAGAAGAGCATCGACGGCAAAGTGGTTTCCCGGATCAAGGGCGGCATGATGGTGGATATCGGCGTGAAAGCGTTCTTGCCCGGATCACAGATCGATCTGCATCCTGTCCGGGATCTCGACGGTTTGGTGGGACGGACGTTCCCGATGAAGATCATCAAGATCAATCATCGGCGGGGTAACGTCGTTGTCTCCCGTCGCGTGCTGTTGGAAGAGACCAGGGACAAGAAGCGCCAAACGACGCTGGCGACACTGAAGGAAGGCCAGCTGATTCAAGGGACGGTCAAGAACATCACCGACTACGGGGCCTTCATCGACCTTGGCGGCATCGACGGCTTGCTTCACATCACGGACATGTCCTGGGGCCGTGTCGGCCACCCCTCCGAAATGTTCAACGTCGGCGATCGCGTCGAGGTGAGCGTTCTCAAGTACGATCGGGAGACAGGCCGTATCTCACTCGGCCTCAAACAAAAGTCTGCCGACCCCTGGACGAACGTGGCCGGTAAGTACCCCATCGGCACCAGGGTCAAGGGCCGGGTCGTCAGCCTGACGGATTACGGCGCCTTTGTGGAGTTGGAGCCCGGCGTCGAGGGACTCGTCCATGTCTCGGAGATGTCTTGGACACACGAAGTCCGCCATCCGTCACGGGTTGTGGCCATCGGTGACCAAGTCGAGGCTGCAGTTCTCAACGTAGATCCCGCCAGCCGGAAGATTTCACTCGGGATGAAGCAGACCGCGCCGAATCCCTGGGACATGGTGGAGGGCAAGTACCCCATCGGGACCCGTATAGAAGGCAAGGTGAAGAGCCTGACCGATTTCGGAGCCTTTATCGGATTGGATGAGGGCATTGACGGGTTGATCCACATTTCCGATATGTCCTGGACCAAGCACATTAAGCACCCGTCGGAAATCTTCAAGAAGGGCCAGAAAGTTGAAGCCGTGGTGTTGCGAATTGACAAGGAAAAGGAACGGCTGTCGCTCGGCTTCAAGCAGCTCAGCCGCGATCCATGGGACGACGAGATTCCCGCTCGCTACCGCGTCGGAGATTCAACAACCGGGAAGGTGAGCAAGGTGGCGGATTTCGGCATCTTCGTCGAGTTGGACGGTGGCGTCGAAGGGTTGATCCACATCAGCGAAGCTGGCCTGGATCAGAGTGTGAAGCTGGAAGACAAGTTCAAGTTGCAGGACGAGGTGACGGCCAAGATTATTAAGGTGGATCGCGAGGAGCGGAAAATTGCGTTGAGTCTGCGCGATCACCAGCTGGATTCGGATCGCCGGCAGGTGGACGAGTACCACGCGGCGCAGGGGGCGATCGATCAGAGCCTCGGTCGTGCCGCGAAGCAGAGCCGCAAGCGCGGGTCCGCAGACGACGAGAGGTAACTTTCTCAAAGGGCCGGCGCCGAGGGCCCCATGCCTCGACGCCGGACAGAGTGAGACCTATGGCAGACGACGCTCAAGGTAAACCGACAAAGCGGTCCTGGTTTCGAAAGATCCTCTTGCTGCTGGGAATCGGAATCGGCTTCCTGTTTCTCGTGAACCTGTTGTTCCCGGACCTCGACCTGTCGATGGAAGACCGGATTGCATTGATTCGTGTCGAGGGGGTCATTCTGGATTCGCAGTCGACGGTCACGGAGCTGAAGCGGTTTGGAGAGAATCCTACCGTCAAGGCCATCGTCCTGCGCATTGATAGCCCCGGCGGAGGCGTGGTGCCTTCCCAAGAGATCTATGATGCGGTTCAGCGTGTCAGGAACAAGAACAATAAGGCGGTGATTGCGTCCATGGGGACTGTCGCAGCTTCAGGGGGCTACTACATCGCGGCCGCGACCGATCGTATTATCGCCAACCCCGGGACATTGACCGGCAGTATCGGGGTCATCATGGAAACGGCCAACGTCGAGGGTTTGCTCAAAAAACTCGGCGTCGAAGGAATTGTGGTCAAGAGCGGGAAATTCAAGGACGTCGGCTCGCCACTCAGGAAGATGACCGATGAAGAACAGGCGCTCTTGCAATCGGTGATGGATGACGTGCACAAGCAATTCATCGATGCCGTTGCCGAAGGGCGCGCGATGGAAGTTGCCACGGTGCAGGCGTTCGCAGATGGCCGGATCTTCACCGGACGGCAGGCCAAAGAGGCCAAGCTTGTGGACGAATTGGGAAATTTGGAGGACGCGATTCAGCTCGCGGCGGACTTGGCCGGAATTGAGGGAGAGCCGAAAGTCGTGGAGCCGCACCGCCGGTTCTCGTTGAAAGAATTAATCGAATCGCGGTTGTCGGGGATTTTCCCGAAACTGGATTTTTACTCAGGGGTGAGTCTCAAATACCTCATGGCGTTTTAACTCGGTCGGAGCGACGAGTTAGCCGCTCGTCGGAGCGAAAGGGGAATCGGACATGACAAAGGCCCAGATTATCGAGCGAGTCTCCGAGCAGGTGACCACGTTGACGAAGCGCCAGGCGGAGATCGTCGTCAATACGATCTTCGACTGTGTCAGGGATTCGTTGAAGAACGGGGACAAGACGGAGATTCGAGGGTTCGGCAGTTTTCGGCTTCGATCCCGCCGGATGAAAGAAGGGCGCAATCCGAAAACCGGCGCGACGGTGGCGGTGCCGGCCAAGAAGGTTCCATTCTTCAAGGCCGGAAAGGAACTCAAGGAATTGCTCAACCAGTAACCGGATTGATCGAAGGATTATCATGAGTGCATCAGATTCCGACGACGCGGTCGTCACCGAAGTGCGTTGGACCGAAGGCGCCTTAAAGCGCATGGAGCGCGCACCGATGTTTCTGCGCGGGATGGTCCGCCGACTCGCCGAGAAAAAAGCCCGTGAGCTGGGGTATGCGGAAATCACGGAAACGACGCTCGATCAGTTCAAGAACCAAATGATGGGCGGGATGGGTGGAGCATCCGGCATGGCGGAAGCGGCGGAAGCTATGGCGCAAGGCCGACTTCCCTGGACCGCTGCAGCGAAGGAACGGCTGAATACGGTGCCCGAGTTCATGCGGGGCATGATCAGGCAAATCGCGGAGGAGGTTGCCAAAGAAGGCGGCCATATGGAAGTCAACGTCGACCTCTTTGAAAAAGTCGAGGCGATGGGGGACATGCGTGAAGCGGTTGTGGCTCCATTGCCATGGACTGACGGGGCGCTCGCCAAGCTGCAAGAGAAGTTGAAACAGTCGCCTCCTATCGCGATCGAATTTGTCACTGACATGCTCAAACGTGACACAGAAGATTTGGCGCGCGAGCAGGGGATCGCTCAGATTGATGAACAGGTGCTGGCCCGGCTGTGGGAGGCGCCTCAGGCCCGCGTAGCCTGGACGGATGAGGCCTGGAAGCGGCTCCAAACCTCCCCGGATTTTGTGCGCAGCGGGATTCGGAAGGCAGCGGAGCGGCGAGCTCGCAAGCTCGGGCTCAAGGAAATCGACTCCGATCATCTGACGACGTTCCGAAATCAGGCCATGATGAAAGCGGTGAAACGGATTCGCTCATTCGGCTACAACGAGCTGACGTTTGACGCGTTCGACACGGCGCTTGAAAAGACCAAGCGGTTGCAGGGGAACGAACAGGCGGGGAAGCGATTACAAGAAATTCGTGGACACTTTGCGGATCCGGACACGAAGAAGCCGGAAGGCGGAACGCTGGGCGCAGAGCTCATGGATCGTTTCCGGCGGTATCTTAAAGGGGAGGGGTCCCTCTAGCCCGCTCGCTCTTGTGGCTGGCTCGGGAAGCGTCTATCCCATGCTGACCATGTCGCTTTTTGAGCGACATGGTCAGAGTCGTCTCTAGGGTTGCTGGTCGGACAACGACCGTTCAGCGGGCTGCGGGTTGTTGCGGCCAGAACTTGTGGCGAATCTGGGGGAGCGGTTCGTTGTCGAAGTTGGGGATATCATAGAGGCAGCGGTCGATCAATGCGACTTCCTCTTCCGTCAATTCCAACATCACCTTTTTCTTCCAGAATTGGTCCAGCGTGAAGTAGTCGCCTGATTGTGGCTTTTCTGCCAAGAGTGCCTTCATTTTTTGAAATCCTGCCGTATCCACGCCTGCAATCCGGCCTTTGTTTCGATCATGGCACCAGTGCAGCACTTCAGCGATCCCATACATCGTTATATCCATCTTCACAGTCTTACTCATGGACTCCTCCTTACGAAAGACACACAGTGTAACCCAGTTCATGGCTCATTTTCAAAGCCCTCCCGCCCGATGTCCCAGGCTGCCTCTCAGCCCCACCATGGTATCGCCGCCGTCTCCTCCTTCGTTGCCAGGGGAAAGCGGCCATCGGTATACTAGTCAAATTTTGAGGGCAAGGCAGGAGGCGGCCTGGTTCATCCGTAGATTACTCGACAGGGGGAGTTTCCTTTCGTAAGGAGTTCGGCGTGACAAAACGATCCGCAGCCCGATTGCTTTCCCTCTGGCTATGCCGCAGTGCCCTCTTGTTCAGTCTCCCTTCGCTGTTCGTTCTGGGGGCCTGTTCCAAGCAGGACCCCTATGTCCCGCCGGATCTCTTTTACTACTTCGCCAGTTATAAGGTCGGCAAGAATCCCACGACCGTGACCCCTGTTGATATCAATCAGGATGGCTTCACCGATTTGGTGACCACGAATATGAGCAGTAACACCCTCTCAATCCTCAATGGGAACGGTGATGGAACATTTCGCGATCAAGTGCAGTTGCATGTCTGTCAGGAGCCAAGGTCGCTGGCCACAGGGTTGTTCAACAGCGATGTCTATCCCGATATTGTGCTGGCCTGTTCGGGTAGCGATCAGATCGCAGTGCTTCTCGGCCGTGCGGACGGAAAGTTCGATGAAGGTCCGCAATACCCCGTCCATCGGACACCGATCGCCATTGCCTCCGACGACATCAACGGGGATCACATCGCAGATTTGGTCGTCGCGCTCAGAAACGATAAAGTGAAGGTCTTCATCGGATTGGGCAATGGAGAATTCCGTCACGGGGCACAGTACGAATACGGTGACACCCCCACGTCAGTGGCCCTATCCGATCTCAACGCAGATGGGAAAGTCGATCTTGTTGTGACCAATGGGGGGCCCATGTCCAATGCCGTTTCCGTGTGGGTCGGGAACGGAGACGGAACCTTTCGGCAGCCGACGGACTATCGCTCAGGGAAGCGACCGCTGGGCGTGAGCTTCGCCGATTTTAACAACGATCGCATCCTCGACTTGCTTGTCATCAACGGAGAGCGGGATAGCTTTTCCACGTTTCTTGGCAACGGCAATGCGACGTTCCAGGCCGGTCACGATTCTGGAGCGGATGCCGGGCCGAACTTCGGCTTAGCGCGTGACTTCAACGGAGACCGCCTGGCTGACGTCGCCATCGTGAATCTCCAGTCGAGTGATCTCTCGATACTCTTCGGGCGAGGCGACGGGACGTTTGAGTATCCACCGAGGAATTATCGGACCAAGGCCGGGCCGTTTGCGGTTGCGCTCTTTAGGGCGACGACAAAGGAGGCCGAAGAGCCTGGACTCGTGACGGCGGACAACGGCAATGGGACAATTTCAATTTTTCTGCACCGAGGGCTCAAATCTGGTGTCTCTCCCAAGCCGGTCGTGATGTCTGGGGAGCCCACTCACGCCGCAGCGGGAGCGAGGATGGGACGTTCGGGCGAATGAGCAGTCTGCTTGACAGTCTGGGACCCCTCGGCTAGAGTGGCCGACAGGAGCGGCTTTTGAGCGGCTCGGCTGTTCCTTGCGAGGACATCGGTGAGATCCTTCTGGTGGTGGTTCGGCATCGGCGTTCTCCTGACCCTGTCCGTGCTCATGGTGCAGGGCGGGGTGCGAGACTTGTTCGATGGATCGCACCAGAGCGGTGGAGCGAATCCCTACCTCTCGTTCGGAACCACGATATTCGGGGGTGGGCTGTTGGCCGGATGCCTCGCGTTGGTGATGAATCGCATTAAGTAAACGGGTCAACCCAGCTCGGTTTCTGCTATGAATTGTCTGAAGTGTAAAGGGTTTATGATGGTCGAGCGGCATTACACGCTGATGAACAGACGTCTCTATGCCCGATGTTTGAATTGTGGATTCTGGATTGATTTAGCCGACCTCCTTCGTTTCTTCCACAAGGTGATTGACAGCGGGTTCCGGGGCGCCAAAGTCCGGGAATCCTTTACGCTTTGAACGGAAAGGTGATCGCATGATATTGAGCCGCTCTCATGCCAGGCAACGAGTCATCTATTTCGTCGTCACTATTTTGTGCGCCATCATGTTCGGCTCGGTGGCTGTACTCACTCCATCAGTGGCTCACGCGAAGCGCGTGGGAGGCAAATCCAGGCAGGTCCATACCGTCAGCCAAGAAAGCCAGACGTTTCCCTGGCGGCGGGTTCCCGCCCATAGCATTTTGCTCAAAGAACTGAACAGCGGGCGCGTACTCTATGAGCACGAGCCCGGGAAACGGTTATCACCGGCTAGTTTGACGAAAATCATGTCGGCGCTTGTCATTCTTGAACAGGGCAGGTTGGACGATCTTGTAACAGTAAGCCCTGCAGCAGCGAGGGCGCATAAGACCCATCTTCGATTGAAGGCGGGACAAGTCTTCAAGCTCGAAGACTTACTGAAGGGAATGTTGATCGTATCCGCGAACGACGCTTGCTTGGCCGCGGTGGAACATGTCGGTGGGGATGAGGCTCAGTTTGTGACGCTGATGAACGCGAAAGCCGCTGCGTTGGGATTGGCCGATACCCATTTCAGCAATGGGTGCGGCTTCGATGGCCCAGACCATTATTCGACCGCAGAAGATTTGGCCACCTTGAGCATTATCGCGCTTCAGCAGCCTAAGTTTCGCGAACTGGTACGGGAAGAGCGCGCCATGATCATGCCCGTTAATGGCACACATGCCTATGTGCTGCACACAACCAATCGTCTGCTCGGGCGGATTCCCGGTGTCGAAGGCATCAAGACGGGATTTACTTCAAAGGCTGGCCGTTGCCTCATTGCGAAAGTATCGCAGAATGGCAGTGACCTCTTGCTGGTCATTCTAAATTCCAGCAGGCGTTGGAATACTGCCACAAGTCTGATTAACTATGGACTTCGAGCTTCCGGCTCACCGCAGTGAACCTCCTCTCCCACTTACGTTTCCCCTTTTTATAGGATGAGCCTGTACAGCTTGGATTGGCAAAGAAGGCGGAGTCACATAGCCCCTCTCGACCGGAAGGGAACGTGGTTCAGGCTCGCAGCTGATAGAGATTGGCTAGTGGACGGGAGAGAATTCGATATTGACGTCTTTCCCGAGATAATTAATAACGAAGCCTTGCTTATCATAAGCTAAGACCGCGCCCATCACATTCTCATCTCCATAATCTTCCTGCCCGAGGAGTTTCCGGATATCTTCAGGGCTTTCGCTGTTCAGGACATTACGCAACAGGCCGCGTGTCTTGTAGGCAAATCGGTTGTTCACGAAGATAAGATCCACTTTCCCGTCTTGTACGCGGACTCCTGCCATTGGGCCGGTGGGTTTCCGTTGATCGAGCAAGAAGATAAACAGGGCCTCCTGTTCGACCTTGATCCCAGGAATTTTTTCATTGACCAGAGCATCCAATGCTTTTGTCTCCGGATCTCCCAATTTGACGCCGAACAGGGAGACCTCTGGGCTTTTAATCGCTTTGGGATCCATGACGTCGTTCTTACTGAGTTCGTAGGGTTCGCCGAATCCGGGAGAAGCCCAAAGGCCGACGCCGGCCACAGTCACAGCGGTCAGCAGAAACACTCGCAGCATCTCCTTCATCGACTCCTCCTTGCTTACCTGGTGCCAACGGAACGTTGGAACGTCAGACGTGTTTATCCAGCGGGGGGATCACACTCATTTTGGTCATTTTATCGAATGGGCTGTAGAACTTGCAAGGAACGGAAGCCTCGATTGGAGGATGAGGCTGGTCCCAGGCCGAGAATCACCGCCGTTTGGCGTCAACGGAGGCCTGCCGAGATCGTGGCGATGGGGATTCCTCGATCAGGTTTGCCATAATCGAGCAGCACAGGTTACCGAACTCCTTTGCTGCAAGATTCTGGTAACGGTTGGCATGGTAGGCCAACCCGACAGAATGGCGAGGAATCGGATCGTACAAGTCAATGATCCGAAGCTTCGTATGTGCCAGCCGTTGTCGAACATAGAGTTCCGGCAGGATAGTGAAGCCCGCCCCTTCAGTCACTGCTTGCAGGATACCCTCAGGTGATGTCATTTCCAGCACTACCTGAGTGGTCACATGTGCGTGAGCACATTCCTCCTCGACCATCTTTCTGAGGCAATAGTCTGCCGGCATCAGCACGAGCGGAAGTCCGGCCAGGTCCCTCATCTTGATACGAGATGATTCGAGCCGATGCCGCGCTGGAGCGACAAGTACCAATCGTTCCTCGAAGAGCGGAACGGTTGTGAGGTGATCCTGCGAAACCGGCAAAAGGCAGAGGCCCAGATCGAGTCGATTCGCCAGGATCCCCTCGACAATTTCAGCTGAGGGTTGGGAATGGACCTGAAGATGCACAGCAGGAAATCGTTGTTTAAATTGCGAGACCAGTGGCGGTATCAAGTACGAATTCACGGTGGCCAATGTGCCGACGACAAGCCGGCCTCGTTGTGCACCGTCAAGTTCACGAATCAACTGAGCGGCTTGTTCCACTTCTCGGAGCGCCCGTTCCGCATGGTCACGAAAGAGCACGCCGGCTTGGGTGAGTCCTACCGTCCGTCCGAGTCGATCAAAGAGGCGCGTGCCCAACTCATCCTCTAGATCTCGAACTTGGACGGAAAGAGAGGGCTGAGAGACATGAAGGGTCTCCGCCGCTTTCGTAAAATTCTGTGCGGCGGCGACGGCAAGAAAATATCTCAGGTGTCGCAGTTCCATGGCCAGTAAAGACGCAAGTTATATATAATTAAAACCTATATGAATCATTACATCAATATATTGGACCTATAAATGCTACCAGCCTTATGCTGCACCGTCAAGAGATGAGTGGTTTGCCCGGGAGTACCTTGGGGTAAGCCAGGCAGATTCATTTTTAGAACAGCAGCGGGCATGGTTGCTGCTGATGGAGGTGCATGATGGTTTGGCGCTCGCGGATCTGGGGCTATGCGATGGGGTTCGGTTTTCTCGTTGTGATCATGGGCTGTGCGGGACCTGAACCGGCGGCGAGCAAATCGCTCTATGACCGGCTCGGGGGCAAAACGGCTATTTCAGCAGTGGTCGACGAGTTTGTTGCGAATGTGGCAAGTGATTCAAGAATTAATGGGCGATTTGCCACGACCGACATCCCGAAGCTCAAGGGGCATCTGGTGGATCAAGTCTGCATGGCAACCGGCGGGCCTTGCACGTATCATGGCCGGGACATGCGAACGACTCATGCGGGGATGAAGATTTCCAACAGAGACTTCGGGGCGCTCGTTGAGGACTTGGTGAAGGCACTGGATACCTTCAAGGTGCCAGGAAAGGAAAAGGCTGAACTTCTCGGTATTCTTGGGCCGATGAAGAAAGATATCGTCGAAGTCCCGTGAATAGACCTTGGAGGGTGAGGGCCGCCATCGGCCCTCACCCGTGAACCAGAGATTTAGGAGCTGTGCGGAGTGATCAGCAGCAGTGTGCCAAGCTCGCGGAGGCGCTGAAAGTACGGGCGGCAATCTTCCTCAAGTTCCTGTTCCAGCGATTCGAGATCCGAAAGGCAGTCGCCCACGATACCCCTCCGTTGCTCATCCAGCCCGTCCTGGCTGTCGAGGAAATAGACGACGCAGCCGCTGATCACCGTATCCAAGGTCATGAGCGGTCCTTCAAATTGGCTCGACACCTGCGGCCAATCTTCCTGTTTATGGGCGTCCCACAATTTGAGCAGGGTCTCTCGATCCATTGAGCGAGCTTCCTCATCCTAGGGCCGGCCAATCCAACCTAGCGCATGCAGGAGCAGGACCGCAAGGGTGCAGAGGCCAAGGCCCCAGAATCGATAGTCGACATTCTCGCGGGTCAGACACCATTCAAGAAAGTGTTGACGCAAGGTCCCGGGACCTAGCAACAGGAAGAGACCCTTCAGCATCATTCCTATGCCTATGATGAGCCAAAGAAGTCCATAGGGGAGATCGAGTCCCAGAATGAGTAAAGCGAAACCAGCAGCAACGGCGAGAATTTGCCAGCGAAGCAGGCCCGGCTTGTTCAGTACAATTTCACGCGCCCGATCCATCACGAAACGGGGAGCTGAAAGCAATGCTACCCCATCGGCAAGCCAGACTCCCGCGAGGCAAGCTAAGGCATATTCTTTCATGGGCGGAGGTGCCGGCTTCTACCGGGGCTGTTGAGGAAACATTCGGCCGGTCATGGATAAAGACCGCGGTGCAAATGGGCCTGGGCGACCTTATCGATGCCGCTCATCAACGCCGCCATGCGCATCGATGTGCGTTTCGTGGTGGCGAACTCAATGGTTCGTTGGAAGGCAGACGTCATCAGATCTCGCAGCCGGTCTTGAATGTCCGCGGCTTTCCAAAAGAATCGCTGCGCATCCTGTACCCACTCGAAATACGAGACAATGACCCCTCCGGAGTTGGCCAGAATATCGGGGATCACGAAAATTCCTTTGTCCTGCACGATGCGATCGGCTTCTAACGTGGTCGGACCATTCGCCCCTTCTGCCAGGATTCGGCAGCGTAGCTTGGACGCGTTTCGTTCAGTGATCTGTTCGGATAGGGCAGCCGGGACGAGGACGGTGCAATCAAGCTGCAGGAGCTCATCGTTCGTTATATGATCTCCCAGCTTCGTATCCTTGAGGGACCGACGTGTTTCTCTGTAGCGGGTGAGAAGGGTCGGAACGTCGAATCCGCTTGAATTATAGATGCCTCCCTGCACATCACTGACCGCTATCACGCGGGCACCGGATTGGTGCATGATGCGCGCAGTATGTGAACCCACGTTCCCGAAGCCTTGAATGGCGACTGTCGTGTTCCGGATGTCCAAATTCAAGCGGCGAAGAGCTTCAAGTGTCACATACACCACACCTCGACCGGTTGCCTCTTCCCTTCCCAGGCTGCCCCCAATCGAAAGAGGCTTTCCTGTGACGACACCAGGGACGGAGTACCCAACTTGTTGGCTGTAGGTGTCCATGATCCAGGCCATCACCTGAGCATCGGTTCCGACGTCTGGAGCGGGGACGTCTTGATCTGGTCCAATAAGGGGGAAGATTTCTGATGCATAACGGCGTGTGAGCCGCTGTAATTCAGCCCGGGACAATTGCTTGGGGTCGACCGCAACACCACCCTTCGCTCCCCCGTAGGGTAGGTCGGCCAAGGCACATTTCCAGGTCATCCACATGGCCAAGGCGGCTACTTCACCCAGATTGACGTCGGGGTGATAGCGAATGCCGCCTTTCGACGGACCGCGAGAAGAATCGTGCTGGACGCGGTATCCGGTAAATACTTCGACTCGACCGTCGTCCATCCTCACGGGAATACTGACGATGAGTGATCGCTGCGGGAGCTTCAGGCGTTCACGGAGATTGGGATCGAGATTCATCGCCTCGGCGGCCTGATCAAACTGGGCGACTGCCAGTCGAAATGTTGGGGTGTTGAGTTCGCGCAAGGAAGACATGGACAGGCTAGGCCTCCTTCATGGCTGAAGAATAAAGGCAACGATCAACAAGGTCGGCTCGCCATACTATCAACTGTAATATGGGTCCAGGCAATATTGAACACCGTTGAGAACGTCTCTGCTACTTGATCAGTGATTCGCTCAAGCGAAATCTCCGATTGAAGAAGATTCGCGACAGAGGTTGTCCGGCTCTGGGCGAGACCGCAGGGGGTGATGAGCGAAAAAGGTGTGAGGTCAAGGTTTACGTTAAGAGCGAACCCATGGATGGTGATTCCTTGTTCAAGCCGGACGCCGATCGCGGCGATCTTTGCCTCGCCCTGATCATCCTGGACCCATACTCCAGGGCTCCTGTCGACTCGATAACCCTTGATTCCCCAACAGGTAAGCGTACGGATCAACACTTCCTCAAGCATTCGGACATAGGTCTTAGGCCCTGCAGCATAATCCGCGAGCTGAAGAATGGGATAGCCGACCAGTTGTCCCGGTCCGTGGTAGGTGATTGAACCGCCTCGGTTCACCGCATGAACCGAGGCGCCGGTCAGTCTGAGGGCCGTTTCGCCTCTACCTAAGTGAGCTGATTCTGTACGGCGCCCCATTGTATAGACCGGCTGATGCTCCAAGAGCAACAGCGAATCCTTTCCAGCTCCTGACAAGCGTTCGGCATGCAGTTGCTGCTGGAGTCCCCAGCTTTCTATGTAAGGCACCGGATGTCGGAACCTCACCAGCGTTCCCGATTGAGGATGTCGGCCAGCAAAGGGCATGATTCCTTCTCCAGGAATTTTGGAACCACTGTTCATGTAGTCGTATGAATTCATGGGGGCGATTTGATTGGATGAGGTTTCGGGAGTTGGAGAGTCGCGGGTCCACTCTTCCCGTGCAGCGTGAGCTGGACCGTCGGCCGGTCTCCTACTGTGAGCAGCGCATGCCAAAAATCACCGACATTGAAAATCTGGTGTTGGTCAATAGCCGTGATAATGTCGCCGTTCTGAAGGCCTCCGACTGCCCCAGGCTTGGCGGCATCGACCTGCAAAGCCAGAACTCCGCGATCACCCTCCAGTCCGAAACTGGCCATAATGCTCGGTGTGATCGTGATGGGAGTAAAGCCGAGGTCTGGTCGGTATATTGAGCCGCGGACGATCATCGATTGAATATGCGGGTAGATGGCTTCCATTGATATCGCATAACTGATGGCTTGGGCGGATGGGGCGATGGCGACATTGATGCCGATCACCCGGCCGGCTAGGTCAACCAACGGTCCGCCGCTGTTGCCGGGGTTGATGGCTGCGTCAGTCTGGATCAGGTCGTAGAGTGTCTCGCCATCGGGAGTCAGTACCGATCGATCGAGTGCACTGACAACTCCTACGGTCACTGTTGAGCCGCCTTTGAGCGCGAGAGGGTTGCCGATCGCAACGACGGACTCTCCGATTTCCAAGTCGGGAGAGGAACTGAGTGTGGCCGGGGCCAAGTCCTGGGCATTGATCTTCACGAGCGCCAGATCCAGGAGAAAGTCACGAGCCACCACACGGCCTGGCGTGAGCCGACCGGTTGATAGCCCCACGACAATGCTCTTGATGCCGGTCACGAGGTGGTTGTTGGTTAGGATGTAGCCGCTCTCATCGATAATAACACCAGATCCAGATCCTGACTGGGCTTGCGAGGGGCTCGCTGGAACACCGCGAGTGAGGATCGTGACGACCGAGGGGCGAACCTTCTTGACCACTTCAGGAACAGACAGCGGTTTTTCGTGAGAAGTCGCGGTGCCGGTGCCGGAATCCGCCCAGGCCAACGGGATAACCAAGAAGCAGAGGAAGGTGAGAGCAAAGAAAGTTCTGGCAGCGGAGGGCACAGTTGACGAAAGTGTCATAGGCCTCATCTTTCGAAGCGGCCTCATTCTCGCACAAGTCATCCCGCAGGGAAAGCCATGTAGGTAGAGAAAAGGGCGAGGATAGCTCCTCGCCCTTTCACTCGAGCGGTGTGTCACGATTACTGAATAGCGGCGAACATCTCCTTGACCGCTGGTGTTTTCAGCTTCTTCAGGGCCTTTGCTTCAATCTGCCGAATCCGTTCTCTTGTGACGGACAAGTTTTGTCCGACCTGTTCGAGTGTGCAGGGTTGATCATACCCGATACCAAATCGAAGACGAATCACCGTTTGCTCTCGTGGAGTCAAGGTCCCGAGAATCCGCTCGAGCTGATGGGCCATTTCCGTGCGGTGGACGTGGGCATCAGGCGGCACAGCCTGCAGGTCTGGAAGTAGCTCGCCGAATTCTGTTCCGCCGTCACCGACCGGATGTTCCAACGCCACCGGTTCCTGAAAGGCTTGAACCGTTTCGTGCAGTCGCTCCGGTCTCATTCTCAGAACGTTGGCGATTTCTTCCAGCCTCGCTGGCCGTCCGAGCTGCTGTCCTAGCCGCCTGGTGACACGCAGGATGCGATGCGACGCCTCTGTCTGGTGGACCGGAATGCGAATTGTCCGGGACTGATCGGCCAAGGCTCGCGTAATGCCCTGCCTGATCCACCAAGTGGCATAGGTGCTGAACTTGAAACCCTTGCGGTATTGGTACCGCTCCGCCGCTTTCATCAAACCGATATTGCCTTCCTGCACCAGATCTAGGAGGGTGAGGCCACGGCGGGTGTAATGCTTCGCGACATCAACGACCAAACGAAGGTTACAGCGCACCAGCTCGTCCTTTGCCTGTTCAAGGATAGTTCGAGCCTCGCGAATTGTTGTGAGAGCGCTTTTTAATTGTTTGATGACATTCGCCGGCAGTTTCTGTGAACCGGATCCGAGCTTAAGAAGACTGCCAAGGCTTTCTTCAGCCGTGTCCAGCGCCGTTGCTGAAAGCCCGCTCAGCCTGCGGACCGTCTGGAACGTATGTTGCGCCTCGATGACTGCCTCGGAACGCTTCGCACCTGACAACAGTCGATTCGCATGGCGCAGCGTGGTTCGAATTGTGCTCGAACCCTGATCGATCCGTTTGGCCAACGCAGTCTCTTCCTCTCTCGTCAAGAGCGCCCGCTCGCCAAACGATTGGAAGTAGAGCGATTCCAATAAGAACGGGCCATCGGCCATAGCCTGACGCTTAACGGGCTTGATGGTGTCCTGCGATGGCTTCTCTTCCGTAGAGTCTCGCCCGATCACATCCAGCAAATCGCTGTCTTCTGAATGATCGGCATCGGCATCCTTCATCTCTGGCGATTGTTTTTCCGGTTCATCGGCAGAGAATAAATCGTTTTTCATGTGACCGCCCCTCCTCTCGCCGCCCAGTTTAGGCTCGCTGTCTGCCTTCGATTCGTCGGGAGGCAGATAACCCCTATTTAGTGAGAGGCAACCCCCGGTGAAAAGATTCAACCGTGGCGCCTTTGTACGTCGTACGTCCATTTGCACAATTATCTACGCAGCAAGTCCTATGCTGGATGGATGATGAGAATGCGTAGCCGCCATGGTGCTGAAAAAGCGCGATTATTAAAACGCCCTAATGAGAAGTAGTGGGGAAGACTGAGGCTATTCTGCGGCGATTGTGTATGTTCGGAGATATGGTCAGAGCTGCCCTGCCACATCCCAGGAATGCTCTGGTTTGAGCGCGCATTGTTCATATAACCGGACCCTAACTGCAATAGGTCAACGAATAGGGAGTGACGAGGTGTCGACAGCCTTGTTGAAAACCCGCTGCGGCACTTCTAGAATGGGCCTCCCATGCCCCACTTTCGAAACGGCGAACGCATCCACCTGGTCGACAAGAAAGGGCGTCAGTATGCCTTGACGCTCAAGGCTGGCGATACCTATCAGTTGAGCGGTCACAAGATTCCTCATGACGAACTGATCGGTAAACCTGATGGATCGCTTGTGATGCTCTCCGGGGAAAAGCCGATGATCGCGCTGCGTCCCACGTTCGGCGAATATGTGCTCAAGATGCCGCGCGGAGCACAAGTCTTGTATCCCAAAGATCTCGCCCTCATTCCCATGTGGGCGGATGTCTATCCTGGCGCGCGAGTTTTTGAAGCAGGCACCGGGTCTGGTGCGTTAACGATGGCACTCTTGCGGGCAGTTGGCCCGCGGGGTCTGGTGGTCACCTATGAGGCGCGTGAAGACTTTGCACGTATGGCGATGACGAACATCGAACGGTACATGGGGACGATGTCGAATCTCATCCCCCTCCGCAAGAACGCCTATGAAGGAATTGATTTGCTCGAGGACGGCCTCCCCTTTGACCGGCTGGTTCTGGATCTTCCCGAACCATGGCAAGTGGTACCTCATGCGGCGCTGGTGCTGCGATCCGGAGGGATGTACCTGAGCTTTGTTCCAACCGTTCCTCAGGTACAACGAACTGTGGAGGCCTTGGAGCGCACAGGGTTGTTCGGCATGATTGAGACGTTTGAAACACTGCTTCGTACATGGTCGATCCAGGGTCGCAGCGTGCGACCGGATCATCGCATGGTCGCCCATTCAGGGTTTCTCACGGTCGCCAGGAAAGTGGAGTCGGGATTCTGGACGGCGAGGCAGACGAGTAGGCTGGAGTCCGAGGACATGAGTGATCAGGAATCTGAAGAGGACAAGGCACGATGAATCGACTCGAGGGGAAAGTTGCCGTCGTTACCGGCGGGAATGCAGGCATCGGCGAAGCCATCGCCAAACGGTTTGCCGAGGAAGGCGCGTCGGTGGTGGTGACCGGCCGTCGGCAGCAAGAGTTGGATCGTGTTGTGAGTGTCATTCGACATAGCAAGGGTAAAGCACTTGCCGTTGCCGGCTCTGTTGTCGATGAGGTGCACGCGCAAGATGTCGTGCGGCGGGCGTTAGACAGCTTCGGGCGAGTCGATATCCTGGTGAACAATGCCGGTATTGGGGATTTCGGAAAGCGCCTTCATGAAATTGACGATGCCACCTGGGCGAACGTCCTCGATGTAAATTTAACCGGCGTATTCCGCATGACGCGGGCCGTTATCCCTCAGATGCTCAAACAGGGGCGTGGCGCAATCGTGAACATTTCGTCTATTGCCAGTCTCGTCGGGCTTGCAACGCTGTCGGCTTACGCAGCGTCCAAAGGTGGCCTTGACGCACTCACGAGAGCCCTCGCGATCGACTACGCGAAAGATGGGATCCGCTGTAACGTGGTCAACCCTGGCTTGATTGATACACCAATGGCGGCTCCATTGATGGCGGATCCGGAAAGGCTCCAGCCAATCCTGGCGCAATACGCAATCAGCCGTCCGGGTACAACCGAAGAGGTAGCGAATATGGTGCTGTATTTGGCATCCGACGAAGCGGCTTGGGTAACGGGCGGGACCTTCACGATTGATGGAGGGATGACGATTTACAAGGGGTAGAGGGGAGATGACGATGCCGAATACGATGCCGCAAGCCAGCAAGGCCGTAGCATGGGGAGCGGGGCTGACCGTTGTCTGCGCGATTCTTCTTTTGGTGCCCGGCCTCTTCTTGGTGCAGGCCGGAGAGGGCACGGAGTTTCCTGGTGTGGTGCTTATGGTCGACCAAGCTGCAGGAAAGTTCGCGGTCAAGAAAGATGGGGGCGGGACGCGATTTACATTCGTGGCGAACGAGAAGACGAAGTTCAGCGGTAGCGGGCTATCCTCCCTGAAAGATCTGAAGAAAGACGATCACGTGGTGGTGTTCTACCACGTACAGGGCTCCCAGTACCTCGCAGCGAGCATTGCCAAGAAATGACACCTCCTGCGACGGATATCAACGCGCAGACTCAATTCTGCGGAGTGATCGGCAATCCCGTCGAGCATTCACTTTCGCCGGCCATTCATAATGCTGCGTTTCGAACGCTCGGTCTCAATTTCGTCTATCTGGCTTGGAGAGTTGAAGCGATCGGCGATGCCATCAAGGGACTCCGTGCCTTAGGAAATTTCCGAGGAGCGAGCGTGACAATTCCCCACAAAGTTGCGACCGTTCCGTTCCTAGACGATCTCGAGTCCACAGCGCGTCACATCGGGGCGATCAATACGATCGTCTCCGATGCCGGAAAGTTGAAAGGGTACAACACGGATGCCACAGGAGCCTTACGTGCGCTACGTGAAGGCGGCGTGGGCTTGAAAGGGCAGCGGGTTGTGATGCTAGGCTCTGGCGGAGCGGCGCGCGCGATCGCCTTCGCGCTTGCAGCGGAAGGAGCCATCGATCGTTTGGTTTTGCTTGGGATCGATAAGAAGGAACGCGATGCGTTGGCCGGCGATTTGCGCTCAAAGACTGCAATAGCCGTTGACCATAGGCATCTGGACGAAGATTCACTGAAACAAGAATTGGCAAACGCGCAGGTGTTGATCCACTGTACTCCAACCGGCATGTCTCCCAAGGTGGAGGAGACCTGTGTGCCCTCTTCGCATCTCCATGCGGACCTCGCTGTGATGGACATCGTGTATAACCCCCGAGAAACCCGGTTATTGAAAGATGCCAAAGTGGCTGGCTGTCGGACCATTCCAGGGTTGGAAATGTTTCTTCATCAAGCTGCCGCGCAGTTCGAGCTCTGGACAAACCGACCTGCTCCGACCGAGGTCATGCGCGCGGTCCTGGAATCCCGATTCTCATGAATATCGTGCTTATTGGGTATCGCGGCACGGGGAAAAGTACGGTTGGAAAATTACTCGCTGCCCGCTTGGGCCGTGAACTCGTCGCCACTGATAAGGAAATCATCAAGCGGGCAGGGCGATCGATTCCCGACATAGTCGCGGAGCATGGCTGGGAATATTTCCGCGATCTGGAATCAGATGTCTGCCGTGATCTCGCCGGCCGTGACAATTTGGTGATCGATACCGGCGGTGGGGCAATTCTTCGCCAGCAGAATGTCGATGTACTAAAGAGAAACGGCACGTTGTTCTGGCTCACTGCGTCTGTTGAAACCATTGCGAGGCGAATCGGTGGTGATACACAACGGCCTTCATTGACTGGTAAGAAGTCGTTTATTGAGGAGATTCAGGACGTGTTGCAGGAGCGAACCCCGAAGTATCAGGCGGCTGCCGACCACATTCTTCCCACTGATGGTCGTTCCGTAAATCAGTTGCTAGAGAGTCTGCTCGGATTACTCGGATCCGCACCGAGTCGATCAATCCCTCTGTGAGGCGATTGCTTGACAAGATTGCTCTTGAAGTGTTTGAAGTAGCTTCGTGCACCCGTAGCTCAGTTGGATAGAGCGCCGCGCTTCGAATTATAGTGGTTATATTCATACACCAATATAATCACTCACTTATAGCTAATATGAAAACTATAATCAGCTATAATCATCTTTTTGCACCATTCTTCTACGGCGATTTGCCGCTTTCTTTATGGTCCTCTCCGTGAGAGCTAGTCGCGAGAGGGTTTAGTCGAAGATTTAGACGGTTGTTTCATTCGCCACAAATGCTATCCTGCACTCGCTAGTGCGCCTGTGGCTCAATGGATAGAGCAGCGGACTTCGGATCCGCGGGTTGGGGGTTCAAGTCCCTCCAGGCGCACCAATATTTACTCTGACTAACTCCTACGCCACTCGACTCCCTTAGAAGGGGTCAATTCTCCCTCTGAAAGATTTTCAGTAGATGATTAAGGGACGGGTGAGTACCCTTGAGATGGATACAGCACACGACGAACACAGCAGCCCGGTGGTGGAATCCCATTTCCATGAAAATGCACAGTTTCGTGCGATGACCCGCGGAGGGTCAATCCGCTCTTGATGGAGTGAGTCGCGGCGAGAAAACATAGCTCTACTATATGACCGTTTTGCGACCGCATTGCGAGGGGACTACGCTCATGCTCACTCCCTCAGCTCGCCTTCTCAGTCAACCTATTCCTGAAAGGACTGGCGATAGCTTTCGATCACCGAGACCTCCTGGTCGATACGTGCGATGCGTTCCCACACGTCGCCCGCGCCGACCTCACCTTCGTGCAGGACGGCCAGATAAAATCCACAGCGACCGCTCGCATGAAAACGTTTCGGCATGTCAGGACGTCCGAATCGTATGCTGAGTTTGTAGCAAGGCATGCGCGGCTGCGTGACCTCGACCACCGCTACTCCGATGCGGAACCGATCGCCGATGTGGACAGACGATTCGTTTAGCCCCTCCGTGGTAAATTTCTCGCCAAACATTCCGAAGGGCAACCGCATGTCGGGAAACTCTGCCTGCCAGATTGGATAATGTTCAGCAGGATAGACATACACCGCCTTATCCCCCCCGCCGTGCACGGTCAGGTCGGCTTGCTCGTCACCATCGAGATTGAACCGATGTAATATGATGCATCCGGCCACCGGTTCTTTATAGATGCCGGTGGAGACAGCCTTTCCGTGCCACCGCACCGTGCGCGGACGCCCAAGTTGCACTGACGCGAGTTTCATGTCATCGCGCTCCTGTGCCCTTTTTCGTTACTGATCTCCCGGCGATTGGCCAGCTTGTATGGCTCGCAGTTCCGGTAGACCGAATGGTTTGCCCCCGATGCCCCACGCGCCACTCTTGATCTCTTCCACCAGCACCCACGTCGCCTCGCGCAGCCGCTCCCCGACGAACGGGATCACCGCCTCGGTGATTCCCTGGATGATGTCGGCCGTTTGCTGTTGCGTCAGCTCGCCTTCAAAGACTTTGACTGTGATCAATGGCATGCTACCTTCTCCTCGTTACATCTGAGCCAGTCATCGCATTTTGAGTATGTCGAGATGTCCCAAGCCCAGGCCCTTGAGGACTCCTGCCTGCACCTGAGCGGTTTGAGCATTAACTGTGTTGGCTCCAAAGTCGGCCCCCACCACGGTTCGGAAAGGCCGGGACCCCGCCGGCTGCGCGATAAGATGGCCAATTGCGTCCGCGACCTCTTGAGCGTTGGGGGCGTTGGGAGCGGAGAGCATTTTCCCGAATTGCTCGAACATCGCGCTCGGAATCTTGGCCACGTCACCATACTCCACAACACGGGACGCATCGACAGGTCCTTGCATGTTGGCAAACATGGCTGTGGGATACGCGCTCGGCTGAAGTAGCGCGACATCGATTCCCAACTGGGACAGCTCATACCGATATCCCTCGGTGAGCGCTTCGAGAGCATATTTGGTTGCACCGTAGAGCCCAAAAAACGGGAAGGTGACACGGCCAACGATCGACCCGATGTTGATGATCAGCCCGCCTCCTTGCCGACGGAATTGCGGCAGGACTGCGCGCATCGTGCGGACGATCCCGATCACATTGACATCGAATTGTGCCGCCGCCTGCTCGGGTGTGAAGCCTTCCGTGATCCCCGCATAGAAGATGCCGGCGTTGTTGATGAGCACGTCCAGGCGCCCGGTTTCCCTCACCACGGTCTGCACGGCGCGGTCTACGGAATCCGCGTCGGTGACATCGAGTTCGATCACGTGCAGGCGGGTGTGTCCCGCCTGTGCTGCGCTCCGAAGTTCACGCGCGACCGGCTGGTTTTTTCCCGCTATGTCACGAACCGTCGCGTACACGGTATGCCCGTGATGGGCCAGCGTTTCAGCCGTCGCACGGCCAAAGCCGCTGCTCGCGCCCGTAATTATGATGACTTGGTTACGCATGCCTGCTCTCCTTCTTTAGCAACGGCGCTCTGCCGTATAGTGGTTAAAAACTTCACGATCTTCGCTCCGATTTCTGCGCTATGCGTCTCGAGTGCAAAATGCCCGGTGTCGAAGAATTCGATTTGCGCGCTCGGATTGTCTCGCTTGAAGGCTTCGGCTCCTGCCGGGAGAAAGAAGGGATCGGTCTTGCCCCAGACGGCGAGCGTCGGAGGTCGGTGGAGGCGGAAGTAATTCTGGAACTGGGGATACAGCTTGACGTTACTCGCATAGTCGAGAAACAGATCGAGCTGAATGTCCTCATTGCCGGGACGCGCCAACAGGGCAGAGTCGAGTGCATAGGACTCTGGGGCCACGCGCGACTGGTCGGCCCCGTGCGTGTACTGCCACCTCGTGGACTCAGGCGCCAGAAAGGCCTTCAGCGCCGCCCGGTTTTCTGGACTGGGGTCTTCCCAGTACTTTTGGATCGGGTTCCAGCCCGCGCTGAGCCCTTCCTCGTAGGCATTGCCGTTCTGCGACACAATCGCGGTGATCCGTTCCGGATGCCGGATCGCCAGCCGGAGACCAACCGGGGCGCCGTAATCGAAGACATAGAGGGCGTAGCGGCTGAGGTCGAGCGCTTCCGTAAACCGCTCCATTATGTCGGCCAAGCGGTCAAAGGTGTACGTAAAGCGCGACCGGCTCGGCGCGTCAGAGAAGCCAAACCCCGGGAGATCGGGAGCGACCACGCGGAAATGAGGCGCCAGCAGGGGAATCAAGTCGCGGAACATGTGCGACGACGTTGGAAACCCATGCAGGAGCAGGACGGTTGGGGCTGGTGACGCGCCCGCTTCCCGATAGAAAATCTTGAGTCCGTCCACGTCTTGCGTGCGGTAGTGAGTTGCGGTGTCATGATGGGTCATGCTTCCCTCCTTCGAATGTCCTGCCGGCCATCGAGCCGGCCGACTGCGTGGTGTAAAAGCTGCCGCTGCTCTGTTGTCGAGCTAACCTTCTAAATATTACATTGTCGGTTATTTACATGGCAGGCTAATCTATAAGGCATTGTTTTGTAGGCCAGCGGTAGGTGACCCTGTGCTATTTTGTGCTAGAAGGCCGCCCACCTACTCTTGAATCGATTCGCACATCTTCAGCACAGTGCAAGTCTCTCCACTAGAGAGGCTGTATAATTTCAAGGGGTTCTCGCGACGACCTGCGGTGGGGTAACCCTCGTGCGACCGGAAGGCAGCCCGCCGAGCTCCAATCAAAGCTCCTCCATGAATCCCCATGTAGACCCTGCAGACACGAGCCTCCTCCCATAGTCTGTCTCGTGTTCGTAATCCTCGGGCACATCGTTCACGGCACGTCTCGATTTATCCAGTCTTCGCGCGTATGCTTTGGGCTGATTCAAAAACAAATGCTCTGGCACTCTTCGCACCAAGAATCGTCAACTCTTATGACTCCAACGCTGACTCCTTGGCTTCATGAGCATGACACCGCGCCCAACACAACAAAGGGAGAACGCCCTGTGACACGCCTTCCTCCCCTTCGGGTCCACGCTGCCCGCCTCGCGCAGTGGGCAGCAATCACTGTGGTCATCCTCCTGTCTCCCATGCTTGTCGGTTGTGCCCAGAAGGGCCCCATGGTCCCTCCCTTCACACGCATCGGAGCCATCGCTGCCGGTGGGCACCACACCTGTGCCATCACCGAGGCAGGTGGCGTGAAATGCTGGGGCGGCAATGCCTATGGCCAGTTGGGGGATGGCAGTGTCAGTCAGCGCAGTACACCGGTCGATGTCGTGGGGCTCACCAGCGGCGTGAAGGCGATCACCACGGGTGGACCGTACACCTGCGCGTTGACCACAGCTGGCGGGGTCACGTGCTGGGGCAGAAATTTCGCAGGACAACTCGGGGATGGGACGGACGACTCGCGCAACACCCCCGTGCAGGTCGTCGGGCTCACCAGTGGGATCACGGCGATTGCGGGCGGGGGGCACCACACCTGCGCGTTGACCACGGCGGGCGGGGTCACGTGCTGGGGAAGCAACGACCGCGGGCAATTAGGCAATGGGATGACGCTCGATCAGCGGACTCCCGTGGCGGTCGTGGGACTGACAACGGGTATTCGAGCAATCGCGACCGGTGGACACCATACCTGCGCCATCACCGAGGCAGGTGGCGTGAAATGCTGGGGCGGCAATGCCTACGGACAGTTGGGGGATGGCAGTGCCGATCAGCGCAATACACCGGTCGATGTCGTGGGGCTCACCAGTGGGGTGAGGGCAATCACCGCGGGGGGATTCCACACCTGCGTCCTCACTGAGGCGGGTGGCGTCAAATGCTGGGGCGACAACAGCCAAGGTCAACTCGGGAATGGGCCACAACCCACATCGACAGTTCCGGTGAATGTCGCCGGGTTGATGCAGGGGATCACCATGATTGCCGCTGGGGTCGGATCCGTTCGGGAGTTGGAGATCTACGTCGGTGCGCACACGTGCGCCCTGACTACGGCCGGAGGGGTGAAGTGCTGGGGAGATAACGACGACGGACAATTAGGGGAAGGCAAATCGGTTGATCGAGACACGCCGGTGGATGTCGGGGGACTGACAGGGGGCGCGAAGGGGATTGCGGCTGGCGCACACCATAGTTGCGCCCTGACCAGGGCAGGACAGGTGAAATGCTGGGGCGATAACAGCCAGGGGCAATTAGGCAATGGCACGACCACCGATTCCCCCATCCCCATAGATGTGGTGACGGTCCGATTCACTCAGCCTTCATTCCCCTGAGACCGTCACACAGCAGTTTCAAGAACCGTGCATCGTGATTGTCCAAAATCCCTCCGGATCGACCATTTCCTGAATGGAATAAATTTCATGGGTTTCTCCGTAGAATGATACTGGCCACAAACAAATATCTATGGAACCTCAGGGGCGGAGAGTGGCTGGAAACGACCAAAAATGGTCATTCTCGGTGTAGATTTGCGGTCCATTGAGGACACGGCGGTGATCAAGTTGTTGCTTACCCGTCCTGAAAGGAGAGTCGAGAGATGATTTCAGAACTCAGAACGATCGGGGTGCGAACCCATTTACAGCTAGGAGCCGTGTTGGCGCTAAAGAGGAGAACGCAGCGCCTAATTTGCCACGCATGCCTTGCGACGGCTTTGCTGGTGACGATAGCCGCCGTGGCTCAGCCGGTTCACGCCGCAGGCGGAGGTCAGACGACGTTCCAGCGCATATCGACACAGTTCATCGCGGCGTTGGGTGATCCAGGTGCGACCTCCGGGAGTGGCGCGCAATCGTGGGGTCTGTGGCTTCTGGACCCAGGTCCTCGGGGCGTCGAGCTGAACAGCTATAAACGGTTGAAGGATGCAGGTGGTGTCGCCCCGGCGCGCTGGAAATTCGACGGCACGGACTGGTGGCTGGAGGAACACGGCTTGATCATGGAGCAGCCGACCTTTCCGCTCCCTCCCGGCAAGTACGTGGTCACGGGTAACCGCGATGTGACGGCTGTGCTGACCATTCATCCCGCCGACAGGAATGGCGACAGGCGCTGGGAACTCGATAAAGACGCGACGCTCTACGACGTGACGCACCTAGCCTGCCGCTCCGCGCGCTATACACCGGCGGCGGTTGATAGTTCCTGCTCGCCGGCAAACGCGCAGAAGACTGCGTTTCCAGTTGCGCCAGGAGGAGCGATGCCTCCAGTCGAGGGCTGTAAGAAGCAGGACTATGCGGTTCTAATCGTGATCGGCGTGGGCGTGGAAGACTGAATGCCGGTGGTGCACCGACGGCTTGCGCAGCGAGAAAGAGAACAGCGTGATGGCCACAACAAGTTGTTATTGAGCTTGTCGAACGGCAACGTTTACCAGGTTGAAATCACAAATGACTTCAGACCGCAGGAACGGAGGGTTTTTGAACATCGCATGATCGTTTGATTCACAATGTCGCCTATCTGAAGAGCGGTGCAGACAGAACCCAGCTCGGGAGAGGTGCTTATTATTTGAAGGATGATCAAACACTCCATGCAAGCAACCCAGACGCGCCTCCCCCATCTCTCATCTTCACGTCGCAGCGTTTCTTTCCTCAACCTCGCTGCAAGGACTCTGTGCCGATCGGCGGACCACATCCCGAGAACATCGATGTATCAAGAGTCGACAGACGGTATGCATTGCCGAGGTGACCTCAGACCGACTCATCTTACTCTTTGCTTGAACACGCTCCTCGAACAGGATTGGTTCCTCTCGTATCCGAAACCCCATGAGCTGAGCGTAGTACGTCGTTTCGACTTGGAAGGAATAGCCGTTCGATCGCATGTCCAGCCCATCTAGGGCGGTCAGCAACTCCCCCCGATAACACCGAAACCCAGCTGTAGCGTCTTTGACCTTCAGTCCAAGCAGGCCACGCACTATATGGTTCGCGGTACGACTCAGCAGTCGACGCGCAGCGGACCAGTTTTTCGTAGCCCCACTGGTGCAATAGCGGCTCCCAATCACAAGATCTGACTCACTCGAGGCACGGAGCAAGTTGGGAATGGACTCTGGGCGGTGGGAAAGATCAGCATCCATAGCCACGTAGCGATCGTAAGACTCTGGGAGCAAGAGACGAAAGGCCTGACGGTAGGCGGAACCGAGTCCCAATTTTCCCGGCCGATGCATGACCCGCAGGCGGGGATAGCTAGAGCGGAGAGATTCCAACAGTTCGCCCGTGCCGTCAGGAGAGCCATCATCAATGAAATAGAGATCGGGACACAAAGGGAGGGCAACACAGCGCTCAATCAACGGCAGAATGTTTTCGCGCTCGTTATAGGTGGGAATGACGACGACGGTTCTCATCACATGACTCCGTTCATGATAAGTAAATGAATGAACATAAGAGGATCGCCTTCAGGGCCAGCTACGACCTGGCAGACCCAATGCCCTGAGGCACGCGCACCCGTTATGAGATCGACGTTCATGTCGCTGATGCGGCCTCGTGGCGCTCCGAGGGCATGCAAATTGTCTCGGAGGTTTGGCGAGGGATTATCAGAATCCCCAGCACTAACAACATCGCCAGGGTAAACGGGTGATAGCTCAGCAACAACGCGAAAGTTTGCTTACCGAGAAGCTCATAATTGAGTACAACTGCCAGAAGGACGTAGGCTGCCAGAGCCATCTTGGTTCGTGTCCCCAGTCCCGCATTGCTTCGGGCGTCCACGAGAATCAGATAAAGGGCGGGCATCAGCCAGACCAGGTGTTGCACCCAGGTGACGGGAGACAGGAGCAGCGCAAGGATCATCACGGCACTAGACTCCCGCAACCATGCAGGATCACCTCGTCCTTCGAATGGGCGACGCGCATACCAGCCAAAGGCGGCCAGCAGGCCCATCGTTACAACAATCCTCAACATCTTGGCGGTCTGTGCGGGAAGGTTCAGCAGTGCCACATAGCCCGGATCCTCACGCCGCAGAGGATGATCTTCCGGAAAGGTCACGAGATACCGCATGAGGGTCTGCCCAAGCGACTGATTCCTCACGCGCTGCTCGTTCTCTACAGTGATCGGGATGTCCTGGCCCATAGACGATCCGGCCGCGACCAGTATCCATTCCCGTTGATGGCTCCACCAATTTCCCGGTCCCATCCACATCATTGGCAGCATGATCCAACAACCCGCGGCGATGGCGGCAAAACCTGCGATCCGCCATTGACGTTTCCAGAGAAAAAACGGCAGAAACAGTGCGGGGGACACTTTCAGGGCAATTGCTAGACCGAACCACATCGCCCCCAGCTTTTCACGTCCCTGCCACCCGGAATAGATCCCGGCGGTGAGAATTGCGAGCAGGATCAGGTGAGGACCGCCATCGTCGAGGTCTTGCAGAATAAATTGGAAGGCCAGCAACACCGTGGCGGCGCTAATCCAGAGGCTTTCAGTGGGGGGCACCCCTGATCGGTCGCGAACCATTCGATACAAGAGAAAGAACGTCAGACACAAGCAGATCACAGCAACGGTGTATCGGAGGGCCAGGCCGGTTCCACGGTCGAATAATGCCAGCGGGGCAAAGTACAAGGCGGCGCTTGGCATATAGGGGTAACAGAGGCCACCTGCATACAAATATTCGCCTGTCAGAAACCGTCGTCCCACCTCGCGGTGGACATCGAAATCGCGAAAATAGGGGATGCGAAGAACCGTAATGATGTATCCATGGACTATCACCGCGACGAAGCCGGCGAGAAGTAATAATCGTTGAGCCCACTGCGATGACCAGACCGAAGCCAGCATAACGAAAGTCTCTCAACAGTCTATGAGAGGGAAGGAAATGAGGGCCTGAGCCAAGGGGAGTATAAGAAGTTGGTTTCGCTTGTGCAAGCTCTGTTCGGCCCCGTTAGGACTCTATCATGGAAGAAACGCTGTTGGCCCCCGTGACTTTATTGCGACTCACCGAACTGATGCCAGTACCCGATCCGTTACTCCGCTCAAATTGTGCTCAAGCCCACCTCATTCCAGCC